>CALXTP010000088.1 GCA_944391435.1 uncultured Alphaproteobacteria bacterium | reverse complement strand
GGCCAATACCCAAACTTGCGAAACACCAAGCCTAAAACAATCTCCAATACGCCGAGAGCCACCCCGATACTTTTTGCCATATCTGGAGAAACACCATTTTTTTGCGCTATGTTGTCTGCCAAAAGGAAGGTCGCAACAGTAATAAAACACCCCATAACAACCATGCAACATTCAATCAGCTTTATATTTTTTTCTACAACTTCCGGCATTTGTGGAATATATTGTCGTTGTTTTTGATTTGTTTCAACCATAACATTTCTCCTCATCTCTTATTTGAAGAAATCCCCGGCATCAATGGCGGCTCTTGCCGCTTCTTCTGCTTCAAAAAACGGATATTCGTCTTTGAGCCCCATCATCTTGGCAACCATGGAAGACGGGAAAATTTCCAACCCGTTCTTATAGTCTTTAACCGCCGAATTGTAAAAACGGCGCGCCGCCGCAATATGCTCTTCGGTTTCGGCCATTGCCTGCATTGCATTGACCATGGCGGCATCAGATTTCAGCTGCGGATAGTTTTCTGCCGTCAGCTTAAACTGATGCATAGCCTCCGACAAAGCGTTTTCAGCCTTGAAGCGGTCTTCAAAGCTGCCGGCGCCCATAGCCTTTTCGCGCAACTCGGTAACTTTCATAAATACATCTTTTTCATGTTCCATAAATTTCGCCGCCGATTTCAGCAGATTAGGGATGAGGTCGTAGCGTTTTTTGAGCTGGACGTCAATGCCCGCCGCCGCCTCTTTCAGATTATTTTTCTTTTTGATAAGTGAAACGTAAATGCCGTAAAAAATCACCAGAACCACGCCGGCGGCAATCAATGCAAAGACCATGTCAAATCTCCCGAAAAAAATAACTCTGACATACATTAGCCGGCGAGAGGTTAATATTGCGTAAAAGCCTTGCCAAATTCATAAAACGGGTTATATTGGACAGGTAGCAACAAAGGAGGCTTTCGGTATGAAAAAATGCGATGAGCGTTTTATGGATATAGAAATGGCATTGTCAAATCTGGAGCGGATGGTAGACGATTTAAACGATATGATAATCCGCCAGGGGAAGGATATTGCCTTTTTGCAAAAGCAGAATCACTTTTTGACCGAGGCCTTGCGCAACGCGCAAACGTCCGTCAAACCGGAAGAAGAAGAAACGCCGCCTCCGCATTACTGATTTTTGATTTTAAGCGCTTCCGCCCGCTACGGCATATTCCGCCGCCGTCATAAGCCGGAAATGCCCGCCGTGCCGTATTGCTGCAGGGATTCTCCCCGGTTATCGGCAACAGCATGCTTCGCGGCAACCGGCACCCTCACTCGGCACAAATCCCCTGATTCGGCGCAAAAAAAAACGCGCTCATCCGGCGCCGTTTTTGAAAAAGTATCTAAAATCAAAGCAGGGAAACATAAAAATATTCAGGTAAAAAAACAATAAATTCAAATAACAAAACTATAAAACCAAATAAGAACATAAATAACAGCAAATAATACCCTAAATCAAAAATAAAAATCAGGAAGCGCCTCCGGCACCGTAGCAGGGAATACTGTTGGCCGCAGGCGCTTTTTATAAACTCTATGCGCATTTCTGATCAGAAGGTTTTCCAATAATAGCAATAAAACCATCGGGCAATCCGTGATTGTCATTTTCTTTTGCCGCGGCCGGAATTTTGGCCATAAATTCCGCCTTTTGCATTTTAAAATGCTCTCACCTTATTTATGCTAACAAATAGAAACAAAGCATAAATATCCGCGAAATAAATAAAAAATCAAAAGTGCAATAATCACATATTTATATAATAACCTTAACAAACCGATTTTAAGGTAAAGCAGTTTAAAAACGCAGACAATAGATTTTTGCGATTGTTCACAAGATTATTTTTTTAGCTGTTCCGGCATTATTTTTTTATGCCCGGTTTTGCTGCATCTTGCCTTTCAGCCTTGGCTTTGCTGATTTTGTTTTCCCCGGGCCGCGTTATAAAGCTTGCCGCCGCATCAGGGCAGGGCTTTGAACAAAAATCCCGGCACATCCTGCCCGTTTTCCCGGCGCAGCGTAAGCGGAAAAGCTTCAACCCGGGCAAACCCGGCCTTTGCCAGCGTTTTCAAAACATAGCTTTTCTTGTGTTTATAGCGCCCGCCTGCCGCCAGAAAAAAATCCTGCGCTTCAGAGTCGTCAGCAACCTCGGTGGAAAACCACGTTTCCGCCCCCTTGAGCAGTCCGGCGCTTTCTTCCAGCGCTCCGAAATAACAAAACACGTCAAAAGCCAGCACGATATCAAATTTTCCCGCCGGCGGATTCTTTTTAAGATAAGCGGCAATATCGCTTTTAATCAGCTTTTCATAGCGCCCTTTTTGCCTCGCCGCCGCCAGCATCGCGTCAGAAATATCCACGCCGTAAAACACGTTGCCGTCGTTTTTGAGCGCATCTGCCGCCAGCCCCGTGCCGCAGCCGAGGTCCAGCGCCCGCCCGTGAATATCGCCGTGCAGCCTTTTGAATTCGCTGATAATTTTTGGCTCAAGCCTGGCCATTGTCTCGTCGTATGTTTCCGCAAACAGGTCAAACAATTGCTCGGCATAGGCTTTGTCGTCGTCGGGCGTGGCGTTCATGCCGCTGATTCCGGCAAGGATTCGTTTGGAAAATATGTTATCCGGTTCAAGTTTCTGCCAGTTTTCGGCAATTTTCAGCGCCAACTCGGCATTTTCTCCGGCCAGCATCGTCAGCGTTTCCATAATATTCGCCGAAAACTCCCGCCGCTCCGGCGCCCGCTGGTGCGCATTAAACATCAGCCCCAGCGCTTCCTCATAGTCGCCGGTTTCTTTGAGTATCTGCGCCAGATTATAGCTTATTTCCGGTGTTTCCGGCGCCAAAACGGCTGCCGCCCGGTATTCTTCCAACGCTTCGGAAAACCTTTTCTGCCGATACAGCAAAATGCCGTAATTAAGATGGGCGCCGGCAATGTCGCGCCGGATGTCAAAGCTTTTTCTATAATAGTTTTCCGCCTTGTCCGTTTCGCCCCGGGCCAGATAAATATCTGCCAGCCCCAAAATAGCCTCAACGGAATTAGCATCAAGATTCAATACCTTATGGTATAATTGTAAAGCTTCGGCCATATCGCCCGCCGCCATCCGTTGTGCCGCCAGTGCCAGCAGCCCGCCGGTATGGAAAGGGGAGGCGGCAACCGCCCGCCGGAGATAATGTTCTTTTTGCGCCGGGCTGCCGGCCATATCCGCCGCCAGCAGATTGGCCTGAAAATCATCTTCGCGTTCATCTGCCAGTTTGAAAAGCGTCTCTTTGTCTTTGGTATAAAAGCACAAATTAGCCCGGGCTTCCAAATAGCCGCCGTCTATATCCAGCGCCCGGCAAAAGCTTTTGACCGCCCCGGCATGGTCGCCGGTTTCCTCTTCGCACAGCCCGAGAAAATTCCATGCCTCTTTCAAATCAGGCTGCAAATCAACCGCCCGCTGCAGGGCATCAAGCGCCTCCCTTTTTTTGTTCAAAGAACGATAGGCCAGCCCGAGGTTAAAAAAATGCGGGGCAAACGGCGCCGGGGCATAGCGTATCGCCGCCAAAAAACAATCGGCCGCCCGCCCGGCGTTGCCTTTGCTCTGGGCAATCAGCCCGAGCAGATTCCACACGTCGGAATTTTCGGGCATGGCCTCCAGCATTTTCAGATAAATGTCTTCCGCCTCGTTAAGCGCGCCGTTATTTTGCAGTTCAATCGCTTTCTGAAACATTAAATCATATGACATATCAGCACTTTGCCCATTAAATTTATTCTAAAACTTTAATTTCCTGCCGCGCCGCCGTATCCGCCTGGACACGCGCTGTTAAGCTAAAAAATCGCTTAAGGCCCGCCGGATTTCCGCCATATCGCCGTCGCTGCCGAGCCGGTGGTTGCTGTCTTTGAGCAACACGGTTTTGACATCGTTTCCGGTAAGTTTCTGCGCAATCAGCGGGGCTGTGCGCCAGTCCAGCGACGCGTCTTTCATTCCTTGCAGCAGCCTCGTTTTGCCGGCATAAGGGATTGTTTCCTTGTCCAAAAGCAGGTTTTCGTTGCCCGATGCAATCATCTCTTTGGTAATGACATAGGTAAAATCATTGGTCGGAAACGTAATTTTGCCGTCCCGCTCCAGAATTTCCTTGTGTTCGGGGCGAAAATAGGCCTCAAAATATTTTTTTAAGAAATCCGGTGCCGCCGCCAGCCCGAGAAACCCTTTGACCTTTTGCGGAAATTGCACCGCCGCCAGCAGCCCGAGCCACCCGCCGAGCGACGCCCCGGCCATAACAACATCGCCGCCGACCATCTCGCCGACAATCTCAAAAATCTGGCTTTTATAGGTATTTATCGTCGTTTCTTCAAACCTTGCAGCATCAGAGCCGTGCCCGGCAATTTCATAGCGGAAAAAGCCCATGCCGTTTTCAACGCACCACTTTTTGATTTCCTCCGGCTTGCGCCCGTAGGGGTCGGAACAAAATCCATGTGCATAAACCAGCGTAAAGCTTTGAGTTTTTGTGCTTTCGGGCTTAATGTATTCATACTTTGCGGTGTGTCCGCATTTATAGGTGTAAAAAGATTCTGGCATCTTAGCCTCGCTAACCGGTTAACATTTTAGAAGGATATATACGACAAATGAGTAAAAATAAAGTAAAGAAATCTTCAGGAGCGGCGCGGCCGTCCCCTGCGGGCAGCAACTCCGCGGATAACAGCCAAACGCGCCGTCCGGCGCAAGTTTCGCCGCGCAAGCCGGTTGTCCTGCAGGTTTTGCCGGAATTGGGGCAGGGCGGCGTTGAGCTGGGCACCGTACAGATTGCCGAGGCCTTGTCCGCGCAGGGGATAACCAATTTTGTCGCCTCCGCCGGCGGACGGATGGAACACAATCTGCAAAAGCTGGGCGTCCGTCATTTCACCCTGCCGCTCAAGAGCAAAAACCCGTTTACGATTTTAAAAAACGCATCCAAGCTGGCGGAAATAATCAAAAAAGAGGGGATTAACATTGTCCACGCCCGTTCGCGCGCCCCGGCATGGAGCGCCTATCTGGCTGCCAAAAAGGCCGGCGTGCATTTTATGACCACTTTTCACGGCACCTACGGCCTTGGCCCCAAAGGGATAAAAAAGCCGTACAACCGCGTGATGACCTATGGTGAAAAGGTGATAGTCATTTCCTCGCATATCAAAAGCCATGTACTGGAAAATTATCACACGCCCGAAGATCGCCTGGTTTTCATCCATCGCTGCGTGGATGTGGAAAAGTTTGATCCGGAAGCGGTTACCGCCGAGCGCCTGAAAAACATGATAGAAACATATCATCTGCCGACCGACAAGCAGCTGATACTGCTCATTGGCCGCCTGACGCATTGGAAAGGCCAGTGGCTGCTGATAGACGCACTGGCAAAACTGAAAGGCCGCGGCGATTTTCATTGCATATTTGCCGGTGACGACCAGGGGCGCACCAAATATACAGAGAGCCTGCTCGCGCAAATCCGCAACAGCGGCATGGAAAGCTGCTTTACCTTTATCCGCCACACCGACGATGTGCCGGCGTTGATGAAAGCCTGCGACATAGTCGTTTCGGCCTCTGTGGAGCCGGAGGCGTTCGGGCGCATTGCCGCCGAGGGCGAGGCGATGGGCAAGATAGTGCTGGCCTCAGACATCGGCGGTTCGCTGGATAACCTCAAAGACGGCATTACCGGCCGCCATTTCAAATCCGGCGACGCGGGCGATTTGAGCCAAAAGCTGGCCTGGGCGTTGGACATGCCGGCGGAAAAGCGCAAAAAAATTGCCGCCGCCGCGCGTAATTTTATAAAAGAAAACTTTACAAAACAAATTATGTGTGATAAAACGATAGCCGTCTATCGCTCGTTGATAGGCAAAAAGTGAGCATTAACAAAACAGCCGAGGGTGCAGACCCGGGGCGCAAACATGAATTATAAGGGGTATAACATGATAAAGATTGAACTGCCTGACGGCAGCATAAAAGAGGTAGAATCCGGTATTTCCGGTTTTGACCTTGCCAACGAAATAAGTCATAATCTGGCGAAAGCCGCATTGGCCGTGGAGATAAACGGCACGTTAAAAGATCTCACTACCCCGCTCACTACCGATTCCAAAGTAAAGATAATCACAGCAAAAGACAAACACGGGCTGGAAATCCTGCGCCATTCGTGTTCGCACGTCATGTCCGAAGCCGTCAAAGAGCTTTGGCCTGATGTCCAGGTAACGATAGGCCCGTTCATAGAAGACGGTTTTTATTATGACTTTTCGCGCAAAGAACCTTTCACAACCGAAGACTTTGCCAAGATAGAAGAAAAAATGCACGAAATCGTCAAGCGTGATGAAAAGATTACGCGTGAAGTGGTCAGCCGTGCGGATGCCGTCGCCTTGTTCAAGTCGCGCGGCGAGCATTACAAGGTAGAAATCATCAACGACCTGCCGGAAGATGCGGAAATTTCCCTGTACCGCCAGGGCGATTACGTTGACCTCTGCCGCGGGCCGCACGTTCCGTCCACCGGCCATATCGGCAACGCTTTCAAGCTGATGAAAGTGGCGGGGGCTTACTGGCGCGGCGATTCCAAAAACGAAATGCTGCAGCGCATTTACGCCACGGCCTGGGCAGACAAAAAAGATTTGGACGATTATCTGCACCGCATGGAAGAAGCGGCCAAGCGCGACCATCGCAAGCTGGGCAAAGAGATGGATTTGTTCCACTTTGAGCCGGAATATGCGCCCGGCGCCGTCTTCTGGCATGACAAGGGCTACCGCATTTACCGCCGCCTGATAGAATATATGCGCAACCGCCAGGAACATAACGGCTATCAGGAAGTCTCCACGCCGCGCATTATGGACCGCTGCCTTTGGGAAACGTCCGGGCACTGGGAAAAATACGGCGCGCACAACTATTCGGGGCAGACCGAAGACGGCAAATGGTTCTGCATCAAACCGATGAACTGCCCGGGCGGCCTGCTCGTTTACAAGCAGGGGATTAAGAGCTATCGCGACCTGCCTTTGCGTATGGCGGAGTTCGGCAAAGTCAACCGTTACGAAGCGTCAGGCGCTTTGATGGGCTTGATGCGCGTCCGCGAGTTCACCCAGGACGATGCGCACATTTTCTGCACGCCCGAACAGATGGAAGAAGAATGCATCACGACGATGAAGCTGATTTTTGACATCTACAAAGATTTCGGCTTTGAAAATATCAAGATATACCTGTCCACGCGCCCGGAACAGCGCATCGGCTCTGATGAAATCTGGGATATTTCCGAAAAAGCCCTGGCCCACGCGCTGGAAAAACACGGCTACGAATATGAAATCAACGAAGGCGAGGGCGCTTTCTACGGCCCGAAGCTGGAGTTCATCCTGCGCGACGCCATCGGCCGCGAATGGCAGTGCGGCACCATCCAGGTGGATATGAACCTGCCGCAGCGCTTTGATATTTCCTATATCGGCGAAGACGGCGAAAAGCACCAGCCGGTTATGCTGCACCGCGCGCTGTTCGGCTCCATAGAGC
>CALXTP010000087.1 GCA_944391435.1 uncultured Alphaproteobacteria bacterium | reverse complement strand
TTTGCGAGGGGGATACGGTATTTTCGGCAATCCTGTATTGCCCGCCCATATCGTTAAGATAGGGTTTGACAAAGTCAAATTCTATGGAGTCTTTAAAATCCATCTTGTCTTCGTTTAATGGCCAGCCATATCTGTCTATGAGCTTTTGAATCCGGCTTTGCCGGTCTCTTTTCATGTTTTCAATGGCATCGTTCCAAAAATCAAAATCAGTATTTCTGAGCATATAGCCGCTCCTTTCATGATAAAATTAACAATAAAAAAAGCCGCGTTTAAACAAAACGTGGCTTGTCTGCATAACAAAAAAAGCTCCCGAAGGAGCTCTAATGGAAACTTTTCCATTATGAAAAACTATAAACGGCTTGTGACACAAAGTCAATACTTTTGCCGCCTGTTTATAAAATTTTTTTTATAATCCGTCGTCTTTGCGCGTCGGTTGAACAGGCATATAGCCAACCCCGCCGAAATATTTCTCCATAAAGGTCTCTTCGCTGCCCAAAACCGGCGTAGCGTCTTTGGAAATCGTAATATTTCTGCCATTTTCTTTGGTCAGCTCCACAACTTTCTGCACCTTGCCGTCATGGTCAAATGTGATGGCAAGCACGTTGCGTTCCAGCTCCTCCGGTTCAAAAAAGGCCATTCTTTTCATTGTTGAGTTCATATAAATCCAAGTCCGGTGGTCAAGGCTGGTAACCACGCTGGGCGAACCGAGAATCTGCCGCACGTCATTTTGCGCCATTCCGCGTTTAATCTGCATAACATCGTCTTTGGTCGGCATATTCCCTTCCGTCTGGATAAAATACTCGTTGGAGCACGCCCCGAGCATCATCACGGCCGCCGCCGTTGAAAAAAACACTTTGTTTATTGACATTGCGCTATCCTTACAATTATATAATGAACAATATAAGCCTATAACACAAGGAAAAAAGGAATGCAAAAAGATTTTTCTTATCCGTTGAAAATTGAGGATATCAATCAGGGCGAACAGGAATACAAACTTTTGGCCGACAAGGCGCAGTTGGAGACGCTGCGGGAAATTCTGCAGGTTCCGGTCGTGAATTATTTTACGGCCGATATTAAATTAAAATTTCAAAAAAAACGCGGCATTCTTGATGTTTCGGGGCAGGTGCGCGCCGGATTGGGGCTGATAAGCGTCATTTCCCTGGAGCCGTTTGACCGCGATTACAAAACCGATTTTACGTTGACTTATGATACAAATGCCACTTATGAGCAAATCCGCGAAATGGACGAGGGGATAGAAACCGACGTGCCGGATATCGTTATCGGCGGCAAGATAGATTTGGGCGACATTGCGATTGAACAGCTGGCACTGGTGATGGAAGACCATCCGCGCAAAGAGGGCGAGGAGTTTTCCCCGCAGATAGAAGATGATGCGCCGCTGCGTGAAAATCCGTTTGCCGTCCTGTCAAAGTTAAAGAAGTGATTGAAAATAAAGATTGTTTTTGTTTTTAAGCAACAAAAATGCCGTTCTCTTTTTTAAGGGGAGCGGCATTCTTATGAGAAGATTTCAGATTATTGCACAGTACAGGAAGCTTCTTGCGTTTCAGACAAAAGCTCAATCCATGTGCTGTTGCCCGTGGCAATAATTTCCTCCTGCAGTTCAGGGGAGAGCTGATTGTGTTTAATCAGCGCGTACATTTCCAAATCACCTTTCCGAATTTTATTGTAGGTTAAAAATACACAATGATAATATTTGCTAAATGGTTAAAAATACGCAAAACTTTTTTCTTGCGCACTGCTGAAAAATATGGTACCTATTTTTTCATTGCCATGCGCCGCAATAACGGAGAAAAAGGCTGGTTAGCCGCGGCCTTGTGCGAAAAACTCAAAAAAGTAAAAAAAACTCTTGCCAAATAGATTTTTTTTATATAAAAGCTAACTCAGCGACCCTTGTGTAATTCCTCTATGGATTTTGCAAGAGTTATTTGTGTCAAATAAATTTTTAATTAAAGAGTTAAAGAAATGGCTACACCGAAGAAGAAAACATCGCAATCCCGCCGCAATATGCGCCGTTCGCATGATGCTTTGCAGCCCAATGCTTATCATGAATGCCCGAACTGCGGCGAATTGAAGAGACCTCATAACGTATGCCCGAAATGCGGCCAGTATGATGGTAAAGAGGTAATTGCTCAGAGAAAAGAAGAAGAGTAATTATCTGACAGATTTTTTTAATTTTAATCTATTTTTATGGAGCAAGTTTTGTCTGAGAATAATCTGGTCATATCAATAGATGCTATGGGGGGGGATAAATCCCCCAAAGTAGTCATTGAAGGCTTGGCTCTGGCACATAAAAGAAATCCGGATATTCGGTTTCTTGTTTATGGGGACAAGCCAAAAGTAACCGCGGAGATTGATAAATTCCCTGCATTAAAAGACGTTTGTCAGATTTTTCATACGGAAGAATTTGTCCATAACGAAGATAAGCCGTCACACGTCATCCGCAACCGCGAAACAAGTATGTACAAAGCCGTGGAAGCCGTTAAAAACGGAGAAGCCATGGCTGTTGTTTCCGCCGGCAACACGGGGGCGTTGATGGCTATTTCAAAATTGCTGTTAAAAACGATTCAAAAGATACACCGCCCGGCGATTATCAGCATTATGCCGCATATCAACGGGCGTTATGTCATGTTGGATTTGGGCGCCAACACCGAATGCGACGGCATCAATTTGGCGGAATTTGCCATTATGGGCAATATTTTTGCCAAATATTCGCTGGGGATTGAACAGCCGCGAGTCGCGCTGATGAATATCGGTGCTGAGGAAATGAAAGGCAAGGGAGAAATCCATGTTGCCGCCCATATCATCAAAAACACCCATCTGAACTTAAACTTTATCGGCTATATTGAACCGCATGAAATACCGAATGACAAGGCGGACGTTGTTGTTGCCGACGGCTTTTCCGGCAATATTGCCTTAAAATCGGTGGAAGGTACCAGCCAGTTGTTGATGCGGCTGATAAAAAAATCCGTCAAGCAGTCTTTTTTAGCCAAAATAGGTTTGCCGTTTATGTTCGGCGCCATGAAAAAATTAAAAAAGACTATGGACCCGCGTCTGTATAACGGCGCCATGTTTGTCGGGTTAAACGGCCTGTCGGTTAAAAGCCACGGCGGCACGGATGCTTTCGGCTTTTCAATTGCCGTGGAAAACGCCGCGCGCCTGGTACGCAAGGATTTTGTCGGTTCCATCCGCCGCGAGTTGGAAAATATAGATTTGGATGAATTATCACAGGAAGCTTGCTATGAAGTGTATTAGAACGGAAATTATCGGCTGCGGCCATTATTTGCCGGCCAAAGTGTTAACAAATGACGATTTGTCAAAGATTGTAGACACCAATGACGAGTGGATAAGCACGCGTACGGGGATTCGCTCGCGTCATGTCGTTGCCGAAGGCGAGCTGACTTCGGATATGGCCATGCACGCTGTGGAAATGGCCATGAAAAACGCTTCTGTAACGGCTGAAGATTTGGATTTGGTTGTCGTAGCGACATTAACGCCGGATAATACGACCCCGTCGGTAGCTGCCCGTGTTGCCGGAAGGCTGGGAGTTAAGCTCGGTACGCCCGCCTTTGACATCGGCGCAGCCTGTTCCGGGTTCGTCTATGCCATGGCCATGGTAGATAATATGATACGCCTGGGCCAGGTAAAGACGGCCGCGGTTATCGGCGTCGAGAGCTTGTCCAAAGTAACCGACTGGACAGACCGCAACACTTGCGTCCTGTTTGGCGATGGTGCCGGAGCGGTTGTCGTCCGCGCCAAAGAAGGCGAGGGGACGTCTGCCGATACCGGTGTTTTGGCAACCAAGCTGTATGCGGACGGTTCCGAATATGAACAGTTATACACCACCGGCGGCGTTTCATCAACTCAAGGGGCAGGTTTTATCCGCATGAACGGCAAGGAAGTTTTCAAATTCGCCGTCGGCGCGATGACCGAAGCTTGCGGCAATGTCATGGGGCAGGCCGGTATCACGGCTGAAGATGTAGACTGGCTGTTGCCGCACCAGGCAAACATCCGGATTATCGCCGGAGTCGGGCAAAAGTTGGGCATCCCGACCGAAAAAGTAATCATCACGGTAGATCATCACGGCAATACGTCGGCAGCTTCCATTCCGTTGGCCTTGTCCGAGTCGGTTGCCGGCGGCAAAATCAAGAAAGGCGACATGGTGCTGATTCCGGCCATGGGAGCCGGTTTCACCTGGGGCGGTCTGCTGCTGAGATTCTAGGCTTAAGCCCGAAAAAAATTGCTATGCATAATTTAACGGAAGTATTGAATTGTTTTTCGCGCGAGATTATGCTTTAAGCAGGAACGATAATTATTTATTTTGAGGAAAGGTAAAACATGACGACGATAACTCGTGCCGATATTGCAGAAAAAATTTGTGAAGAAATTGGCTTGTCGCGCAAAGATGCCGGCGACATCTTGGATATGGTTATTGATGAAATCAAAGGCGAGCTGGTAGCCGGCCGTGATGTAAAAATCTCATCATTCGGGTCGTTTCTGCTGCGGCATAAGAATGCCCGCATCGGCCGCAATCCGAAAACCGGCGTTGAAGCCGAAATTACACCGCGCACGGTTATTTCTTTCCGCCCGTCCCAGGGGCTGAAAACTGCCGTCAACAAAAAGGCGGATGCCGGCTCGGATAAATAATCCGGAAAAATTGGAATAAAAAAAGGACGGTTGGAAAAGGCAGCAGCATAAAACCGTCCTTTTATTATAAACGGGAGAAGATGAAATGGGGGTAAATAAATCAAAATCGGCATTTCGCAGCATTGCGGAAGTTTCGGAAGACCTGGGCGTTGCGCCGCACGTCTTGCGTTTTTGGGAAACAAAATTCAACCAGATAAAGCCGATGAAAACCAAAAGTGCCCGCCGCTATTACCGCCCAGATGATGTTGCCCTCCTGGCTCGCATAAAAGAGCTTTTGTATGAACGCCGCTATACGATAGAAGGCGTACAAAAGCTGTTTAAAAACCGGTCCGTCAAAGATATTCTGGGAACGGAAATTCTGAAAGATTTTTTTGAAGAGGAAGAACAGGAAAATCCGCCGGCAGCAGAAACATCTCCCGCATCTTTGGCTATCACCGCCGCCGTGGAAGAACTGCGGCGGATAAGAAACGAGCTGGCGTCAATGGCCTCGGCCGACTGAAAGGCCCGCCATCCGGCGAAAGGTTCTGCATTACTTGGCAAAAGAGCTTTACAAACCGCCGGCAAAAATCTATGCTGTCCATACTGAATATCGGAAGGGCCGCTGATGCAGAAAAAATTTTTTACCAATTTGTTATTGCCTTTATATCTGCTGTTGTGGCTGTCGGCGGCATTATATCTGGGTTCCGTTCACGAGCCCTTTGCCGATGAGGCGCAGGCTTATCTGATTGCGCGCGACGCCTCTTTTTCTGAATTGTTTACCCTGTTGTCTCGGGTGGAGGGGACGCCGCCGCTGTGGTTTTTGTGGCTGAAATTATGGCTGGCGCTGGGGCTGCCGTATACGTTGCTTTACATAACGTCTGTTTTGCCGAATTTTGCCGCCGTGGTACTGTTTGTTAGCAAGTCGCCTTTTTCGGCACCGGTGCGTTTTCTTTTTCCTCTGACGTATTATGCGTTTTACCAGTATAATATTGTTTCGCGCAATTACAGCCTGTTGTTTTTAGCCGTTGCTGCCGTGGCATCGGCGTATCGCAGCCGTCGGAAGGCACCGCTCTGGTATGCTGCGGCATTGATGTTTATGGGGCTGGTTTGCATGCATGCACTGGTATTGTCCGGCGCTTTGGCGTTGATGTGGTTGTGTGAAATCCGGGCATCGCGCCGAAAGCCGGCGGCGGAAAAGTCTCAAACGCAATGCCCTGCGAGGTTGTCCGGGCAGGAAAAAGCCGCTTTTGGATTGCTGGCGCTGTATGCTCTGGGCTGCATAGCCATGTTATGGCCGGCGCCGTCCAATGAATATGTGGCAAATTTTATCAATCAGCCGGCTTATATAATTCGTAATATCTACCATCTGCTCTCCGTGGGGCTTATCGTTTCTGTCCGCAGCGTACCTGAAAATTTATTGTATATATACGCCGGGATAATATATTTTTTGTGTATGGTCGTTTTGCTTGCCCTCTGTTTCAAAAAAGAATTTTGCTTTTTATTGTGTCCGTTATTGGCGTTTATGTCCGTTGTGCCTTTTAAGCCCTGGCACGCCGGCATTTTGGTTTTTGCCGTGTTGCTGATATGTTGGCTTCATGGTGGGAAAAAACGCTATCCGCCGTTATGGCGCCGGTCTGTGGCGGTTCTTTTTGCCGTGCAGGCGTGTTGGAGCGAATATGCGTTTGTTTATGATAAAAACGGGGCATATTCGGCAGGCCGGGCGGTGTATGAATTTATCCGGCAACAAGGGTTTCCTGCGGATAAAATAGTGCCGGCAATGTTTAACGCCGTTTCGGTCGTCCCCTACGGAGATACAGGGTTTGGCAGCTATTGGGATTGGAGAAAACACGGATATGCCCGCAAATTGGAGGAGGAACAGTTGAAAAACTGCCGCGCCTTTATTGTCAACGGCGAATATTATGAAGTTTATCGGCAAAGCCTGAAAGCCCGGCAAAAAGAATATGGCTTTAGGGTAAAAGAATTTCCAAGCCGTCACTTTTTTGCCGCCACGGATAAGTCTTGGGACGAAACGCTGTATGTCTATTACAAGGGGGAATAAATGAGGGAGCAAACGGCGTGCCATGGCGGCGATAAATGGAAAAGCGGGGGGGTAAAGGGATTTTTGGTACTGTTTCTATGGGTATACGCGGCCTTAAACCTTGTCTTTTTATACTATCAGGGAACATTCTTTATCGGCAACCATGACTGGGACTGGGTTAAAGGCACCACGCAGGTGTTAAGCCTGGGAACGGGGCTTTTTGAGGGGCGCTATGGCAAATTTGTCCTTAATGCCTGGCTTTTCGGAGGGCAGGTTTTGCCTTTGTTAAATACCTGGCTGGCATTTGCCCTGCTGGCGTCGGGAACATCGCTCTTGCCGCATTATTGGCAGATAAGAGGGCGGCCGGCGCAGGTCATGGTGGCATTATTGCCGGCGCTACTGCCGTTTATTCTCGGCTGGCTTTATTTTCCGATAAACATTTTGGGCAATTTTATGGCTGTGCCGGCGGTTGTCGGGGGGCTGATGCTGGTTGAAAGAAAAGGAAAGATAAGCATCGCCGCCGGCATATTATGTTTTTTGCTGGCGCTGGGGGTATATCCGAGCGTTGTGGAAACAATGGCCGTTTGTTGGGCAATACGCTGCCTGTTGGCACCGTCTGGCGAAACAAAAAAAGTAATGCAGTCGTTGGTGTGCATTGTATTAAGCCTTGCCGCTTTTGTCTTGCTGTTAAAAATTTTGACCGCCGCCGGCGTAATTTATGCCGGCCATTACAATATGCAGACGGCATCGCCGCAAGAAATGTTGATACGCCTGCCGTCAATGGCCGCTTTGGCATGGGGGCAGATGGTTGATAGTGTGCCTTTTCAACCGTTATCATTAAAAATGTGCGGCCTGCTATTGGTGGTATCGGCAATTATCTGCTCTCTGGCACGTCGCGGCTCTGCCGCAAAGTCCTTGCTGTTGTGGGGAGCGGCCATCGGTGCAACGGTTTTAAGCGCATGGCTGGCGGCAGCTTCTGAAGAAGCGGCTCATATGCCGCGGGTAAATTTCTACGGGTTGAATTTTGTTTATGCCGGTGCGGCGGGCGTTTTGTTATCATCAGAAAAAAATATATGGAAAAACACGGCATTGGTATTCGGAACCCTCATGTTGTTTCTCGCCGTCAACGCCGATATGGCGGCACAAAAGGTATGGCAGGCCGGAAAAACTGCCGAAGAAAAATTGGTAGAACGCATATCAGCACGTTTGGAAGAACAGGGGACTGCCCAATGGGAAAAAGGATTGCTGTCGCCGCGGATTCCGGTTTTGGCAGGCGAGCTGCCGTTGCGCCCGCGATATTATCATCTCCCGTATACACATCCGGCACCTTATGTGCTGAATGCCCCGTTTATCGTCCGCCACATTCCGTCCGGCATGTTTAATTTTTATGCCGTCCGCCCCGTTTTCGCCGGATTGTCGCAAATAAGGGAAATAACGCCGGCCATGCGCGCGTTTTTAACAAAGGGCGGAGAGCCGTGGCCTTCCGCGTCGGCGCTGTTTTTAGATGAAAATTATGCCATTATCTTGTTGACGGCCGAAGGAAAAGCAGCAATTCAAATGCAAATGCCGCAATAGCAATAATTTAAAATCAATAGGTTGGGAAAGCATTTTGTTGCAGTTTCCGAACATTAACGTTCAAGCTGGCGCCGTCCGGCATACAACTGTGCCGTGGTTTGAACCGTCCGTCCCGAATTTTTATGCTGCTGCGCTTCATTTTGCTGTGAAAATTCTTGTTTTTCCCCCTTATTGCCGGCATTTTCAGACGCAAATCCTGTTTCCGCCGGCCCGGCATTATGGCCGGCCGCTTGCACCGAATGCCGGCCGCTGTTTGCGTTCTCTTCGCGAAGTTTCTCCAGGTTGCGCCGTTCTTCCTCCAGATATTGTTTGCGCTTCTCCAGGCGCTTGAGGCGTTCTTCTATTTCTCTTCTCTTTGCGGCATCTTTGGCGCGGCGTTTTTGTTCCAGCAGTTGGCGCCGTTCTTCTTCCATTTTTCTTTTTTGTTCGTCAATTTCCTGCATCCGCTGTTCAAATTTTAGGCGGCGCTCCAAGGCTTCCTGGCGGATGGCTGCATATTCGGCGGCATCTTCGGCCAGTTCCTGCTCGCTTTTCAGACGTTCTTTAATATCGTTTAAGCGTTTGTTTTTGGAAATTTTATCGGCCACATTTTCCAGAATATCGGATATCTTGCCAAACACGCGCACCAATTCATCTTGTGAAAGGTTGCTGTATTTTAAAACCTTTTCCATGGCATTGCGTGCCAGCGGGCCGTAGTTCATGCCCAACAAATCCATAGCTTTGTCATTTTCGCCGTTTCGGAGCAGAAGTTGCACCTGGTCGGCAACGGCGCTTCCTTGTTTTAGATTTTCCGTATTGACCATTGTTTTTCTCCTATCTTGTCTGTTGCAAGCCCAAGACATGATTTTGAGCCAGCTGTTGTTCTTTTTGCTGGCGGATTTGGGCCTGTTCAATACATTTCAACGCCATTTCTTTGGGAACGGAACAATCTGAAGCATAAGACAGATACATCTTCTTGCCGTAATTGCTAAAATGGATGTTTCTTTCTACGCCGTCGCTGGCATATTCGCCGTTTCCGCGCGAAGTCCATGTATGTCCGTGTTTTTCGCTGTTAGTCCTGGCCCGCCGGCCCGATACTTCGTCCGGCAGTTTGTTATCAATGGAAACGATGGTCCCGATGGGAATTTTGCTGTTAAGTTCCTGCATCTTGCGGTATTCCGGCGAAAGGGTCTTTTTCTGATACGCCTCGTTATTCAGCTCAACTGTAATAAACTGCCCGCTTTTTTCCAGAGGGATGGAAATATTGCAGGCAGAATTGCTGCGTCCGGCGCCGATTTCCGTTTTCGGCCAGTCCGGGTTATTGCGTCCGATATCAACGCCGATTCCGGAATTTGCCACAATGGCCTGCATGCCGGAAAGGCATTTGCCCTGCGGCAGACCCGTAATTCGGCGCGCCGCGTTGTAAATGGCTTTGCCTTTCTCTCCCGGTGTAAAACAAAAGGCCATTTCCGGGTTTTGATCAACAACAGCCTGGATATCGGCTTTGGTAACGCCGGTTTTTTCCAAAAGGTCCTGAATAGACATCTGTCCGGAAAAATTATCGCCGACAGCCTCATTATAAATATCAAGCGCCTCCTGTTTGGGATTATTTTTAAGCCAAGGCGCTTGGAAAACCTGGCCGGCAACTTTGTCCCAGTCCACAAAAATCCGTTCATCGCCTGCGCTTTTGGCATTTTGAAGATTTACGCTGTTTTGCTTTTGGTTAAGCTCGTGGATTTTTAGCCTGTTTTCAAATCGTCTGCCGCGATTATTCATCTCTTGTACATATTGTTTATGCTCAGGCGACTGTTCCGCAACCGAAATAACGGAAACATTGGCGGTCAGCCCCAGGGCTGCCAAGCCGTACTTGCCATAACGAACTGCCGCATCTTTAATTTTGTTCCAGATTTTGCTGGCATCTTCTTTCAGGCTTTGTTTGAGCTCTGAACGTTCGCTGGACATAACAACCTCCCAAAAATAATATGTATCTTCTCATCTAAAAAACAGTATACCACATTTTTGAGAGAGTGTAAAGCCTTTTATTACCACTGCCCGTACAGCGCCGAATTTTTGTTAAGGGTATAAAAAGTCTCATCGGCAGGGCGGTTATAATAGATATAAACAACATTGGCCAGAAAGCCTTCCGGCGTGTGATAAGGGTTATAATCGCCCAGAACCTGCCGTTGCAGATAGCGGGGAAAGGCTTTCCGGAGCGTATTGTCAATGCGCCTGGAAAAATCGTTGTCAAAAGAAGGCGAGGTAACGATGTTGGCCGCCATAATCCCGTTGTCTTTAAGATGGGATTTTACTTTTTGGAAAAAATCGGTCGTAACAAAATTCATCGGGATGCTGCGCGCCGCCGAATAAACGTCCACCACGATTAAATCATATTTTTGCGAGGCATTGAGCATGAATAAATAAGCATCCTGGGCGATAAAACGCTGGTTATCAGGCAGTTTTTTTTGCAAAAATTTTTGTTCGGATATGTCTTTGAGGTCTTTGTCAATATCCAGATATGTATAATGGTGGAAATTGTCATTTAGCCCGATGGTAAAGCCTCCGGCACCGAGGATGAGGATATCGCGCGGTTCGTCTTTGGGCAGCGTCTTAATAAAAGTATCATTGATAAAACGCACATAGCCGAACATCAGCTCTTCCTTTTCGGATATTTTGGAAGAAAAAGAGCCGTTAACACGCAAAACTTTTGATTGCGCGTGCCCGTTTTGGTCAAAATCGTCCGGTTCAATTTCAATGCGCGATATGGCGTCGTCTTTGACCAGCGTCTGCCCGCGATCCATAAATTTTTCATTATTGACGGTAAAGGCGAAAAGAATCAGCAACAGGGATAAAGCTGCCGTTTCTCGGCATTGCCTGCGCGGACAGAGCAACAATGCGGCAGCTGCGGCGGCAGCCGTAAGGATAACCACCGTAGCAGCCACGCCGAAAAGCGGCATAAATATCAAAGTGGTCGCCAGGGAACCAAGAACGCTGCCGATGGTATCAACTGCCATAAAGCGTCCGGTATAATCCGTATCATAGCGGTGCAATACCCGACCGGCAACGGATGTGATAAAGCCGAGGCAAACGGAAGGAAAAGCCAGAAAGACCGCAGAAAAAGCAAAAACAAATCCCAGGCTGGAGTGTAAACCGGAAAGGAACATCAGATAAAAATAAACCTCAAGCAGATAATACGACCCGGCAATAATATACCAGACGATTAAAATTTTGGCAAAATTAATCATGATAATGCGTACCGGGCGTTTAGAAAAATGAATAACCGAACCGATATAATAGCCGACCGACAAAAACAGTAAGATGAAAGCCATCACCACAGATGTAATCAGCGTATTGGAACCGACAAAATTTATCAGTTGCCGTAAGACAATAAGCTCAAACGACAGGCTGGTATAGCCCAACAAAAAAACAACGGCCAGCAAGGCATATTTCAATTTGGCGGTCATATAATTTCTCTCCGATAAAAAAATCCCCGCAATCAGATGATTGCAGGGATTTTATAACAGGCCGCCCTTAATTATTTGTTAAAAACCAGCCCGTCTTCGCCGGCATCAACCTTGACGGTCGAATTATCATGGATTTCATCAGCCAACAGGGCATAGGCCAGCTTGTTTTCCAGCTCTTTTTTGAGCAGCCGTTTAAGCGGGCGCGCACCGTATACTTCATCATATCCGTGTTCCACAATCCATGCGCCGGCCTCCGGTGTCAAATTGAGCTTAATGCCGCGGTCAGCCAGGCGTTTTTCAATATTAGCCATTGCCAATGCGGCAATTTCTTTAATATTTTCTTTTGTCAGCCGTTTAAAGACGACAATATCGTCAATACGGTTGATAAATTCGGGACGGAAAGCAGCCCTCAGCGATTCCAGGACTTTTTCCTTTTGCTGTTCGGGGCTAAGGTTCTGGTTAACCAAATATTCCGCACCGAGATTTGACGTCATGATAATGATGGTGTTTTTAAAGTCCACCGTCCGCCCTTTGCTGTCGGTCAGCCGTCCGTCGTCCAACACCTGCAACAGGATGTTGAAGACATCGGGATGGGCTTTTTCCACTTCGTCAAACAGGATAACCTGATACGGCCGCCGGCGGACGCTTTCGGTCAGGATGCCGCCTTCTTCATAGCCGACATATCCCGGCGGAGAGCCGATTAAGCGGGCGACGGAATGTTTTTCCATATATTCCGACATATCAACACGCAGCATGGCGTTTTCGTCGTTAAACAAAAATTCCGCCAGGCTCTTGCTCAGTTCGGTTTTGCCAACACCCGTCGGTCCCAAAAACAGGAAAGAGCCGATAGGCTGGTTCGGATTGGAAATGCCAGATCTGGAACGGCGCACCGCATTGGCAACGGCCTCAACCGCTTCATCCTGCCCGACCACTCTTTTTTTGAGGTAGTCCTCCAGATGCAGCAGCTTTTCCCGTTCGGAAGAAAGCATCTTGTCGGTCGGAATGCCCGTCCATTTGGAAACAACCTTGGCAATATCTTCCGGTTGCACGGTTTGCTGTTCTTTTTTCTTTGTGTTTTTCTCAAGTTCGGCCAATTCGGTCGTCAGCTTCGGAATAATGCCGTATTGCAGCTCGCCGGCCCGTTCGTAAAGCCCGTTGCGCTCGGCGATTTGTGCTTCGCTTCTGGCCTTGTCCAGCTTGTCTTTGATTTCGGTAATGTGCTGCAGATTCTTCTTTTCGGCATTCCATTTGGCATCAAGGGCACGGGCTTCTTCCTCCAGGTTGGCGAGTTCTTTTTCAACATCGCCCAGGCGAGATTTGGAGTTCTCGTCGGTTTCTTTTTTCAACGCTTCTTTTTCAATCTTTAATTGCAAAACTTTGCGGTCAAGCGTGTCCAGTTCTTCCGGCTTGGAATCAATCGCCATTCTGAGCGAAGACGCCGCCTCGTCCATCAGGTCAATCGCCTTGTCGGGCATATAGCGGTCGGCAATATAGCGATTGGCGAGCGTGGCCGCCGCAATCAGCGCCGCATCGGAAATACGCACCCCGTGGTGCAGCTCAAATTTCTCCTTTATGCCGCGTAGGATGGTTATGGTTTCTTCCACGTCTGGCTCATCAACATAAACCGGCTGGAAACGCCGTGCCAACGCGGCATCTTTTTCAACATATTTTTTGTATTCGTTTAAGGTTGTTGCGCCGACGCAATGCAATTCGCCGCGTGCCAATGCAGGCTTTAAGAGGTTTGAAGCATCCATGGAGCCTTCGTTGGCACCGGCACCGACAATCGTATGCATCTCGTCAATAAACAGGATGATGGTCCCTTCGCCTTCTTCCACTTCTTTCAATACCGATTTCAACCGCTCTTCAAACTCGCCGCGGTATTTTGCCCCGGCAATCAATGCCCCCATATCCAGGGCGAGCAGGCGCTTGTGGCGCAGGCTTTCCGGCACGTCATTGTTGATAATGCGCATCGCCAGGCCTTCCACAATCGCCGTTTTGCCGACGCCAGGCTCGCCGATGAGCACCGGATTGTTTTTTGTACGCCGCGACAAAACCTGAATTGTGCGGCGGATTTCCGCATCGCGCCCGATAACCGGATCAAGTTTGCCTTCTTTGGCGCGGGCGGTCAAATCTATGGTGAATTTCTTCAGGCTTTCAAACGTATCTTCGGCAGTTTCCGAATCAGCCAGACGCCCCTTGCGATAAGCGGCAACCGCCTGGTTCAGCTTAACCGGGTTAACCCCGCAGGATTTTAAAAGTTCGGACGCTTTGTTGCCGGCCGATTGGGCCAAAACCTGCAACAACCGTTCCAGCGTTACGAATTTGTCGTTATTCTTTTCGGCAAAACTCTCGGCCTCCAGCAGCAGACGGCTCAATTCCTGCGAAAGTGAACTCTGGACGTTTTCGCCCGACACGGCCGGCAGCTTTTCAAGTTCGGAGGCAACGCCCGTCTGCAAAACCGGCAGATTGCCGCCGCTTTCGCTGATAAGGTGTTCCGTCGTCGGGTCTTTTAAATCCAGAATGGTTGCCAACAGGTGCAGCGGAGTAACAAACTGGTTGCCTTTTTTTATGGCAAGGTCTATTGCGCCTTTTATCGCTTCCTGTGTTTTAACTGTGTATTTTTCAATATTCATACTCTGATTCTCCTTCACAATATTATGTAGGAAGCAGAGATATGAAAAATCAAGGGTACAACCAAAAGCAACAGGAAATTCCGCAGGCAGGATACAAAAAAGCCGCCTTATTTGAAATAAGGCGGAGCGAATGCGCTAGAAGATAATATGTGGCACAAAGTGAGCCATATTATCCGTGATTCGTGAAGTTGTTTCGCGGATTCCCAAGCCGCAGGCCTCGCCGCCGATAATCCAGCTTCCTAAAACGGGATAATGTCCGTCATAAGAAATTATATCGGCGAATTCCTGATAGATATAGCCTTCCTGGCCGTATTCGCCATCAGATTTTTCCAGCAGGGCATTGTTGACAACAAGTTCAACATTGGCACCTTCGCGAGAGAAAACCGGCTTTTTGCAATAAGACGTCATTCCTTTCGGCATATCAAAGCATTTAAGCAGATAGGGTGAATTGGGAAACATCTCATACAATATGGGCAGCATGGCCTTGTTACTCATCAGTGATTTCCACAGCGGTTCAATAAGATGCGTCTGCGTCGTGCAAAACTCGGAATTGCCGTTTACAAACATATCCTCAAGCGGATAAAGTTTAAACAGGCAGCCGATATCATCGCCGTTTTCCGAAGTCTTGAGCAAAGGGGCATCCTTTTCCCACCACAGCGACTTCATATCAAGTTCGGCTGCGTTAATCCCCGCTTTCATGGCCGTGTAGATGAGATAATCCACCGTGGCATTATCTTCTTCGTTGTCAATAACCGAAGCAAAGAAAATTTCCGGAATCTGATAGCGGTAGCCGATATCATGCCAGGACTGGATAAGGTTTTCCTCAAGCGAATTGAACTGGTCTGCCTGCGGAAACAGCTCCTCTTTCCACTGCCATTGGATAACGGCAGCTTCCAAAAGCGAAGTCGGCGTATCCGCGTTGAATTCAAACAGCTTAAAGCCATCTTTTGTCAAAGCGAAATCAAAACGCCCGTAAAGCGACAACTCGTCATCATCCCATGATTTTTGCACAAACGGGCGAAGATGAGCGGGAATATGAAGGCGCTCAAGCATTTTGTCGTCATGGATACATCGTTCAACGGCATCGCAATACATCTGAAAACAGCATTTGCTGGCCACCTCCAGGTCATATTGCTCATCGAGAGAAATTTGGTAATAAGCGTCATCCAGCCAATAGTCAGGATGAAAATTAAAGCCAAGCGCTTCAATTTTCCGGATATAATCCGGCCGCGGCATAATCTGAAATCTCTTCATAAGCCGGAATTTAAGCACCGAAAGAATGTGAACGTCCGACACTAAAAGACTTGCCGCTGGAAGATTTTGCCGGCGAAGATGATTGTGTCTTTGTCGCGGAAGTCCCCGCATTACGGTAAGAGCCCGCAGCCGTATTAGCCAATTTTGCCGCCGGCGTTACCCGGGTCGTTCCGGTACCGTTTGTCCAGGAGTTATTAGCCGGATAGTAGCGGTAACTTGGGCTTGCAGCATAACCGGATGTTGTTCCGGCACTCTGATTCATTGAACTCATCAAAGCATAAACCATCCAAAAATTACCACTAGAGTTATACACCCAGCGATTTCCGTCTTTGTCTCTGTATTCCTCTTTATCTTTAGGATTTTGCGGAAGAGAGCTTTTTTGCATACATGCAGACATCAACACTGACAAGCCGAGAAAACTTGCCACATAAAAAAGTTTTTTCATAATGATAATATTAGGTTAGTAAAACATAAAAATATAAACACGAAAATATCAATACCACACGTTGGAAAAGATGTCAATATATAAGGTTTGATAAATGACATAATTTTTGTCGGTTTTGTGTAGGTCATAAAAGGCACTATCTAAGAGAAACTGTACAAGGCATATAATGGCAATTTACCATTGCACCCAAACCGGCACCACGCTAAGATTAAAATATAAAAGTTAATAGGTTAGAGAAATATACATTCATAAAATTAAAGGGTTTACAGGAAACCCTGCAAACCCTTGGTTGTAGTGGTAGGCGCGCAGGGATTCGAACCCTGGACCCACTGATTAAGAGTCAGTTGCTCTAGCCAACTGAGCTACGCACCCACATCAAAACTTCCCCAACTATAACCAAAAGATTTTTTTTTGCAAGACTTTTTTTCATTTTTTTGATAAAAAGGATAAAATACTTGCAATACATTGGCTTGGCGGTTATATTTTTATGCGGAAAAGGAGGGCAAAGTGCGTTTTTATCAAGTCGGCGGCGCCGTGCGCGATATGTTGCTGCATAAAGCTTCCCAGGACAAGGATTTTGTCGTGGTCGGGGGGACGGAGCAGGAAATGTTAAATCTGGGCTTTAAGAAAGTGGGGAAAAGCTTTCCCGTTTTTTTGCACCCGGAAACCGGAGAAGAATATGCATTGGCCCGCCGGGAAATAAAAACCGGCGCCGGGCATCGCGATTTTAAATTTGAATTTACGCCGGATATTTCTTTGGAAGAAGATTCTGTCCGCCGCGATTTTACATGCAATGCTCTTTATCTGGATGAGGAAAGCGGGCAGATTATAGATTTTCATCATGGCCTGGAAGATATAAGCAATCGCGTATTGCGCCATATTTCGGAACATTTTGCCGAAGACCCGCTGCGCGTTTTGCGGATGTGCCGTTTTGCTGCCAAGCTTAATTTTTCGGTAGCGCCAGCCACAATGGATTTATGCCGGCAGATGGTTGCCGGCGGGGCGATAAAGCATTTGAGCCGCCAGCGTATCTGGCGCGAAATGGAAAAGGCCCTGGCGGATCCGAATTTTTATAAGTTTGTTTTGGCAGCCAGGGATTGCGGCGCTTTGCAGCAGATTTTGCCTGAAGTAGAAGCTTTGTGGTCCGTTCCCGAACGCACCGACTATCATCCGGAAGGCAACAGCGGGGAACACACGATATTATCGCTGAAAGCAGCTTCTTCAAACGATTCGCTGGTTAATATGGCAGTGCTTTTGCATGATGTCGGCAAAACGGTTACCCCGAAAGACAAGTGGCCGTGCCATGCAAATCACGACGTCTTTGCGGATGATATCATTGTCCGCCTGTCTTCCCGCTTGCAGATTCCTCGGCGCTATGCCGGATTTTCCCGCTTCTGCGCCAAACACCACATGGTTGCGCACTGGGCATTGGAAACGGTGCAAAAAGAGATGGCTGTGCTGGTCAGGGAGTTGATGGAAACCGGGCGCGACGGGGATATGGAGCGTTTCATCTGCGTTATGTCGGCAGATATGCACGGCCGTGCCCGCCCGATGCGTCCGGAGGCGGAAAAAAATCTGCAGGCCGTGTCGGAAAGCTTGCGCCGCCTGTATCAAAAGGCCTCTTCCGTCCGCTTGTCCGAAGTGCCGGAATTTGCAGCGGCATTATCCGAATTTAAGGCCAAAAAAATATCGGTTGCGGAGTTGCACCGCCGCCAAAACGAAATAATGGAACGCCTGTTGTTTGCGGAGGCAAAAACCGGTTGAGCCCCGGCCCGGAAAACAAAGCCGGAAACGGGGGATGCCTCCTTAAAGCCGCCCCAAAGAATAGCCGGGCACAAAGGGCGGCAAAATAAGTCGGAAAGGATATGTGTAAATCCGATTTAAGACTTTAAAAAAACAAAAAGATATGTTCTAATCCCCGTGAAGGAAGTTATGTTAACTTTAGGAATTATGGTGCTGTTATGGGTAAATCGTCTGAATTAGTTTTATTATTGTCTGTTTTGTTGTCGGCTGCCGGATATGCTGCCGCCGTTGAGAAAACCGGAGAAAAATCGGCATCTGCTGTATATACCCTGGATGAGGGCAAGGCGGCCGAAGCAGAGCAGAAGGCGGAAATTTCCGCTGCCGGCACGGGGGAAAAATCAATAGAAGCGGCGGCGGAAAAAACCGTGCGGGAAGATTCTGCTGTAGCAAAAGAAGATAAAGAAAGCGGCAAAGCCCGTATCGTCCGTGAAGAAAAAGAGGATGGATACGTTGAAAAATTATTGTCGCCGGAAGGTAAGCTTATAGCCAAAAAAACGGTTAAAGATGATGAAATAGTGCAAAAAGTTTTGTATTATTACCATCCGGACGGTTCTTTGGCGCGCCGGGTAACGGCCGATACGGATGGCACCGGCTTTTATGCCGAAGACTATTACCCCAATGGCAAATTGGCCGGGCAGGCGACGTATTTAAACGAGAGCAGCAAAATCGGCAAAGAAAAGAAATATGACAATAACGGCATCTTGCGCCAGGAAATAGAATGGGTGCATGCAACGGATGATGGCAAAGGCGGGCAGCCTTTGGCACAAAAAACCATCCGCTGCGGCAACGTCATCACTTATTATCCGGACGGGCGCCTTGCCGCTTCCCTGCCGGTAGACAAAGAGGGTAAAGCCGTTTTTTACAATCGGCAGGGCAAAGTCATTAAAGAAGTCAAAAATGCCGGGATTTTGAACTTTGCGCCTGAATTAAACAAAGAGGATTGTCCCGGAAAGGTAACCCTGACTCTGGAAGATATGGTAGAACTGTATGAAGACGAGGGGGATATTTCCTATAATAAATGCGGCTTGCCCTATCGGGAAAGTTTTATCTACGAGGTAACGGAAGTCCGCGGCAACCTTGCCACCAAAATCAGTTATGACGGCAGCGGCATGATAAGAAAAATAACGCCGTACGTGGGCGGTCTGCGCAACGGCATAGAGCAAAAATTTGATGCATCAGGCAATTTGACGGCGGAAATCAATTACCTTCAGGGGCAAAAAGACGGCACGGCGACCGGCTATTTTCCGAGCAAAAAAACGGCATTTCGCAAAGTTTACCAAGACGGCAAAGTTGCAGGCACGTTGACTTGTTATTTCCCGACCGGAGAAGTTGCCGCCGAATTTAATTATAAAGACGGCAAAAAAGATGGCACGGCAATCATTTACGGTCCGCAGGAGCGCCGTCTTGAGTTTGCGGGCGGAGAAATTGTCGGAGCCGCTTCGTCCAAAAAATCCGGCCGCCGGTTGGTGTCAAAATTATCCGCATTGGCCAAACCTGATGAAAAATGTTTGAATATTGATGAAAAAATCAATCAGTTGAATTTGGATATAGAAGCAAATGCCAACACGGTTGCCGAAGCGTTTAAGATAAGGATGCCTTTGGCCTGCCGCGACTTTTCCGCGTTTAAGCCGGAAAACAGCAACTACGCCTGTTATGATGCATTGGACAAGCTTCGCGCCTTGCTGCCGACCGGGTACAACCGCAACGAATATGCGGTGGAAACGGTATACAGCGCCAAAGGAAAGTTGCAGTATGAAATACCTTATTATCAAAAGCTGCGCCAAGGGTTTGCCAGGCAGTATGACGACAAAGGCAATATTATAGCCGAAATGTATTTTGATCGCGGTGAATTGGCTGACAGTTCTCGCAGTTACTATACCAACGGTGCCGTTAAAGAAATGTTGACCGTTGCCGAAGACAAAGATCGGCAGCTGAGAGTCCGATATTTGGAAGACGGCAGCCTGGCCTTTAATATCAATTATAATGACGGTCAAAAAACGGAAGCGTTTATTGCCGAACCGGAAAAAAACAAGGATGTTTATTTGCGGTACTATGACGGCGCCTTAGATTATATCCGCGAAGTAAATGCCGGCAATCCGCTGAATTTTATAGAATACAACCTGGCAACCGGTGAATATACGGTTTATCGGGGCAACAAGTTGATAAAAGGCGGAAAAATTTGCGGCTACGAAAAAGACGGTTTGGCTGATGAAACGCCGGAAAGCACGGCTGCAGCTGTTGAAAAAAATATTTCGCCGGCAACAGAAAATATCAGAACGCCGGAAGCTGCCAAAAATTCGGCAGCGGCCGTTGCGGCAGTGGCGTCTATGCTGAAAGCAACGGAAAATAACGGCAATGAGATTAAGGAGCCTGCCGCTCCGGCAGCGGTTAAAAAAACTGCCGCCGCGGAGCCCGTTGCCCCGGTAGCGGTTAAAGAACCTGCCGCCGCGGAGCCCGTTGCCCCGGCAGCGGTTAAAGAACCTGCCGCCGCGGAGCCCGTTGCCCCGGCAGCGGTTAAAGAACCTGCCGCCGCGGAGCCTGTCGCTCCGGCAGCGGTTGAGATACCTCCGGTTATATCGGCAGAAGATGCCCCGTTTGTTGACGGATTGGAGCCGATAGACCCGCTAACCTTTGATGACATAAAAGTCAAAAATGCCATTATTCCGACCGCCGAAGAAAAAAAGCAGGAAGAACTGGCCGCCAAAAATATCGGCCCCGTAGCCAAGCCGAATATCGGGCAGCTTGCCGATGTTGTAGATAAGGAACACTTGGATTCTGCGCCCAAAACGGAAGCCGGCTCGCTGGAAAAAACGGAAAAGTTTTATTATCCGAACGGCAAGCTGCGCAAAACGGTGCGTACCAAAGGCAGCCGCACCAAAGAAATCAAAGAATATTCCAAAACCGGACTGTTGTTGACCGATACGGCATACCGCGATGAAGATATTTTGATTGAAAAATACTTCGGTTCGGGCGAGATACGCCGTAAAACGCTGAAGGGTTATACCGATAATGCCGTTATGGCGTTTTTATCGCGGGAAGACTTTTTTGACAACGGCAAAACCCGTTATGAAATAAAGCGCCGCCCTGATGCATTGTTGTTTGACGATAAAGATTTCACGCCGGAAGGAAATTTGCAAAAAGAAACAACGCAAACGTCGCCGCTGTCATTTGTTACAAAAGAATATGCCGCGGACGGCAAGACAGCCAGACAAATTGAGCAAGCCGGCTGGAATGTTCTGGAACAGGAATTTTCGTCAGACGGCAAGGTTAAGTCGCTCAAGCTCAATGGTGCCGCCATGCCTGTCAATTTGGCAAAGAACACGGCAGATTTGCTGAAAGACAATATGAAAACTTATGCCAAAAACGGGGCTGTTGCCGCCGAATTCAAAAGCGACGGCAAAAAAGACGCTTTGTTGGAATACCATCCGAACGGCAAGTTGAAAAGCGAAATCATTTTTTATCATAACGGTGAAATCTCCGTCCAGATTTTTGATAAAGAGGGCGATGCTGAAAAAGCCGCCTATCTTGCGCCGGACGGCAAGCTGCATATCCAAAAGCCGTCGGCGCGCACCGTTCCGGCTTATCGCGAGCGCCATTGGGTAGATTATAATAATCCGGATTGGATAGAAAACCGCGATAAATATTCGGTTAAATTTATCGGCCGCCTGAATCTGGATACGGCATCCTACATTCTGGCCGAGCTTGATGCCGCCGTGCCGGATATTCTGAAAAAGCTGTATGGGCTGTATGAACCGGAGGCCTAACCCGATATTCTGCCCCGCGGCAAAAGCGTTTTGTTGCAAAAAGCGTCGCTGCGGGGCAGGGATGTATCCGGAAGTTTCATATTGACAAAAAAGGACGGGTGGCTATACTGGCGCTGTTAAATTAGTTTTATGTCTCATATAAAAAATATCATTATGGAAGAAAAAATTAGTATTGCTGAAATTCAACAGTTATTGCAGGAAGCAGAAAGTGAACGTCAGACGCATCGCCGATAATGAGGGTGATAAATGAAAACAGACACAGTGTACAATGCCTTGCCAGAACATTGGTGCCGATATCATACCAGCAGCAAATTATCAAGCGCCGCCGTCCGGATGAAATAGAAGCAATGTTGGAGGCTTACGCCAGTTTGAAGTTGCATTCTCTTCCGAATACCCAAAACCTGAATTTAAGCGAAGATGCACAGGCAGAAATCTGGTCATGGCTGGATTATGAAAATGCCCCGGCAAACAGCCTTGAATATCAATTGTATAGACTTTGCTGGTATATGCTGGAAAATAATCTTTTGAGTCCCGAAACGGAGCAGAAGTTTGTGCAGCGTTATGCTTTTATGCCGCGGCGTTATGATAAAATACAGTATCTGGAACAAACGGAAGTATTTATGCTGCAGGAGTTGGAACGTAATATGGATTTCTTCACTTTTCAGGACTTGGTTGGATATCTGTCACGGCATCGTCTGCATCAGGCTGCGGAAACAGGGCTGATGGGCTTGAAGCAGATTAAGAAAGACGGCCAGGTTGTGTCCGGAAGTGAGGTTATTGAGTGTTACTTGAAATTGTATAAAAATCTTCACATGGATGCGCAGCGTGAACTGATAAACAGAGGCGACCATAACTTGATTATGCTCTATATCAAAGAGTCAGAATATGGGCTGGATGCTTCAAATGAGCTCTTTGAGCGCGGCAATCGTGCTGAGGTGGAAGCATTTATTGCCCGTTACCGCTTGGGCTAATTTCGGCTTTAACTAAAAAAACGGCGACAGGTCTAACCTGCCGCTGTTTTTTTGTCCGCGCAAAAGCCCGCCTTTAAAAAGTCTCCCAGTGGATTTTGTCGGGATTAAGGCGGTCTTGCGGCTGCTTTGGCGTTTCTGCCGGATAGCCGATAGTGATAATGGCAATCGGCAGCATTGTTTCCGGCATATTAAATTTTTTACGCAGGTTATCAACCACCATCGGCATTGGTGCCGCTCCGCAAAAACAGGCACCCAGCCCTTTGGCATGGCAAGCCAGCAACAGATTTTCCGCTGCCAGCGCCCCGTCAATTTGTGCATAGTCCCAGCCTTCTTTTTCGCGGTGGAAAGTTTCTTCCTCATCGGCGCAGACAATCACGGTGCAGGCGGCATCTTTGGCAAACGATGTCCACGGTTGCAGTTGCCTTAACGTGCGCAGCGTTTCCCCGTCCTGGATAACCAAAAAATGCCAAGGCTGCTTATTATGGGCAGAGGGGGCATAGCTTGCCGCTCTGAGCAATTCCAAAATTTCCTCTTTGGTTAATTTTTTTTCGGCATCATATTTTCTGACCGAACGCCTGGTCAGCAATCCTTCATAGAGTTCCATAAGCCAAACCTCCCAAAAAACTAGTTAACCTGCCGCTGCATCTGCTGGATATGGGGCAGCACCAGGTGTTCTATCAAAAATTTAAAAGTCTTTTCCACCATTTTATCGGTGTTAAGGATAACCTTAAAAATATCATCTGTATTTTCTGCCTGCTGCAATTTTTTCGCCAATGCGGCATAAGCTTCCGCCATATCAGACAGCGAAGAAACCAGCTCAGCGGCAAAATTGGGGATGGAAAGTTGCTCACAGCCGCCCCAGAAGCCTTCCACAAAGCCGAACTCAACTTGGTCGGCACGGTTCCGGCACCAGTCTGCCAGGGCGTTACGGTCATGCGAGTCGCCGTCAAATCTGGGAAGTTCCAGCGTATTTGTCCTGATCTGGGCAAACATTTCGTCCCACAGTCCCATAAAAAACTTAAAAAAGAGCTCTGCTTCGGTTTTTGTAGCCAGGCGCGGCTGCATATTTTCCGGAAACAGCGAAGCAATAACGTCCGTCGGCCTCAAATCGGCATTCGGGCTGCAAATGGCGCCGGCAAATTTGAGTTTTGCGGTATAAAGCGGTGTCGGACAATTATAGTGATCCAAAAAACGTTGGAATTTCTCATCCCCAATATATACATTTTCGCTTTGCATTTTTATTTCAACTTTATTATAATAACCAACACACTGCAATTTAACGGGAGTTTTGCAAATTGTCTACATTAAAATTAACGCTGTTACTATTTCCTCTGTTTTGCGTTGCCGCCTGCACGCAGTTCGGCCCGTTTGAAGATCGCCGCCGCGAACCCGGAACGCAATATGTCTATGTCGGCTCGTCAAAACCCGGGAAACCTGTTATTTGTTATAATCCTCTGTTTACGGGACAGGACAGGGTAAAAGCCATGGCTGACGGGCTTTGCGAAGAAAATAAGGCCGGAACGCATGCCGAAGCCACAGACCGCGATTATTTTTCATGCCGGCTGTTTGTCCCGTCCAAAGCCTATTATAAATGCGTTGCGGATTAAAAAATATTTGCCTTTTCATAAAAAGGGCTTTAAGATAAAAAGACAACGCGGAGCCGAACAGTCCGTTCTCCGGCCGGGCACCGCAAGTTGAGGAAAGGAGGACAGTATGAAAATATACATTTTTGATATGGATGGAACTTTGACCCCGGCACGCCAGCCGATGACGCCGGATTTCATCCGTCGTTTTCTACCCTGGCTGAAAGCGCATTTGGCGTATGTTGCCGCCGGTTCAAACTATGAAAAGGTAACCGAGCAGCTTCCTCCCGTCATAATCAGCTCCTTTAGCGGCATATACAGCTCCATGGGCAATGTCTTTCATCAAAAAGGGCAGGAGATTTACCGCAATGAAATAGCCCTGAAAAAAGAACTTTTGCAAATGCTGGAGCGTTTTCGCCGCAATACGGAATATCAGGGCAAACTTTTCGGCAATTATCTGGAGTTGCGCCCCGGCATGTTAAACTTCAGCGTGCTGGGCAGAAACTGTCCGTTTGCCGAGCGTGCCAAATATAACGAATGGGATGCCGAACATCATGAACGGGAAAAGATTGTGGCCGAATTAAATGAGAATTTTCCCGAATACGAGGCCAGCGTCGGCGGCAAAATATCCATAGACATTGTAACCAAAGGCGGCGGCAAGAGCCAGATAGCGCATCGTGTCCGCGAGATGTATCCGAACCACAAAATTATCTTTGTCGGCGACCGCACCGACAAGGGTGGCAACGACTATGCCCTGGCCGAAGCCCTGCGCGCGATGGATAACACCGAAGTCGTGCAGGTCAACAGCCCCGAAGACGTGCTGGCATATCTGGGAATATAAAAAACGGCAATTCAGAAATATTTTTTCATTCCATTAAATCCGTAATACAGGAAGCTTATCGCCACCACAAGCCGATGCTTGGAATTTGCGCCGGTGCACAAATGATTGGCGCCTGCTTGGGCAATATGAAAATGTATCGCAGCCTGGAAGATGAAATTCCG
>CALXTP010000086.1 GCA_944391435.1 uncultured Alphaproteobacteria bacterium | reverse complement strand
ATTATTAGCTATGCAATATGTTGAAGCTCTGGATTGCGAAAAAAGAGAAACCTCTGCGAACAAGCAAACGGTCTTTTCTAAGCGGCAATTATTGGCAAATCGTGAAAAACAGCCGTTCAAACTAAGGGTTGATGGCTTTTTGCTCAGCGAAGATTATGAAAAGGTTGCCGATTTTATCAAAAAGCATGAAGACACTACAACGCCGCCGAAAATAGAAGAATATGAGAAAGATCCTTGGATAAACAATATCTTTGAGACTTTCAGGACTGCTTTCCTCGCTCCGGGATATCTGGGACAACGACAACAGTTTAATATGTCTTTAGATGGTTTTAATGAGAATTATATTAGGTGTTGGCAGTCTTATGTGTATAAGGAAATGCAGAAAATCTTTTTGGAAAAAGGAAGCCGTTTGAGTGTGTTAAGTAATGCTGACGCCTCTCCTTATGAACGCGAAAGGTTAGTTGGCGGCAGGAACAATCCTAAGGTAATTTATCGCTTTCCTGTGGTAGAAAATCTGGAAACGCTGATTGAACGCCAAAAAGATTTTTTTGCCAAAGAAAAATCAGCTCAGGAAATCCGGGAATTTTACGAAAAATTTACGAGCGGATTTATCTGGAGAACGGAGGTAGATATGATTATCAGCGGACATGATGAAAATGGAAATCCGCAATTTCGCTTATTGTAAACGTCTGCCTATCACAAAACCAGACCGGCACGCTCTTAACCAACAGAAACGCTTCCGATATATTTCGGAGGCGTTTTTATATATATGCCACATAACCTTTTTTGTTCCGCCATTCATACAGGTGCATTTCTGCCCCGATGCCTGCCGCGGTGCGCCGCGGCATTTTTCTGTTAAACAAATCTTAAACTTCCGCGGTTAAAATAAAAGCTGATAGAAAATAAGTTGGCGAGGTGCACGATGGGTAAAAAGTTGGCTTTGGCAATGGCAGCCGCCGTGGTTTGCGGCGGCATAAACGCTGCAGCGGATGTTTCTCCGGCTGCGGCGGAAGAAACGGCAGCGCCGGAACAGCCCAAAGTCTACGTCATGCCGGACGATGTCCGCTGCTACCTGCTGAAAAACGAACGCATCACCTATTGCACCGACAAACAGGGGCAGCCGATAACCGGAGAAATGCGCAAATATCGCGAAGGCGAGTTGATTCGCTCATATCCGCTGCAAAACGGCATTTTGGAAGGAACCGCGGTATCATATTACATACACGGCGGCATTTTGTCCGAAAAACCCTACACCAAAGGCAAGCTGAACGGCGCCGTCAAAAACTATTATGAAAACGGCAAGGTTAGCGAAGTCCTGCCGTATATTAACGGCATACAGGAAGGCGTCACCAAAATTTACTATGAAAACGGCTATCTGCAGGGGCAGGGCATCTACATCGGCGGCAAACAAAACGGTATGACCCGCCTGTATGACACCGCCGGCAACCTGGTTTATGAACTGCAATATAGCGACAACCGGCTCGCTTCCGGCTATTGCCTCACGCAAAAATCGCCACAGGCAGCACCGGCCAAACATGAGTTGTCTGCCGAAGAAATCAGCCTGTTGAATAAAAACGAAATCAGCCTGGAGCTGAAAATCCTGCCGGACCGTTGCGCTTTTTCAAATTAGCCGGCACCGCCCGGATAACCTGTAAAAGAAGGGATAAAACATGGCAAACAACCTCAAACAGCTGCGCAAAGCCCGCGGTTTCGGCGTTGCCGAACTGGCGCAAAAGCTGGGAATGTCGCAGGGAAACTTAACCAAAATAGAAAACGGGCAGGTGGATATGAAAGCTGAAACGGCCGCTGCATTGGCCGGGATTTTGCAATGCCCGCTGGAGCAGCTGCTTGATAGCGGTGAAATTTCTCAGGAAGCCTCGCCTTTGGCCGCCTATTTTAATATGCCCACCGACGCCCGCACCCTGGCCATACGCGATGATACCATGGCTCCGACGCTGGCTCCGGGGGATATCGCCATTATCCGACCCGCGGCATTTTGCTCCGGCAACGGCGTATATGCGCTGCAAATAGGGGCAAAAGAAGTTATCCGCCGCCTGCAAGCCTTGTCGGACGGCAAGGTGGCGCTGTTGTGTGACAACCGGTTTTATCAGGCCGAATATGCCGCCCCGTCCGAGCTGCAATTTCTGGGGCGTGTCGTCGGCAAAATCTCCCAAACCGCCATCGGCGGCTGATACGGCATCATCTCTGCCCGCCGCGCAAACCTCCTCGCCGCAAGCCGCAAATCCGGCGAAAAATTCCGCCTTTCAGCGCACCAAAACTCCGCGTAAAATCCGGAGTTTTTTTTATGTCCGCACCAAATTCAGGCGGGCAGGGCGATATTATTTGTTTTAAAGGCAATATCGCTGTTTTTCGCCTTTCCCCGTTTTTAACACATAGCCGTTTCCCTGCCGCTCGGATTTCCTTTTAAGAAATATATTCACAAGACTGTACCGAATATCGGTTGTCGTCTTAATAAAACCGTGTAAAAACATAGTGTTGCGACATTTATTCATCATTGTGAATATTTTGACAAATATTCTTAATGTGAATATTGTTTTTACTCTCGCCAGAAATCCGCCTTCCGCCGGTGGCCTGCCGCAACCGCTCCGCCTCCCGTCATCTTTACGGCTGAAACCCCGGCAGAAACCCCACACTCCAGGAATATGCAGGCATAAAAAAGGCCGCAGCCTTAAGAGCTGCAGCCCTGCATTTTGAACCGGAAAACTACAAGCGTTTATGCCGGATCACAACCGTCAGAATGGGATATGATAGACATGCAAACTTTTTCCATGTCATAGAGTTTCTGCTTTTCATAAGCAAACGCCAAAATAACGGAATCTTTATATTCGCAAATAATCCTGGCATCGGCCTCATCAACCATATTCGGGTTTTTGCCGATAGAAATCAGGTTATCGCGGTTTCGCTTGGGCAGCCTTTGCAATTCCGGCGGCACGCAGCTCATAACCACCAGCGAATGGTTGCCGTTGAGCATGGCGGCCACTTTGGACACCGTGGAAGTGTCCATTCTGAGCTCCGGCCACACCAGATGGCAGATTCTCGTCTTGCCGATAACTTCTGCCAGCAATATCAGCTGGTCAGGCGTAAAATAGCAGCCCGTCAAATCCAGGTACACCAGCGTTTTGAGTTCTTTAATGGTTTCCAGCAGCAGGTTAAACAAAGGCTCGTCATCAGTAAAGATAAAGCATTTGAGGGACAGGCTGCGCAACACGGTCTGCTTTTTCATCAAAATCAAAATCTGGCGCAGCATTTCCCCGTCGGCATATTTATTTTTAACCATGGAGCTTTTGATAATGCCGCGCGCGGAAGAATAGAGCCCCGAGCTGTCGCGGTCGGCAACAAAAACCTCCACCGAGCCGATACCCACGGAAATTTTGTTCAAATCGGTATATGTGTCAAGCCAGTAATAAGCCTCTTCAATATCTTTCTTTTTAGTGCAGGGGCGTTTTAAGACAATTTCCTTAATGCCGGAATCGTAGTAGCCGAAACTGTTTCTTGAGCCGCACTCGTTGGAAAAACTTTTCATGCCTAGTCCTTTCATTTTCTGTGTACAACCCCTTGGTGTGCTAAATTCAATTTAGAGTTGTACGGTTAACTTTCCTGCCAATATACTATAAAACAAAATAAGAAAATGCAATCTTTTTTTTATCTCTTTTGTACTTTTTTTATTCCGGTTGTCTTTTTTGGGGAGAGGACAAGCCCGCCGCACCGCCGTTTTGCGCTATCGCGGCGATTTGCGAATAACGGGAAAACTGTTTGAAAACAATTGTCAAATTAAATGGCCGGAGTATACTGGCGGCTGTTGATAAGAAAAGTTGCTGAAAAGGGCTTAAAATGATTGTGGAAGATTACGTCTGCCTCGTTCTGGGCGCCGCCGCCGCTGCTTGCGGCTACATTGCCATTGCTTGCCGCGTCCGCCTGTCGCGCAAAAGCGCCGAATACGCGGAACTTTATGATAAATACAACGGTTTACAGCTCAAAAATGCCGTAACAGAATCCAAATTTGCCGATATCGTTTCCGGCGCCGCCAAGGCCGAGTCGGAAAAGCTGGCTGCCGTTGACAATGCGATTCGCCTTGAACGTGATTTGAATGTGCAAAAAGCGGCCGCCGCCGCGCGTGAAGCGGCCCTGGAAGAAAAAATCCGCTATTTGGAAAAGATAAAAGAAGATATGGCCTTGAAATTCCGCGACATCTCCAACGAAATCATCAAAGCCCAGCACGAGTCGTTCTCGGCAGAGCAAAAAAACGCGCTGTCCGGCATCCTGACACCTTTTTCCGAGCAGCTGAAAGCCTTTAAGGCCGAAGTCGGCACCGCCCGCGAAGAAAGCATCAAAAGCAAATCCAGCCTGGATGCCCAGCTCGCCAGCCTGATGAACTTAAACCAGGCCTTGAGCAAAGACGCCCAAAACCTTGCCGAAGCGCTGAAGGGCAACAAAAAGGCGCAAGGCAACTGGGGCGAATACCAGCTGGACCGCATATTGGAAATCTCCGGCCTGCGCAAGGGCGTGGATTATGATACCCAGGAAGCCTTTCATGATGAAAACAAAAAGCTCTATCGCCCGGACGTGGTTATCCATCTTCCCGAAAAGCGCGACATCATCGTAGACTCCAAAGTGTCGCTGAATGATTATCTTGCCGCCGTCAACGCCGAAGATGCCGCCGCCCGCAGCCGCGCCTTGCAAAACAACCTCGCCTGCATCAAGGCGCACGTGGACGAGCTTTCGGCCAAGGAATACCAGAAGCTTCTCAAAGAAAACACCCTCAATTATGTGATTATGTTTATCCCGATAGAAAGCGCTTATGTCGCGGCGCTGGAGGCAGATAACAGCCTTTATGACTATGCCTACCGCCGCAACGTTATCCTGGCCACGCCGCTGTCGCTGCTGCCGATTCTGCGCACCGTGGAAAACCTGTGGCGCATAGACAGCCAAAACCGCAACGTGCAGAAAATCGCCGAAATCGGCGGCAAAATCTATGACAAGCTTGCCGCTTTTGTAGAAGATATGAAAGCCGTTGACCGCGGTCTGAACCAGGCAGAAAACGCCTACAAAAATGCCATGGTAAAATTGGCTGGGCGCGGCTCGGCGCTGTCCATGGCCGAAAATATGAAAAAGCTCGGCGCCAAAACCGGCAAGACAATCAGCCTGCCGCCGGCGGATGCAGAGTTCCTGCCCACAGGCGAAACGCCGCCGGAACTGTCCGCGCCGGACGACACGGCGGAAAAGCCCGGCGGCATCCCCGTAAACAACCCGTAAACAACAAGGAGAATTGATTTATGGCCAATACATCTGCAAATAAAAAAACGGCATCTTCCGCCCCAAACGCAGCAACCGGCAACGCCCTTCGGCACAAACCGCGCATTTTGTTTACCGGCGGCGGCTCGGCAGGGCATGTAACCTTAAACCTGGCATTGATTCCGTGGTTTCTGCAACAGGGCTGGGACGTATATTACATCGGCTCCCGCGGCGGCATGGAACAGGATTTGGTCGCCCGCTTTCCCGAAGTCCGTTATCAGGGCATTTTAACCGGCAAGCTCCGCCGCTATTTTTCCTGGCAGAATTTTCTGGATATGGCCAAGATTCCCCTGGGCTGCCTCCAGGCCTGCCTGAAAGTGCGCCAAATCAATCCCGACATCATCTTTTCCAAAGGCGGTTTTGTCTCTTTTCCGGTCGTCATCGGCGGCTTTGTCAACCGCAAAAAAATCTTCATGCACGAGTCGGACATCACGCCCGGCTTGGCCAATAAAATGAGCCTGCCGTTTGTCAACACCTTTTTCACCACTTTTCCGGAAACCGAACGCATGGTTAAGCAAAAGCAAAAAGTCGCCTGTGTCGGCCCCGTCCTTTCCGACCGCCTGTTTAACGGCAGCCGCGAAAAAGGCGCAGCCTTCGCTGGGTTAAAAGCCGACAAGCCGACCGTAATGGTCATTGGCGGCAGTTTGGGGGCCAAAAGCTTAAACGAGGCTGTTGCCAAAAACCTGCCGGATATCCTTTCAAAATACCAGCTGGTGCACATCTCCGGCAAAAACGGCTTTAATCCGGAATTAAAGGGCAGGGGTTATGTGCAATACGAATATGTGGATGCCGAATTAAAAGACTTGCTGGCATTGTCAGACGTGGTTATTTCCCGCGCCGGCTCCAACTCCATTTTTGAACTGGCAAGCCTGTGCAAGCCGATGGTTTTAGTGCCGCTGCCCGCCACGGCCTCGCGCGGCGAACAGAGCCTGAACGCCCAAAGCTTTGCCGGCAAGGGCTATGCCGAAATAATCCCGGACGAAGACATTGCCAAGCCCGAAATATTGCTGCCGATGTTAGACAAGATATATGCCGGGCGCGCCGCATATGCGCAAAAAATGCGTGAAAACCCGGTCAAAATCACTTCCGCCGACGCCTTGTGCCGCCAGATATGCACTGCCTGCGGCATAGAAATAAAATAGCACAAAACATCTCCTGCCCAAGCTCTGAGATAGATCGATACCTGTTTCAGCGATAAACAGCGCCCTCGGCCGTTTCTATAAAGACAGTGCGCGCCGCCGTTTCTGATGCCGCTCACTTCCGGCCGGTTTTTTCCGGGCTGTTTTTTTCTTTTTGCCAGCCCTTGGCCGCCCGCGAATAGGTAAAGCCCCGCCCGCGCCGCCGCGTGTTTTCGCCCGGCCGGCAGATAATGCCGCATATTGACGCCTGCCTGCAGCCGGTAATTTCCGGAGCGGTAAACGGGATTTCTTCCAAAAAACACCGGGCCATGTCTGCCATCAGCTGCGCTTCCATATAGCGCCCGCTCAGGCCGTATTCGTCCGCCATCGCACAGCGGAATTTCTGCCCGCGCAACCGGGAGCGCACTTCTTCGGCCATATCCTTATGCTCGGGCAACACCAGGCTCCGCCCCGTCAACAGATTGATAAAATCCCAATAAATCTGCGGGTTGCGCCACCCGCCGCCAAACATGAGGAAATGTCTCGGAAAATCAAGCTCCTTCGGCAAAAAGCGCAAGCTCAAAAACACCGTATAGGCGGCAAAATAAGACGTCGTCCGCAAAATATCCGCTTCCGTCAGCGGATAGATCTGCAGCCGTGCCCCCATGTTATAAAGGTGCGGCCCTGCCGATTTTGGCGGCACCAAGTCCAAAAAGTTATCGCCGTCAGGGGTCAGTGCCGCCTCGTTATACAAATCTCGGAGCAGCATGCTGTTGATATGCACTCCGGCAGCCAATCGCCCGTCCTCGTCAAAATCTTTGCCATAAAAGGCCTGCGCCAGCATATCCACATAGTGGTTAAAAGGCCCGCAGTCATAGCCGCAAACTTGCTTGCGCAGGGTTTTGCCGCTGCTGACAAGGGCAACGTTGGCGGTATTGCCCCCGTTAATAAAGCACACCGGAAAAACCCCTTTTTTAGACAGGGCATAGCTCAGATGCAGATTATGCATCGGTGCCAGCGGCGCCCCTTCGCCGCCGTTAAAAATATCGTCGGAGCGAAAATCGTAAACCACTGGGATGCCGGTCAGTTTGGCAAGCTTTGCCGCGTCAAAAATCTGTGTCGTAAAAGGCTCGCCCCCGCCGGCAAGCGAAGGCGGATTGTGCGCACCCGCCGACTGCCCGTGCAGCCCGATGGCGGCAACATCTTTTTTTTCAATACCGCTCTGCTGCAAAAGCTGCCCGACGGCCTCTGCCGCCAGCTGCGTATAGGCTTCCAGCGCCTGTTTAAACAGCGGCAGCCGCGAAGCTTTGCCCATATCCGATTCCAGGGCTGTAATTTCCTCGCGCAGCGCCAGCATATCCCGCCTCAGTTCAAAAGAGTAGGGCAGCGATACGCAAGCCATGTTGCTGATGGAATTGTTCTTTTCAAACGCCGTCATAACCGCGTCAAGGCCGTCAAGCGAATTTCCTGTCATAATACCGATGGTAATCATCTGTCTCTCCGCATTGTTATATTTTAACTGTAACGGGATTTTATTAACATCGGCTTAAGATTTCCGCCGGATGTGCATCTGCTTTTTTTGTCATAAAATCAGTAGCATACATATATCTTTCGTTTTTTATTGACAAAAAAGCGTTATGCACTATACTTCCGCCGATATTTTTTATTTTTATTAACTTAATTTTTTTTTAACTATTATGAAAAGTAAAACTGCTTTAGCCGCAATAATCTTTGTGGCATGCGTTGTGTTAACCGGTTGCCGGACCCATTTGGCGCCGCTCGGAAACGGGCTGTACGTCTACAACGACAAAGAAACGTCGCTGAAAGGTGTCGTCAACCGGGAAGGTGAAGAAATTGTGCCGCCGTACGCCGACCAGGTCATATCGCTGCACAATATGCTTGTTTGCCGTTCGCCGAAAAATCTGGAAATGTTGTATGATGGCAACGGCATTCCGGTCTTTTTTGCCGAATGTGAATGGATAGACAGCCAGCCGGGCTGTATCCGCTGTTTTTCGGGCGGCAAAATGTATTTATATGTCCCGGATGCCGATTTGGCGCTGGGGCCGCTGCCGCCGAGTCGGAGCCGTATCAGCCACGACACTTTGTATCTGGAGCGCGGCGGGCAGGTTTACCGCTGCCGTCTGGCTTATCCTGACATAGAAAGCCTGCTTTATACGGAACCGCTCGGCTGGGAACGCAGCTTTGCGATAATGAAGCCGGATCGCGAAATTGTAGCCGGCATCGCGCGCGGCGACGCATATTATGCGGTGCGCACGGTAACGCAAAAGGAAATCTGCGCCGAAGAGAACATTCTTTTCTGCCGCAGTGCCCAAAGCCTGGCTTACGGTGAAGACAACGGCTGCGTCTGGACATTTTTCGTCCCGTCGGCAAAAGGCACTCCGGCCGCAATTACCGAAGTGCCCAAAAAGAGCTGGCTGATATACGACAAAACCCGCTGTCATGATTTTTTAATCATCAAGCGGGGCAAAAAGTGGGTAATAACCACCCTTAACGGCCGCCCGCTGAAAAAGCTGACCCGCCGTGAATGGCGCACGCTCCGGCGCGCATTGGATATCCCGCGCCGCATCGGCGGCATGCACGTTGCCGAAATAGCCCGCATGCACTTGCGGCCGTAAACAAAAAAGGCGTCCGTCCGCCGTTCCGCAAAGGATACGGACGCGCGCCATGGCCTGAACGCCCTTTCTCCGCAAAATGCGGGGAGGGCGTTTTTTTTGCGCCTGTCGGAGCCATGCCGCATCTGAAAGCATATTTTTGTATATTTTGTATAAAAAGAGCTTGCAAAATATTTTCTTTTGGCTATAATAAGCCCCGTTAATTCTATTATTTACCCTAAAAAACAAAAAATTATGAAAAGATTATTATCTCAGGCGATGGTTTGCGCACTCGTATTCCTCGCTGCAAGTTGTGGTTTCAAGTCAACGGAAACGCCGTTGCACGGAAATTTGGTATCGTTCACCGCCGAAGGCGAAAATAAGGAAGACGTCCTCATCGGCGTTAAAGAAAAGAGCGCCGACGGCAAAGCTGACCGCGTTCTGGTAACTCCGTCGCGTTATACGGAAATAACTTCCGACGGCAACGTCATCATCTGCAAGGTTGCGGATATGAAGCTGGAAGTCTACCGTGCTTCGGACGGCGACCCGATAGGCAACGGCATATTTGAGCTGTTTACCAAAATTCCGTCCGGGAATGCCTATATCGGCACCAAGTACAAAACGATAACTTACCATTTTCCGGGCATCGGCGCGGATGGCAAGACCGTCGTTACCAAAAACCGGCTGGAAGGGTTAAAGAACCTGTTTGTTAAAAACGGCGCCGCCTGGGAAGTCCTGGACTATGATGGCAATCTGATTTGGCAGGCTCCGTCCGTCATCTGGCTGATAAAAGATGCCAAAGCCCCCGCGGAAACGTTTTATATTGCCGTTCCGGGCGAAAAGAAAAACAGCGGCTGCACCATCTATGACATCAGCGGCAAACAGCTGAAAAAGCTGACCGCCACCCGCTGGAACAGGGCTGAGAAAAAGCTGAAAAACATCAGGGCTTTCGCTGACGGCAAAGAAAACGTTTCCCGTTATGCGGAAGTTGACGGCCTAAAGGCTTTATAAAACCGTTGGCAGAATGAAAAAGAGGCAGCGCGGGCAATCCGCCGCCTCTTTTTTTTGCCTAAAATCCAGCTTTCCGGCAAAATTTCTCTGCTAAAAATGCCGTTTATGATGTTGTTCGTTTATGATGTTAGATATTTCCGCCTCGTGATGTTTCTTTGCGCCGGAAAAAAACTTTTGCCACACCTGTTTGCCGGGGCAGGGCTGCACCCCGCAATTAAAGCACAAAAAAAACGCCCTAAAAGGCGCCTTTATGATAAAACTGGCGGAGAGACAGGGATTCGAACCCTGGGTACCCCGTGAAGAGTACAATTGATTTCGAGTCAACCGCATTCGACCACTCTGCCATCTCTCCGTTTAGAGCGATATATAAAGGCTAATAAAATAAATTGCAAGCAAAATTTTGCCCGGTTGACAGTTTTTGCTGCGGCTTCTCCCGCAGGCTAAAACCATGCCGCGCCAAATGCCTCGCAAGACAAAGATATTTCCGTTGCCGGATGCCGCCCGAAAACCCGTTCTTCAAACGCCACCCGAAAGCCTGCCATGCCAAATGCCGCCCAAACGGCTAGCCGCGCCCGCTGTCCTCGCGCCGGTAAGCGTGTGCCATACGGAAACTGCCCCAGCGGTCAAGCTGTTTTAAAACCTCCGGCTCTTGCAACAGCTTGTCTACGCTCTTGTGCGGATATTTATCCATCATTTTGCCGAACCAAAGTGCCGTTTCGCCAAGGCTGATTTTCTGCCCGCCGACCTGGATCTGCCCATAGTCAACCGCTTTGTTTTGGGGTATGCCATGGATTTTTTTATAAATCCGGTCTTCCAGCGCCAGCGAATAAAGGGTTGGGCCCAGCTCGGAAATAACCCCGGTTTCAAACCGCGATTTCACATCAAAATCTTCATCGTTGATACGGTTGTCGGCAGGGGATTCGGCTGAAGCCGGCTTTTTCTGCATCGTATGCTGCAGTTCATGGATAATAATCGTGCCCACCGGCGAATAATCCCCCTCTGAAAGGTTGCCGCGGCTGTCCACGCCAAAGCTGATGCCGACCGTTGCGCCGCGCCGATACCAAAAGGCAACCGCATTGGCATAGTCATCGGCTTCAACATCGGTCATATACCACAGGTTTTTGTCTTTAATATCCTGTTTTTTCAACCAGTCTTTTAAGATGCCGCGGCTGATATCGTTTGCCCTGGCGCTGTCGGCATAGCTCAGGATAAAACGGTCGTTGGTATTGTAAAGCGCCCTGGCAAACCGCTCCACGCCGGGGTAGCTATCCGCCGCCTTTTCCAGCGCCAGATAATCTTTGTAATACCGCCCGAACACTTCGTCGCGTTCGTCAATCCAGCCGATATCCTTGCTAAGCACTTCATTGTAGTTATCGCCGAAACGCAGCACTTTTTCAAAATAAAGAAACGTCTTTAAGTTATTGTAATCGCTGATATCAACCTTGTCTTTCGTCCCTTTGGCGCGGGTCATCTGCGCCAGCATTTTATAAGCGGTAATCTGATATTCCTTGGCTTGCGCCCGTGTCAGCCGCGGGCTGTTTTGTATTTCCCGCGTTTTGGCCAGCCCATTGCGGACGATTTCCCAAAAGTTTTCCACGCTTGCCGGGCAGTGGTTAAAGTTAAAATCGGTCAGCGCCGGCGGATTCGGGTTTGCCGTCATCTGTTTCAGTTCTTCCTGGCTAAACGGCTCTTTGCCTCTGAGCCTGTCCAGATTATATCTTTCAATCGTTTCGGCATAAATGGATTTGAGTGAATCATCACGCCGCGAATCATTTTGTTTCGGGGTACAGGCGGTCATCACCATTGCCGAAGCAATCAAAAACGGAGCCGCTTTCCGGAACACCCGTTTCGGCAGCACAAACGGCTTATCATTTTTTCCCGTGCCGAAAACCTTAACCTTGTCCGTAATAAATCCCGTATATATATCTGCTTTCATTCTTTGTCCCCTGGCTTATAATATCCTTCGCTACACCCGGCTTATAAAATCTCTTGCCGCACCGTTCCACCGTATATTTTTAATTGACAAACACCACCTTGGCCAAAGTGCTGTTCATGGCATAAAACTGATTATTTCTTTCCACTACAAACAGATAGCGGTTTTTCTTCAACGGAAACATCAGTTCTTTATGCACAAAACCGATATCATAGCGCCCGCCATCGGAGCTTTTGAGCACCGCCGTCCCGGCATATTCGTCCACCTCCAGCTGCATATCGGCCGCCAGCCGCAGGCCGGAAGACATTTCCAGCAAAACCTCTCCGCGTTCGTTTAACAAAAAGCAGCCCATCGCCAGCATCCTTTCGTCATTTTTTTCCAACATAGAAGCATTATACATCAAAAAACCGCCCCTGACAACAGAAAAAATCCGCCGCCGCGGAAATACCGGCCGCAAAAAAAAGGGGGCTCAGCCCCTTGTATATTTTTTTTGCATTTAAATCAAATCGATAAATTTGCGCAAGCCCTGCCGGCGCCGTGCAAAAATTTACGCCGCCGCAATGAGGCTTTTGAGATAGGCAATATCCTTGAGCCACGGCTGCACGTCGGACGGGATTCCGTGCCCGGTTTCCATCGTAATCAACGCGTTGTCGCCGGTAAAGTCCAAAACCAGCCGCCGCAGGTCATAATTGCCGTCGCCGTAATGCCGATGGTCATCATTGGTGCTGGCCGCATCGCCGTCGCACAGGTGATACATCGCCGGCTTCAGCGCATAAAAAGCCGCCAGCGTTTCATAAATATCGCGTTTATAAGTATTTGCCCCGCAAATTGCATGTGAAAAATCAAGGCAGAACTTGGCGCCGGTTTCGGCCATAAAACGGCTGATTTCTTCCGGCGTAATTCCGTGCAGCTCGCGCTTGGTCTGCGAGCAATAGCCGGGCAGGTTTTCCACCGTCAGCCGCGCGTCGTTAAAAGCCTTAAACTGGCGCATGCTTTCTTCCAGATATTTTTCGCCGCGCCACAACCCCGGATGCAGGATAATGGTATCCGCACCGAGCATATCGGCAAACTGCTGTGAAGATTGAAGCCGCCGCCGGTTGTTTTCAAACTCTTCCGGATTGGATATATCCAGCAGCTGCATCGCGTGCGGCGCATGGATAACCGTCAACACGCCGCCAAACGCCGCCTTGACCGCCGCGTGCGTTTCATCAAACGTATCGGGCAGGGCAAAAAGCTCCAGATAATCAAATTTTCCGTCTTTAAGCGCCGCTTCCGCCGACCGCGCAAACTCTTTGTTTTTGATAAAATCTTTTGACCAGAGTTTCAAACCGAACCGTCTTTTTGCCATTTTTTTTGCAATCCTCCGTATGTTGACCGACACACCGGCGCGCCCGAGCCCGCCATGCCCTAGTGATACCCTTGCCACCGGCAAAAATCAAGCCTTTATTCGCCTTGACAGCAAAAAAATGCCGTGCTAGTCTGGCGGCAATAAAATATCATTGTGTAAAAAATAACGCGGAAACAAAAATTTTCGCCATGTTTAATCATTAAATTTACTTATTATGTTTCAACCCTTTGCAACTGCTTCAATGACAATAGCCATTGTCGCAAAAGATGAGCTGCTAAACTTGTATAAACAGACGCTGCTTAATCGTTTTGAGCTGGTTTTGCTGCCCTTGGAAAAGAAAAAAAGCCTGTCCGGACAGCTGCAGACGGCAGAGGCCGACTCTCTGGAGCTGAAAAAAGGCCTGCGCCTGGACGGCGTGGATTTCATCGCCTGGATGCAACATTTCGCCAAAAAGCTGAAAATGCTTTATGTGCGGGAAGATTATTATCATTTCCGCGATTTGGGCATCAAGCTTTATGATACGAAGGAGCTGACTGTTGCCGGCGCCTTTGAACAGCTGGCATGTGCCTACGTCAATCGCTTGATGCAACACGGTTCGTCCATCATCGGCAATCCAGTGTTTGCCTTCAAGGCCGATGACATCCGCACCGCCTTCAAAAACGCGGAAAACCGCCAACGACAGCAGTCCGTTGCCGCTGCTGATAAAAAGGAATTTCTCCTGCAGCGGGAATATTTTACGCTTAACGGCAGCGACCCCGGGCATATCAGCCACGAAGAGCTTCGCCGCTGTTTTATGGAAGCTTTTTTTGCAGCCGTCTTTTCCTATGGCGACTGGCTTAAAAAAGACATTTATTACGTCAAATTGCAACAGCTGGCCGGTTTAAAACACGTTGCAAACTAGTCTAAAGCGCCGCTCGGCAACTTTGCCCGCCGCGCATTTCCCCCTTATTTTGCATTGGCAGAGCAGGGGGATTTTTTTTATACCGAAATTATTTTATTCATAAATGGCAGGCACTTGCCGCCAAAAGTTCATTCCGGTGCCCCGAATTTATTCGCCCCGGCATCGCCTTTGATAAACGCAAACAAAATGATTTTATACGTCGGCACAAACAGCCACCAGCCCGATTTGTTAAAGTC
>CALXTP010000085.1 GCA_944391435.1 uncultured Alphaproteobacteria bacterium | reverse complement strand
ATTGCCGGCCGGCGTGATGGTTTTAAGCGAAAATGCCGGCGATATAACGGTGGTGCTTCCTGAAGGAAAGAATCTACGGCAAGCTATATCAGGGTTATTTGATAATGCAAATGAAGTAAATGGGGCTTTGGCAGAGTTGGCCAGGCCGAATGTCAAGATTTATACGGCAAAGGAATTTGCAGCAGCGGGGAACGTTGCGGCAAAGGCGGCCAAGGAAACAGCTGAGACGATGGAACAAAAACTGACGCCGGCTAAGGCGGTGGCCGCGGAATCTATGGATAAAATTGAACAGAAACTGGCGGCCAAGGGCAGTGTTAAAGCGGCGGCGATGACGGCGGAACAGATAGCTGAGCAGGCGGCGAAGAAATCTGGCATATTGGCACAGGCCGCGGCAGCCAATGCCAAATTTGACAGAGCGATTGACAAAGTCGTGGACGAGAGTGCCGAAGCACTGAACAATACGCCGGTAGGCAAAGTATATGATAAGGCGGCAAAGGCGGTTGGCGAAACAAAGGCAGCCAAGGCGGTTGGCAAAACAGTTGAAAAAGCCGGGGCGGCCGTAGCCGGAACAGCCGTCGGCAAGGCTGTTACCAAAACGGTTGCCAAAACGGCAGGAACGGCGGTCGGCAAGTCTGTATTGAAAAAAATACCGCTGGTTAGCCTTGGAGCCGGAATATATTTTGCCTGGCAACGCGTTAAAGACGGAGATTGGCAAGGTGCTTGCGGAGAGGTTGCATCCGGGGCACTGGGCTGTCTTCCCGGGGTGGGAACGGCGGCAAGCACAGCCATAGATGTCGGATTGGCTGCTCGCGATATTTCTGATGTCGTTAAGGAAAACAAAGAGGCGGAAAGCAAATCGGAAAAAGAGCTTTTGGCTGAGGCTCGTCCGGCAAGGGTGTCTGCGGAGTTGAAAGCGGAAATTGCGGCGCGCGGCGAGACCGGGAGGAAAGACAGTGGCAATAAGGCGGAGCTGACACCGGAACAGGCAGCCGCATTGCAGGCGGCTAAGCAGAATGCAGCCGGCAGATAGATTGGAGCGACTCGGCGAGGCGCTTTATAGGGAAGACGGTTTGCGGCAAAATTTTAATTATTTTCTAACCAAGATTAGGTTATAATCAGGCAAAGGGTAAAAACTTTGCGGAGCAGAAATGAAAAAGAAGAAGAAAACGGCAAGAAAACCAGCCGCTACCGATAAAAATGAAAATAAAAAAAATAGAGCCAGGCTAGCGGCCGTGCGCAAACGGGCGGCCAGGCGGAAGAAAAACAGCCGGGAGAAATCTTCGTGGAAACTGAAACTTTTTATGGTTTTGTTATGGCTTGGGCTGGCTCTTTTTACGGTGGCGGGCGTTTTTGTCTGGTATTGCTATAAGACGCTGCCTAATTTTTCGGTGGCGACGACGGTTAAAAGAATGCCCGGGGTTAAGATTTTGGCTGCGGACGGACGGGAAATCGTATCTTACGGTTCGTTGTTTGCCGAGCCGGTTGATGTGGACGAGCTGCCGGATTATGTGTATCAGGCAGTTATTGATACCGAAGACAGGCGCTTTTTTAAACACGGCGGGTTTGATTATATCGGCTTTGCCCGCGCCATGGCCGTCAATATCGTTAAAATGAGGTATGCGCAGGGGGCGTCCACGATTACACAACAGGTAGCCAAGAATCTGTTTTTAACAAGAGAAAAGAGCATTAAAAGAAAGGTGCAGGAATACCTTTTGGCGCAATGGCTGGAAAAACATTTTACCAAAAAGCAGATTTTGAATATTTACCTGAACAGGGTCTTTTTCGGGAGCGGCGCGTATGGCCTGAATGCGGCGGCCAAACGCTTTTTTAATAAAAAGGCCAAGGATTTGAATTTGCGAGAAGCGGCTATTTTGGCCGGAGCTCTGAAAGCGCCGAGCCGCTACAACTATCTCAGAAATAAAAAACTGGCATTGGAACGCTCGGAGGTGGTGCTGCTGTTAATGCGGCGAGCCGGTTCCATCTCTTTTGAAGAATGGGATGAAGCATTAAAACTTCCTATCGGCGAGGCAAATAACGGTAAAATTTTCGGCGCCCGCTATTTCGGCGATTATGTGATGTCCATGTTGCCGGAGCTGGTTAAAAAATATGATGACGACATATATGTCAAGACGACGCTTGATTATGACATGCAGCGGCGGGCCGAGTATTTGCTGCGTAAACATATCCGCGCCAACGGCGATAAAAATGTGACCCAGGGAGCCGTGGTGGTGCTGGACAGAAACGGCGCCATTAAAGCTATGGTTGGCGGATATAATTATAATAAAAGCCAGTTTAACCGGGCGACACAAGCGATGCGGCAGGCGGGCTCGTCTTTTAAATTGTTTGTTTATCTGCGGGCGTTTGAAGAGGGTTTTTCGCCAGATGACATATTGTCGGACGAGCCTATCCGGATTGACGATTGGGAGCCGCAAAATTATGATAAGTCTTTCCACGGGGCGGTTAGCCTCAAGTATGCTTTTGCCAAGTCTTTGAATGTGGCGACGGTGGATTTGGCGACTTATTTGAATTTGGAGGACATTATTGAAACGGCGCAAAAACTCGGAATTACCACCGAGGTAAAAGACGAGCCGTCGCTTATACTCGGAGCGGCGGACGTGCGGGTTATTGATATGGCGGCGGCGTATGCGGCGACGGCTAACGGCGGGTATGCGGTTTTTCCGTATGCCGTGCGCGAGATTGCCGATACCGACGGTTATTTGATGTATCAGCATTGGACGGGAAGCAAGCAGAGAGTCTTGACGCCGGAAACAGTCAGCAAAATTAATTTGCTGTTGCGGGCGGTGGTGACGGACGGTACCGGAAAAAGAGCCGGAAAGGTGAAAAATGCCCGCGGCAAAACGGGAACGTCGCAAAATTACCGCGATGCCTGGTTTATCGGCTCCAATGACAGATATACCGCAGCCGTGTGGGTCGGCAATGACGATAACAGCCCGATGAAAGAAGTGGGCGGCGGTACCGTGCCGGCAGAAATCTGGGCCGATATTATGAAATAGAGATGTTTGAGGAAAATGCCATCAATAAAAAAACGGCGACGACACAAAAAAACTTGCGGCGGCTTTTATATATAAGCGCCGGAATTAGAAGGCATGAGGGCGTTTTCGTACTTAAACGCCCATGTCGCGAATAAAACGCGTGCCGCTGATGTAACCGTTTTCAAATTCGCCGCGAACTTCTATCAAATGGTTGTTAAATTTGCGCCATTTGCTGATTGTAGAGCGGTTGCGGGTGAAATTTAAGGCGATTTTGGCCGTGCCGCTTTTTTCCGCGCGCTGGCTGTAATCTTCCAGATTGCAGCTGGAGCTGCCAATGCCGAAATCATCACGTGCCAGCCAGATGTAGCCGCGGCCGTTTTCTTCAAAATAAGTTCCGCACCAGTTTTCGGTATCTGCAAAAACAGTACCGGCAGAACTTAAATATAAACATAAAAATAATGCCAGTTTTATGAGCTGTTTCATTGCCGAAAACTCCTTAATTGGTTAATTTTCAGTTAATACATATTCGCTTTTTGTTTAGTTGTCAAGTGTTTTGTCTATCTTTTTTGAGGGATAAAATGTGAAAATAAAAACCGGCGGGGCGGCAGAGCGTATTTTTGTTAAACGAATATTTAGAAGAAACGGTTTATCTTGTCTGGTAATAAACCGCTTGAAGTGCAGCCGGACAGGCATCCGGCAGGAGTGCGAACCATCCGGGAGAGTGTGGAATATGATATTGCATTTTAATCTAAAAGATATGTTTTTTTTGTGTATTGCTTTGATGTGCTGGCATACGGTTTTGCCTTGGACAGCGGGGCTGGCGGCAGTATATTTTGGCGGAACGCTGGCATATTTGCACAGTCAGAAAGAACGAATCTACGCTGATGCCGTTTTGGCGGCGGCTTTTTTGCTTAATTTATGGTATGTGCTTGAGTCCTGGGGGAATGTGCGCCAATATGACTATTATAATTTTTTGATGCACGCGGATTATTTTTTGCAAAACGGCTTTTTTGCGGCGGCACCGTCGGCATATTTGCAATCAATCTTTTTTCAGCCGCCGTTGTGGGGATTAATTTCAGCCGTGGCAGCCAAGCTGGGCACGGCCTTCGGGGCATCGTTTGAGGTTGGTTTTGACTGCGTTCGTTTTATCAGTTTGTTTTGTGTTACGGGAGCGGCGATTATTTTTTGGCGGCTGGCGACGGCTTTGCAAATTGATGAGCAGGTAAAACCATGGCTCTGGGGGGCGTTTTGCTTTTTTCCTGCGCACGGCATTGCGGCAAATTTGGTCAATAATGATGCGGCGGTTTATTTTTTGATGACGGCGATGATGTATGCGGGATATCAATGGCATATACACGGCCGATGGACGGAAGCGCTTATCCTTTCTGTTTTGTTATTGGCGGCAGGGCTGGTTAAATTTTCCGGTTTGATGATGGTGCCGGCGCTCGGCATGTTGGGAGTATTTCGCCTGTTGCGGGAGAAAAATAAACTGGCTTTGCGTATGTGGGGGCAATTTGCGGTTATCGGGCTGGGGGCTGTTGTCGGTTTTGCGTGGGGATGGTTTTTGCTGGCGTATGATTTTCCGCTGGTGCCGCCGCCGGTGGGCAACGCCTTTCAGGATTTAAGCCGCTATTCTTTGGCGGAACGGCTGTTTGGTTTGGCAGCTGCCGGCAATGTTTTTGCCGATGTGCGGGCAGGACTGGCAGAGCCGAATGTATGGCTGGCGTTGGTTAAAACGTCTTTGTTCGGCGAATGGAGCTGGCAGGGGGCAGCTTGGGCCTATATTTTATACGGATTGGGCTGCTTGTTGGCGATTGTTTTGGTTTTGAGCTTTTTTTCCATGCTTTGTTATAAAATGGGCGAAGACTGGGGTTTTAATGCTTTTATGATTGTGCTGGCCTTTTCCGTGCTGGCGGCCTGGTTTAATTTTTGGATGGCTTATCCGTATTTTTGTTCCAGCGAGTACCGTTATGTGATGATTTTGCTGCCGGCGTCTTTTTTGTGGTTTGGCAATTACCTGACGCAAAAAAGCCTGCCGAAGGCCGTTTACGGCGTTTTGGCAGGCGGGGTTGTTTTGCTGATTATGGCGAGGTTTATGCTCTGTCTAAATACCATTTGATGGTTTTGACAATGCCGGTATTGAAAGTTTCATCCGGCTTATAGCCGAGTTCGCCGCTAATTTTTGACGGGTCAATTGCATAGCGCAGGTCATGGCCGGCACGGTCTTTGACAAAGGTTATCAAATCGGCATATTTTTTGCCGTCTTTGCGCGGGCGCAATTCATCCAGCAGGCTGCATATCGTGTTGGTAATCTGCATATTTGTCAGTTCATTGTGGCCGCCGACATTGTAGGTTTCGCCGCTTTTGCCGTGGTGATAAATCATATCAATTGCTTTGGCATGGTCGGCAACATATAGCCAGTCGCGGATGTTTTGCCCGTTGCCGTAAATCGGAATCGGCGATAAATTCAGGCAATTGCGGATAATGGTCGGGATAAGTTTTTCCGCATGCTGTTTGGGGCCGTAATTGTTTGAACAGTTAGATGTGGTTGTATTCATGCCGTAAGTATGGTGGTAGGCACGAACCAAAAAATCGGAGCCGGCTTTGCTTGCCGAATACGGGCTGTTTGGCGCGTACGGCGTTGTTTCTTTGAAGAAACCTTCTGCTCCGAGCGTGCCGTATACCTCATCGGTGGATATATGGTGGAAACGGCGGTTTTCGTGTCCGGCTTTCGGGGCAAAGGGCGCATCAAACCAATGTTGGCGGGCTGCTTCCAGCAGGTTAAAAGTGCCGACCAAATTGGTGTTTATAAAGGCACGGGGGCCTTTGATGGAATTATCAACGTGGCTTTCGGCGGCAAAGTGAATGACGCCGGTAAAATCGTATTGGCCAAAAAGGTCGTTGACCAGGCGTTCATCGCAAATATCGCCTTGGATAAATGTATAATTAGGACTATCGGCAACTTCGGACAGGTTATCCAGATTGCCGGCATATGTCAGCTTATCCAGATTGACGATTTTGTCTTCCGAATGTTTTTCCATATAATAGGGGATAAAGTTGGAGCCGATGAAACCGGCTCCGCCGGTTACTAAAATTGTTTCAGACATTTGATTAACCCTTCTTTCCAATGCGGAATTTCCATATTAAAACGCGTTTTGAATTTGGCTTTGTTCAGAACCGAATAATGCGGGCGAACGGCCGGCGTCGGATAGTCTTTGCTTTCTATCGGGCGGACGAGGCAAGGCAATTTTGACTGTTCCATTATTTCTCTGGCAAAATCATACCATGAGCAGACACCCTCATCGGTAAAGTGATAAACTTCCTTTTCCCCGGCGCGAATCTGCGGCAAGGCGTGTACAATGGCTTCTGCCAAATCATAAGCGTTGGTCGGTGTTCCTACCTGGTCAAAAACCACATTCAGGCTTTCTTTTTCGGCACCGAGACGGCGCATTGTCTTGACAAAGTTGCCGCCGTGAGGCGAATACAGCCAGGCGGTACGGAAAATGACGGCCGTATCTGCGTTGTTCAAGATGTTTTGCTCCCCTTCAAGCTTGGTTTTGCCATAAACGCTTTGCGGATTCGGCTTATCGCTTTCGTTATAAGGTTTGCAACCGGTACCGTCAAAAACATAGTCGGTTGAAACATGAACAATGTTTTTGCCGTAGCGGGCGAGGTATAACGGTGCCAGGGCATTGACCCTTTTGGCATTTTCTTCGTCGCTTTCGGCACGGTCAACGGCCGTGTAGGCGGCACAGTTGATGATGTAGTCAAATTTGTTCTGAGCCAGATATTCTTTGACGGCGGCTTCGTCGGTCAAATCCAATTCGGCGCGGTCTATATAAACGGCGTTCTCCCGCAGCAGGCTTTGCAGCGCCGTCCCTAATTGCCCGAGGGCTCCGGTTACTAAAAGCATGGTTCCAAATCCTTTAACAACGGGTGGTTTAAGTCGCGTTCCAAAACATTGGCACGGTTCATGTCTATCTGCCAGTCAATGCCTAAGGCGGGGTCGTTGACGCAAAGGCCGCCTTCGGCTTCTTTGCAATAGAAGTTATCGCATTTATAAGCAAAAACGGCGGTTTCGGACAGGACTGAAAAACCGTGGGCAAAGCCGCGCGGAATCAGCAGTTGTTTTTGATTTTCGCCTGAGAGACGGACGGCCACGTGTTGGCCGTATGTCGGCGAATTGCGGCGGATATCCACGGCAACGTCCAATACTTCGCCGGAGATGACGCGCACCAGTTTGGCCTGGGCGTGTTCGCCTTTTTGGAAATGCAGGCCGCGAATCGTGCCGTAACTTGAAAATGACTGGTTGTCCTGGACAAAGTCATAATGCAGGCCGTTTTGTTCAAATTCTTTTTGGTTATAGCTTTCAAAGAAATAGCCGCGGGTATCGGTAAATATGCGCGGCGTGAGGATATACACCCCATCCAGTTCGGTTTTAGTAAAGATCATGCTTTTCCTCGTATACTTTTTTCAAATATTCTTTGTAGGGTATACCGTCTTTTAATTTATTTATCAACTTTTGCATTTGTTCGTTGTCAATAAATCCCTGCCGGTAGGCTATTTCTTCCACGCAGGCTAATTTAAGCCCCTGGCGTTGTTCAATAATCTGCACAAATTGCGATGATTCCATCAGGCTGTCCGGCGTGCCGGCGTCCAGCCAGGCGCTGCCCCTTTTTAACGGAATGACGTTCAGGCGTCCTTCTTTTAAGTATAATTTGTTTAAATCGGTTATTTCCAGTTCGCCGCGTTTGGACGGTTTGAGCGTGGCGGCTTTTTCGGCGACATCTGCCGGATAAAAATACAGGCCGGTTACCGCATAGTTAGATTTTGGTTTTTTGGGTTTTTCTTCAATGGAAACAACGCGTTTTAATTCATCAAATTCTATTACGCCGAAACGTTCCGGATCGGATACATGGTACCCGAATACGGTGGCGGCGCAGTTTTCTTCCTGTATCAACGCACGATAGCTGTTCATTTGCGACTGGATGTAAAAAATGTTGTCACCCAATATCAGGCATACTTTTTCGTTGTTGATGAAGTCGCGTCCCAGGATGAAAGCTTCCGCAATGCCGTTTGGCTTGTCCTGGACTTTATATTCCAGATGCAGACCAAGCTTTTCGCCGGTACCGAACAGGCGCTCAATGTTTGGCGTGTCCTGCGGCGTGGAGATAATCAAAATGTCGGTTATGCCAAACAACATCAGTACGGACAGCGGATAGTATATCATCGGCTTGTCATACACCGGAAGAAGCTGTTTGGATACGCATTGAGTCATCGGATAGAGCCGGGTTCCCGAGCCGCCGGCCAGTATTATTCCTTTCATTGGTTTTGTCCTCCGGCTGATTTATTGGGTAAAAGATGAAGAAAAGCGCCAATCAGCATAAACAACTTCTCTTCTTTGTATTTGTTTTCCAGCCCGAAAGCGTAGATGTATGGCACTTTGACACTGAAATCGCGGCCGGTTCTGGTTAATTCAATATTCTTTTGCAGATATGACTTGTATTCTTCGGTTTCTTTTATTTTGTTGCGCAACAAGCCGCTGCGGCGTGAAAACAGGCGGTTGTAGCTGATAATCAGATAGAGGCTCAGCAATATCAGGACGGCATAGAAATTTGACGTATAAATGGCCATCCAGCCGGCCAGCCAGAGTTCGCAAAACGTACAAAAAGATTTTACGGCGATATTGACGGCGTTGCTTTTGAAACGTATGAGGAAAAGCAGGAGCGGCGGACACATGAGCACCGTGAAGAGCAGGACAATCCAGAATGTGTCCCACGGCGCAATGGCCAGGGACGACGAGCAGGCAATGCCCGTTATCAGCATGGCGAAGCTGAACGACAGGTATGCGGCATTTAATTTTAATTTATAAAGGTGGAATTTTTGCAAGATGCCGTAATGCAAAACATTGTATGCGCGTTTTAATTTCAGGGCTGATTCCGGCGAGGCGGGCAGAGTTGTTTCCTGCCCGGGGAAAAGCGTTTTGACCAGCTTCTTTTCTGTCAGCGAGAGGTGCCGCAGGTCATCGCTTTTTTTGATGAGGGCAATGCGTCCGTCGTTTTGCTGCAAGCCTAAAATGTTTTTGGCGCATAATGACAATATTTCGGCGCCGAAAGACTTTGCGTCATAAACATTAGCATTCAAAAGGCGGTACAATGCCGGCGTTTTTTTCAGATATATGTTGGTTTTGTCCTTGTTGCGGCGGATTTGTTCCAGAGATATTTTGTAGGACAGGAAAATTGCGACTAAAGCCAGCAGGGCAAAGAAACAGGCGCCGTAGTCATGTATGAACCATTGGTATTTTTTGCTGAAATCTGGCGGCAGCAATGTTCCTTTTTCCATTGTCAGATATAAATGGATATCTTCGCCGACGCCGAGCGCTTCGGTATCGGCAAAGCCTAACGCACCGGGCGTGAGCGCATTTATGGTTACGCGTTTGGCATCAATGCCGCGGCGGGTGCTGACGATGGCGTTTTGGGCAATAAAACTGCGGTTGGACGGCAAATAGACGACGGCATTGGCCGAGCCTACGACATTTTTGAGCGTTTTGGCCGTGATATCCCAAAAAAGTTCGTCAAAGTTATCATAATACCAGACGGCACGGTCTATCACATAATTGAAACGGTAACGGTAAATGCCGGTGGGCAAGTCCAGAGGCTCTTTAGGCTCTATGTAGATGTAGTTGCCGATTTCGGTCATCTTATAGGGCTTTTCTTCGCCGTTAACGGTAACGGAAACCAGGGAAATATCCGTGCGGCGCTGTTCGCCGTTACGCGAGTAATTGTATTTGGGCAAAATGCGGAAAAAGCCCTGGGGGAAACTTTCGTTGTTGGATATGAATGTGAAGTCTTCGGTTACTTTTAACAGGCCGGTCGGTTCAATTTTTATGGTTGTCAGAACATAGGGAAAGTGTTCGTCAGCCGGCGCGAGGATTTCCCTTTCGTCAGAAAGCTTGACCGTAACGTAGGGGAAATTCAGAACGGGTTGGGCATTATTTTCGGCCTGCTGTTGTTTCAGCCGGTAAAAGGTGCCTTTCAGCTCTACATCTTCGTTGACGGTGTTATCCATATTTCCGGCCCGTTGGATACTTTCCTGATAGATCTTTTCATAGGCTGACAGGACGTGTTCTTCTTTTGGGGTCGGGGAATTTGTGTCTACGATGCTGGTGGCGCCCGGCGTTGCAAGTTCGGAAGAAGCTATCTGGGCGCTGTGCAGCAGGGGAAGGCGCTTTTTTATGTATTCGGTAATGGCTTTTTTGTTGTTGACGTTGGGCAG
>CALXTP010000084.1 GCA_944391435.1 uncultured Alphaproteobacteria bacterium | reverse complement strand
CTGTATCCTGTAGGCGTGTTAAATACGATTATGTTTCACTAAAATTATTCAGATATGGAAGATTTCGGTTTTGTTTTTTCTCCCGAACAGTATGACGCACCCGGAGAAGAGTTTTTTCTTGATAATTCTTTGGCGGCCATGGATTACTTTAAAGGCTTTCATGAAGAACATCCCGACGGGATTTTGCTTTTTGTTTTTGCCAAAGCCAGCAATCTTGAAACCGGCGCTTTGCCGCTGTGGCTATATGTCGTTTTGGAAGATTCGGTGCCGACATTTTTTGATTTTGTACCGGTGTTCCGTATGGATGACCGGGGCAGCCTCGGCGATGAATTTATTTATCAGTTCCAAATTATTGACAAAGAAACTTACTTTTTGTGGGGAAATGAACTTTATGCTGCGGATATTACGTCAAAGGGGCATTTTATCATTCGCGCCGTCAGAATGATTATAAGCTGCAAAGATATGGAAAATGTCTATCTGCTTGAAAATGACCACTCCTGCGACTCGGTCTGCCCGGTGGAGCTTTATTCACGGTCCAGACATAAATTTATCGGCGCATGCTGGGAAATTTATGATGAACAGGAAGAGAATTTCTTTTGGTATCCTATTTGCCATGACGAGGCTCGCAAACTGACCCAGTACAAAGATGAAGATATTTTATCTTATCCGATTGAACTGGGCGAAACGGTGCAAATTGACGGGCATATGTATAAGCTCGCCTATGACAAAGACAGTGATGACGCCATATTCCAAAAAATGGAAGGCGTGCGGATTGACGCACGGCAAAAATTTGCCGCCATCAAGCGGAACAATGCAACGCTCTACCCTTCCCGTCATCGGAAAACGGCAGACGGAACGGTTGCACAAAGCTTGTCTTTTCCGTCAGAAAAAAGCAGCGAAAAAGCAACATCTCCTTCCGGCGGAAAAAATATTTCATTCCGAACGGAAACAGCTGAAGAAAAACCGGCGGCAAATGCCCAAGAGGCTGACACCGGCAAAAAGCAAGGCAAATGTATTGCTTTTCATCCGCGGCACTAGGCTTTGCTGCGGCAACAGCCCGATTAAAAGGCAGGGAAAGTTTTTCTTTCTCTGCCTTTTTTGTTTTCCTCTTTCCGGGGTTTAAATCCCCTCTTCTTTATACGGGCGGGACATCAGTTCCTGCATGGCTTCCCTGATGGAGATGCCTTCAAACAGCACCCGGTTGACCATTTCGCAAATCGGCATTTCTATCCCCAATTCATGCGCCCTTTTTAAGACGGCACGAGCCGTATACAGCCCTTCCACGGTGCGGGTGTTTTCTTCTATCAGTTTGGCGGCATGGCCGTTGACGCCTATTTCATAACCGAAACTGAAATTGCGCGATTGGGCGCTGCATGAGGTCAGGACCAAATCGCCGATGCCGCTCATGCCCATCATGGTGCGCGGGTTGCCGCCAAGAGCCTCCGACAAACGCGCCATTTCGGCAAAACCGCGCGTAATCAGAGCCGCACGGGCGCCAATGCCAAGATCTGCCCCCTCTATCACGCCGGAAGCAATCGCAATAACATTTTTGACGCTGCCGCCCACTTGCGGCGAAATAATATCCGTGCTCAGATACGGGCGGAAATACGGCGTGCCGAGCATATCGGCCAGACGCGCCGCCACGCCCTCTTCTGCCGAGGCGATGGTTACGGACGTCAGCTTGTTTTGTGCCACATCTACGGCAAAACCGGGACCGGACAAAACGGCCAGGCGCGCCGACGGGATTTCTTCCAAAGCGACTTCCGACAGCATTTTTCCGGTTTTGACTTCAATGCCCTTGGCGCAAAGGACAATTATCGTTTCCGGGCGGACATGCGGCTTCATCAGTTCCAGAGTCGCACGCGTCCACTGCGCCGATGCCGTCAGCAGCACCACTTCCGCAAACTCAAATATATCCGCGATGTTTCCGGTTGCCCTGATGGTATCCGGCAAGGGTACATCAGGCATATACATCCGGTTGACGTGTTTTTGGTTTATGCCGTCCACAACTTCGGGTTCGCGCGCCCAACACAATACGTCATTGCCGGCGCGAGCCGCGGTTACCGCCAGCCCCGTTCCCCAAATTCCGGTTCCGACGACTCCTATCCTTTTCATCTCTTTTTCTCCTTCAAGTTCTTTTATTTTGACGTAGACCCCAAACCGCCGTTGCGACGAGCCGTTGCGTTATCCGCAAACGTTATGCCGTATGGCAGAAAGATGCCCTGGCATACCGCGGCCCCGGCTTTTAGCTCAACTGCCCGGCCGCCGGTGCCGCCATTGGTCATCTTGACGAATATATGCCCTTCGTTATCCGAATAATAATAGTCGCTGTCTATAATGCCGATGGTGTTGTCCATTTGCAGGCGGTACTTAAAACCGAGCCCGGACTTTGGCATAATGCCCAAAAACCAGCCCTCATCTATTTTGACCCGGATGCCGGTCGGCAGCAAAAAAGTTTCCCCTGGCCTTAAATATATATCCACCGGCGTAAAAAAATCATACCCCGCCGAACCGGAAGTTGCCCGGGCCGGCAATTTTATATTTTCATAAAGGCTTTTGATTTCCTCTTCCCGCGCCGACGGAAAAACGCTTTGCCAATCGGCGGAAAAACGAGCCAGCCCCACCTTTTCAAATTCAGCCATCCGCTGCATCTTTTTCCCTTTCTTTTTTTTTGATGCCGCGATTATGGCAGCTTTTGACAGCAGCTGCAAGAAAATTGCTTGCTTTTTCCTCATTTATTCTTTATAGTGAGGACACTTAAATTTATTATTGTTTCACTTAATTCTTTTTTTGTATGAATACTTTTAGAAAAAAAACGTGTTTTAAGGCATTGTTGCTGCCTCAACGCTGGTTGTGCATTTTAAGCCGTTATATCGTTCTGGCTATGGCGGCGGGTGCGATTGTTTTGTTTTTGGCGGGCGCTTATCTCAGTGCAGGCGTTTTGGCTGCCTTTTGGCTTTTCATGCTCCTGTTTGATATGGTAACGCCGGATCAAATCTACCTTATGCAGCTTAACGATAAAAAGCTTTTGATAGAAATCTTCAAAAACGATTTTAAAAGGCGGAAAAGAAAAGATATGCGGCGCAAAATTTCATTTATCCGCATTATTGAAGAACCTGCCGGCGGCACGGCGGAGGTTTTGTGGCCGGGACAGGTTATTTTCGGCTTTGACGACAAGCTGTACAGGCAGGGCATTTTGCTGATAAAACCGCAGCCGGCGGAATGGCTTGTTATCCGTGACGGCTATGAAACCGGCCATCTGCTGGGGCGAAAAATCAGCGACTATGCCTTTACCGAACGGGCGGCACCAGGCTGCAACCCGCTGACTTTTATCCACGGAACGGAATTTCATACGTTGGAAACGGTTACTTTTGATGCCTACCCGCAATTCGTTTTTGACCAGTACGCCGCGACGTACCGGGAGCTTTTCCCTTCCGGGATACCTGAGCTGGATGCCAAAAACGCCGCTTTTCTGAACGGCAGTTTTATCCTCTGCCAGGATAGCGACGGCCTGAAACTTTTGAAATGCGCGGAAGCCCGCAACGGCTTGCCAGCCGTTTATCTGGCCGTATCCGGAAAGGCCGGGCTGTTAAAAGACGGCAAGGCCAAGCTTTATGATATCGGCGCAGACGGCTGTCTCAGACTGAGCACGCTTAAAAGCTAAGCTTCCGATTATTTTTTTATGCCCCGCCCGGACGTCCCTAAAAACGGACAGTCCGGCGCAGGGCATTTTTTTGTTTTAAGCGCTATTTTTCCCGGGTATTTCCGCCGGGATTTTTTTATGCACAAATAAGAACATATTAAGAACAAAATTCTTGACTCCCGCTTTGTCGCCGGTTAAATTAAACCAAAACCTAACGGGGGAATAATGAAACATTATATTGCACTGGCTGATTGCGACTGTTTTTTTGTTTCGGCGGAGCGGGCATTTAACCCGAAGTTGGAAAACCGTCCGGTGGCGGTGCTATCCAACAATGACGGCTGCGTCGTTTCGCGCTCAAAAGAAGCCAAAGCGCTCGGGCTTAAAATGGGGGAGCCGTATTTTATGGCCAGGCAGCGGCTGCCGGAAATTTTGTATGTCCGTGCCAACCACGACCTTTATCATGCCACGTCGCAAAAAGTGATGAACCTGTTTCAATCTTTTACGCCGGACGTGGAAGTGTGTTCGGTGGACGAGGCGTTTCTGGATTTGACCGGCACCAAGCTGCTCTATAAGCAGAACTATATCAAAACCGCGCAAATGATACGCCGCGCCGCTTGGGAAAAGCTGCACATTCCGGTTTCCATCGGGCTTTCTACCACCAAAACGCTCGCCAAACTCGCCAGCGACAAGGCCAAAAACGCCGGCGGCGTATTTGCCATCGGGTCGGCGGAAAGGCGAAAAATCCTGGCACAGACGCTTATCAACGACGTTTCCGGCGTGGGCAAAAAGCTGCTGCTTAAAATGCGCGAGGAATGTATTTTTACGGCGCTGGATTTTGTGATGCGGCCGGACTATTGGATTAAATCGCAATTCGGCACGCACGGGACGGATTTGAAAAACGAACTTTCCGGCATTTCCCTGTTTAAAGTTACGCCGGTGGGAAAGGCGCCTCTTTCCATCCAGCAGACTTCGGCGCTTAAAGAATTCAGCCGCGATATTGAAGTGCTCAGAGCCGATTTGCGGCGGCATATCCACGCCGCCTGCCGCAAGGCCCGGCGCGAAGGCGCCAAAGCGACGGCTATTGAGGTTATGCTGCGCACTAAAGATTTTAAGGTGGTAACGCTTAAGGAAAAGCTTCCCTGCCCCAGCAGCGAAGAAACGGAAATCATGCCGGCGGCGATGCGGCTGATGGCGGCATTGTTTACGCCGGCAATTACCTGGCGCAGCACCGGCATTACGCTCATGGGGCTGGTGTATCATTCCGACGAACAACAGGATTTGTTCCAAACGGCACAAAAAAGCGATGACCGGCTCGGCAAGGTTTTGGACGAGCTGGAAGCAAAATTCGGCAAAGATATCGTCCATCTGGGATAAAAACACGGGGTGTTTATTTGAGGGAAGCCTCCGGCGGCGACAATAAAGCCGTTGACTTGAGGGCAAAAATGTGGTATATTAAAGGCGTGATGAATATTAGTGTGGTTGATTATTTTAGAAAATTATTTATGTTAAATATAAACAGAGAAAGCTGTTAAGGCGGAGAGATTTAGGATTTCAGGGATTGGCAAGGGTTCGGCAACGGATTTTTGGCGTTTTTTGCAAATTCACTTGTTTGGTTTTGGTTTAGAAGGCACGTCGCTTGTGTGCTGATGCTCCTACGCGGAGAGATGACCCGGACGGATGAGTTAAAATAAGTTTTGAAACCATAATAAGCGCTTTGTTTCTTAAAAAATGTAAAATTATGGCACAAACCAGAGATTTTACAAGCATGATACTTTCGGTTCGCGGAAAACTCACTATGCCTTTGCTGATTGCAACGGTGTTGTGCATTCCGGCAGCCATTTTCCTCGGTTGGGGGTTTTGGCTGGTGGCTTTGTTTCTGTTGTCTTTTGTAATCTTTATTAACGGTATGTATGTTATCATGCCAGGACATGCAGGTTACAAAATCGTGCTCGGAAACATGGCCAACAAGAGCTTCCAAGCCGGATTTGGCTGGATGATTCCTTTCATCAGTTCTATGACTGAGGTGGATATCACCCGGCAGACCCATGAACACGTCAACCTTATGAAGAATAAGGAAAGACGCGATATCTCGTTAAAATATGTTTTAACGTGGTATCTGGTTGCCGATAATGTGCATGTTCTGCATGCTACTATCGGTGAAAACGGCTACATTGACAAGGCGTTATGTCCGCAGCTGGATGCCTCTTTCAATGAGGTCGTTGCCAGCAAAACTTACGAGGACATCAACGGCAAATTGGCCGAGCTGTCCAAGGAGGTTACGGATAACTTTGAACCAAGATATGACCATTCCCTTTTCAAAGATGTCGTGTTAAACATCACCGAAGTGAAGTTTGACAAGAACTATGAGGATGGCGTATCAAGATTATCCGAGGCTGAAATGGAAACGAAAATCTCCGAAGAGCAGAAAAAGCGTAAGGAGATTGACGCCCAGGCCGAGGCTAAGGTTAAGGAAATCCAGGCTGCTGCCGACGCTACCTACATCAAGACGGTGAAGGAAGCCGAGGCCGAGGGTATGAAGAAAACGGGTGAAGCCCTCAAGGAAAATCCGGAGCTTATCAAGAATAAGCTGGCGGAGAATTACCCCAAAGTTGTGGGAGGGGCAACACCTATGATCAACCTTGATTCTCTTGACGGCCTTGTCGGAAAGTAATCAACGTTGGTTAACATCACGAAGGTTCCCTGTGCATACGCACAGAGAACCTTTTTTATGCCCGGACAGCTTTGTATTTGTCTTTCCTCAACAGCAAATCCCGCCCTTTCGGACGGGATTTCTTTTTCCTTTTCGGCCTTTTACCAGCTGCGGGCTAACGTCCGCACCTGAGTTATTCGCCCGAAGCTTCGCGCAGAACGTCTATCGCGCGCTGCAGCTGGATTTCTTCTACCGCATACAGGGGCATACCGTTCAGCACCAGGGTCGGCACGCTCTTCATCTTGATTTTATCCGCGGTTTCTTTTATGCTCTTTAAGATGTTTTTGGTTTCGTCAGAAGCATAGTCCTTTTTGAACTTATCCATATCCAGCTTCAGGTTGCGCGCCAGCTTGTCAATAACCGGCTCGTTTACGACGCGTTCCGCCATCAGGCCGGAATACATTTCCAAAAACTTGCCCTGGTTATGCGCGGCAACCGCAGCCTTGGCCGCCAATTCGGAATTAGGCGACAGGAAAGACACCGGCTTGAACACGACTTTGACGTCCGGATTTTTTTTGATGATGTTGGCGATGCGCGGCGCCATCTGGCGGCAATATCCGCAAGAAAAGTCAAAGAACTCCACCAGCGTGTATTTGCCGTCCGGGTTGCCGGCAAACAGTTCGGCACGATTGATTTCTTTGGCGTATTTTTTGTAATTTTCAGCTTCGGCAAGCAGCTTTTTCTGCTCTTCCTGCTGCTGGTAAATCTGCAACGCACCAACGATAATCGGCGGATTGTCCATCAGGATTTCCGCAACTCTTTTTTCCAGCCCCGACAGCTCTTTTTCGCTCTGCGCCTGTTTTGATTTGGCGTCTTTGTTATATTTTACCAAAGCGTCATAAGCAATTTTCGGGTCTTTTTTTAACACGTTGACAACGGCACGCGCCAGCTCTTCTTCCGAAACGTTATTATATTTTTCCGCGGCGGCCGCGGTGTTGGCGCCAAAAGCCAGCATGACAGCCAAAGACGTTGCCGACAATAAATTCGCTTTTTTCATAATGGTTCCTCTCTAAAAAGTTTGCCGTTATTGGCAGGTTTCCTGATTAAATTCGCATGTACTCAACTCGGTGCCGCGGCTGTCAATATAGCGTATCCGCATATTGACGCCCTCGTCAATGAACATCGGCTTGATTTTCGGACACATTTCCAGACGCGCTTTGGCACAGGCTTCGTTCTTAATGCTGTTTTGCAAAGACGTTTTTTCCTTGGCGGAGAAATTCGCGGTATCAACGCCCGCTTTGTAGACGTAGGAAATGATGTTATCCTTATATTCTATGTCCGTCCAGGTGGTGATTTCGTCAATCGTCTTGGGCAGCGTCCGCTTAATTGCATCCAACATAAACGTTATCTGCTTTTCGCGGGCGGCTTTTTCTTCCGGCGTGCGGGCGGCAGGCTTTTCAGCCGCAGCCTTTGCTGCCTCAGCTTCTTTTGCGGCCTGCTCGCGGGCAGCTTTTTCTTCCGGCGTCATATTGATTTCCGCCATCATTTTTTGAAAATTCTCTTCTTCGGAAACGGATAAATCCAGAGCCGAAAAGGCATCATCCGCCGTGCTTTCTTTCGCCGGTGCCGGCTTACCCTCTGCGGCAGGTTCATCAATACTTTCCGCTGCCAAAGGCAAGACATCCGCGTCCAGTTTTAATTCCGCAAGGCCTGCCATATCATCATCGGTGCCCGTTTCAGGATTGCTTTCTGCCGTTTCCGGCTCGGCTGAAGACGGCGCCAGGGCTTCTTTTGCCAAATCGCCGGACAAGATGCCCTTTTCAGGCAGGACATCTTCGCTGTTTAGCGGTTCCGGTTCGCCGAAGCCATCCAAAGACAAATCTTCAAGAGGAGGCAAGTCCTCTTCTTCCTCCAGCTCAAAATCCGCCATTTCCTGCAAAGTGTTGTTGACATCGCTTAGGGATTTTAATTCATCAGCGCTTTCTTTTGCTGACTCACCTTCTTCAACGGCCGGCGTTTCGGGAGCGGACGGCTTACCTTTGCCGGCAGATGCCTCTTTGGAGCGCGGCGACGGCGTATCAAAATCCACCGCGTCTATTATCGTGGCGCGAAAATTTTCAAACTGGTGGCTCAAATATTCATCCAACGACAACTTGCCGTCTTTGTCATCATCCATTTTATGAAAGTCGGCCACAAATATGGCTTTGGTTTCACGCAGCTGCTGCGCCGCCGTTATGGCTTCCGCCCGCCCGGCCGCTGCGGCAATCAGCGATACTGACAATAAATACAGATATTTTTTCATGCGCATAACCTTATAAAATTGCCTTTTATGCGCTTATGCTGGCACGGATTGTCTTAAATTTTCTTTAACGGGCTGAAATTATTTGCACCGTCAAGCAATTTTACCGCCGGAGTTAACTTTTGATAGGCGGCGATGTATGACTGCAGGCCTGATGCGCGCTTGCGTATTACCTCTTCGGGTATATAACGGTTGGTCTTTTTGGTCCGTTCTTCGGCGCGCGCTATGGCCAACCCGGTGTTGCAAACGATAAAATCCACGGCCGTGCGATAGCCTTTTTTGCGAATATTCTTAAACAGCTCCAAATGCGCCTGATTGGTGCCGCTATGCTCAAACATGATGTTCAATTTCAAATTCACGGCGCGGCGCAAAAGCTCGTAGCCGATTATCCTGGCCGGCATTTCATATTTGCCATAAGCCGCCACGCTGCCGTAAAGCGCCAAATCGCGCTGATAACCCGATAAGGAGAGCATTATCTTGTCAAAGCTCAAATACAGAAAATTCGGCGGCAAATGTGCGGCACAAAAAGTGCTTTTTCCGGCGCCGGGAATGCCCGATACCTGCCACAACTCCGGATGAGGCGAGGGAAGCAGCCCGGCAAGGCTCTTTTTTATCAAAGCTTCGCTTTCCGGCGTTTTGACTGCTTTGTAATCGCTGTTTATCAACAGGCCGATGGACGGCATCATGTTTTTTAACATTCTTTTTTTCCTTTTTTTTTTATACGGCCAGAGATTCTCCGGATGCCAGCTCTTCCAGCAAATCATACGCTTCGCCGGCTATCATCAACTCTTCATTGGCCGGAATGACCAGGACTTTGACTTTGCTTGACGGCGTATTTATTTCTGCCGGTGCCGGGCGCTTTTCGTTCTTTTCCTTATCCAGCTCCAGCCCGAGATATGACAGGCGGGCACAAAGCTTTTCCCTTATCAGCGGCGAATTTTCGCCAATGCCGGCCGTAAAAACCAGGGCATCCACCCCGCCCAAAACCGCCACATAGGCTCCGATGGTTTTGAGCAGGCCGTAGACGTACGCCTCTATGGCAAAAATACAGTTTTCATCGCCTTTTTCGGCATTTGCAATAATATCGCGCATATCCGAATGGCCGCCGGATAAGCCGAAAAGCCCGCTTTCCTTATTCAGCATCCGGTTGACTTCATCGGCGGTTTTGTGTTGCGTTTTCATAATATGCAGCGGGATATACGGATCCATATCGCCGGCGCGGGTTGCCATCATAATGCCGGCAGCAGGCGTATAGCCCATGGTCGTATCTACGCTTTTGCCGCCCTTAATCGCCGCAACGGAAGCGCCGCCACCCAAGTGGCAGCAGATAATCCGCCCTTTATAACCTAAAATCTTTGCCGCGCAACGGGCAGCGTAATTGTGCGAGGTGCCGTGAAAACCGTAACGGCGGATGCGCTCCCCGGCATAATATTCACGCGGAATGGCATATGTGAATGCGGCCTTTTCCATGCTTTGATGAAATGCACTGTCAAACGTTGCCACCTGCGGTACGCCCGGAAGCAGCCCGGAAGCGGCTTCCACGCCATGGACAAACGCCGGCCCGTGCAACGGCAGCAACGGCAAGGTGTCATATATTTTGGCCATGATATCATCGTCAATTATGACCGAACGGTCAAAATATTCGCCGCCGTGCCCCATGCGATGGCCGACTGCAGACAATTCCGAGGCATTTTTCAAAAAGCCGTGCGACAAATAGTCCAAAATCGCTTTTATCGCCGCCTTGTGGTTTTCTATCGGATATTCGCACGAAAACTCGTTGCCGCCTGCAGATCTGACTATCAATTTTGATCCGGAAAGACCGATGCGCTCCACCATGCCCCCGGCCAAGACCTCATGGCAGCCTTTATCCATCTTAAATAACTGAAATTTCACGGTGGTTGAACCGGAATTCAGCACCAAAATTTTTTCCATATATTCCCTTTCGGATATTTTACCGTTGCCGTTTATAACACAAAATTCTTTTTTTGGCAATAAAAAGTTTATTTCCCTGGGGGCAAATGCCGGCACGCCTCTTGCCAAATGCAAAAAAGCAAGCTAACCTTTGCGTCATGCGGCGCATTGCCACGGCCGGAGCGGAAAAATCCGACCGATACTTTAATATGCTGCCGTAACGCTTTGCAACGGCTTAAAATATGTGAGGGATAAAGATGAAAGAAGCTGGCCGCATACAGGCTGCCATTGAGGTATTGGAAGAGGTTTTGCAGGATAAAAGGCCGGCAGATATCCTTTTGGACAGGTACTTTAAAGAACGGCGCTATATCGGTGCCAAAGACCGGCGCTTTATTGCCGATACGGTTTGGAAAATTATCCGCAACCGCTTGAAATATACTGAGGCACTCGGCGGAGAAATTTCTCCCCGGACGGCTGTGGCACTTGCTTTTGCCGAAGATGATCCGGATTTGCTTTTTGATGGCGAAGAATATGCCCCGCAACCGCTTAACAAAGACGAGAAAAAAAGATTGGAACGGGCGTTGAAATTTACGGATTTTTCCGAAGCGGCGCGTAATGAATGCCCGGAATGGCTGCGCCTTAAAATCAACAACCCGCGACTGGAGGCAGCTCTCAATACGACAGCGCCGGCAGACGTGCGCGCCAACCTGACCGACCGCGACCATGCTCGCGAACGCCTGCGCAAAGAAGGGCTGTTTTTTGCGCCAACACCATTTTCTCCCATCGGGCTGCGCTCAGAAGACCGCATTAACCTTAACAACTGCATGACTTATCAAGACGGCGAAATTGAAGTGATGGATGAGGGATCTCAACTTATCTCCCTGCTTTGCCGCGTCAAACCGCACCACAAAACGATTGATTACTGTGCAGGAGCGGGCGGAAAAGCGCTTGCCATTGCCTCGCTTTTACACAACGACGGGCTGATTTGGGCGCACGACATTAATAAAGAACGCCTTGCCCGTATCAAAAAAAGGGCGGAACGGCTGGACATCACCGCCGTCAAAACTATTGATACGGTAACGGACAGAGATTACACCCGCTTTATTATTGACGTCCCCTGCTCCGGCAGCGGCACCTGGCGGCGGTCGCCGGACGCCAAATTCCGCCTGACGCCGGAGCGGCTGGCAGAAATCTGCCGCACGCAGGCCGAACTGCTGGAATTCGGCGCACGGCATACGGCAGAAAACGGGCGGCTTATTTATATTACCTGTTCGGTTTTGCCGGAAGAAAACGAAGCGCAGATTACGGCCTTTTTGGCAGCGCATCCGGAATTTTCCCCGCTTGACCACAAAGACTTGTGGCAGGACACGCTGCAAATGCCGCTCTTTCCTTTTGACAGTGGGCGCTGGCTTAAATTTTCGCCACTGAACACAAAAACCGACGGCTTTTTCTTTTGCGCCATGCAAAAATGCGCGGAGAGAGCGTGAAAGGCTGTGATTAAGTCGCTTTTGCGGCTTGATTTTAGGCTTAATCTTTTTTAGCCTGTTTTAAACCGGCTTGCTTTTCTGTTCCGGTGCAACGGGCTTTTATTGACAATACGGGGTATCTTTATGATTTTATACCTGATGAGACACGGACAAACAGACTGGAACCTGGCGCAACGCGTACAAGGCTGGAACGATACGCCCCTAAACGAAACGGGAATCGGGCAGGCCCGCCGCGCCGGCGAAAAACTGGCCGGGGAACAGATAGAAACGATTTATGCCAGCGATTTGAAACGCGCAAAAAAAAGTGCCGATGCCGTCAGCGGCATGTTGGATTTGCCCGTGCATTATACAAAAAGGCTGCGCGAGATGAATTTCGGCAAAGCGGAAGGCATGAAAAAAACAGATTTGCCGACAGTTTTCCCTTATATCTACCAGGCTTTTAACGATATTCAAAACCCAGACCGCTATGAAACAAGCTACCCTGAAGGCGAAACCATCGGCACCGTACAACAACGGCTGATGAAACTCATAAACAAACTGTTGGAAGAAAGGCGGCAGCGCGTGCTGCTGGTTACACACGGGATGCTTATCCGCATTTTTACGGAAAGCTGCCTAAAAAAAACAATCCGGCTTGACAACGGCTCGGTATTGCGCGTTACGTTTGACGAAAAAAGCAAAAAATTTAAATCTGCCAAAATCCTGTTCTAGCTTTATATCCTTTTTGCCGCATTCCTTTTGCGCCATTATCCGGACGGGCTTGCGGCGGCTTTTTTGTGGCGGCGCTTTTTGCAGATTATAAAAAAAAACTTCGCCAAATTCCGAAAAAACTGTGATTTAAAGCGCGGCCGGGGTTGCCTTTCACGCAAATACGATTATTATGTATTTGATTTTTAATTTTTTGAGAGGGAAAGATGGTTAGCAAAAAAACTTCATCCGCGGGAACTGCCGCAAAAGAGGATAAAGCGGCGACTGTTCAAAAAGCCGCAAAAAAACCGGCGGCAGCTAAAACCGCCGCTGCAAAAAAGCCGGCTGCAACAGCCAAAACCGCTGCCAAAACAGTAACGGTGCAAACGAAATCTACGGCAGCCAAAGCGAAATCCGCAACCGCCAAAAGCACTGCCGCGTCCAAGGAGAATGCCCAGCTGCCGGTTACGGAAAACCGCGACATTGTTATGCAAGTAGCCGATATCAAGGCTAAAAACGAAGAGAAAAAAGCCCGCAAGACATCCGGCAGCGCCGCGCAGGCCGCCGTATCCCCTCTCCCGGCCGACAACAATGCCGGCGAAAAAGGGAAAAAGGCAGCCGGCAACAGCAAGCGCGCCGAGGTTTTAGAAAACGCCAAAATTGCCGAAGCCAAGAAATTTATGGAAATGAAAGAAAATCCCGATGACAGCGAATCTGTGTGCAACGGCGATGCCTGCTGCAAAGGCGGCGCTTTTTGTTCATGGGTGCGGGCGTATAAAAATATCTTTAACTTCAAAGGGCGGACGTCCCGTTTTGAATTTTGGAGCTTTATGCTCATCAACATGTTTGCCATTTCGCTGTTTTCCCTGGCCGGACAAGCCTGGCTGATGCCAAGTTTCCCGATAGCAACGGGAGTTTTGATGATTATCTTTTATATTGCGGAAGTTATCGTTTATCTGTCCGTTATAACGCGCCGGCTGCATGACGGAGGCTATACGGCATGGAAAGGTTTTTTCCGCCCGTGCATCCTCAACTGGCTGGCCGGAATAGTTTTGCTGATTGCTTTAGGACTCAGCTATGAAGATGCTTTTTCGCAAAGGAATATTACCCTCTTGTCTTGGCTGGGCGGCTTTATGGGGCTCTTCTTCCTGATTTATCTTTACTACTGCATCAAAATTTTTGTTGCGGCCGGTTTTTATGAAGAAGAAAACGGCACCAATGCTTACGGCGCCATGACGGCTTATTGCGATAAAAACTATAAGCAACGCGGACTCAGATATTCCGTTTTCTATCTGTTGCTGCTGACAGTCGCTTATACCTTTTATTTCATTTATATTATTAGTATGACGTATTTGCAGAGTATTTATTATTAACGTAAACCCTGCAACGATAAAAGAGGAAGCCTTTGCGGTTTCCTCTTTTTTTGTTTTATAACACGCTTTATTTTATCTTGCAATAAATCTCCGTTGCCCAAAGCGAATACTTTTGCCGGAAAGACAGGTGCGATGACCCTTTTCTTCTAAGCCGGAGCTTCTCAAAACTGCCGCCTAAAAGACAGCCTGCGGCTTATGTTGCGGAATATCCGGAGTTCCGGACTATTCTTTTTCCAACGCACGCAGGACAATATCTACCATGACCGCCGACTTTTCCGGGACATTCTGCCAGAAAGAATTATATTCTTCTTCCTGATTTTTTTTGCCGACGACATCGCTGATTATCCGCAACGACAAAAACGGGCGCCGTTCATTCAAAAAGCAGACCTGGGCAATGGCGGCACTTTCCATATCCACCGCCAGGGCGGCGGGAAACTCTTTTTTTATCTCCTGCAGGCGGGCGGCATCCGTTAAAAACTGATCGCCGGTTACCACCAGGCCGGTTTTCATATATTCCGCAGGCGTTGACGACATAATTTTTTCCACCATGCCGACGCGCGGGACAAAATACAGCGGCATATCCTGCACCTGCCCGCGGGCATTAGGCTCGCCGCACCAGACATCGTGATAGCAAACATTATCCGCCAAAACGATATCGCCCTGCCGCAAAGATGCATCTATGCCGCCGGCAAGCCCCGTTGACATGACAATTTCTGCCCCCGCGTCACAGGCTTTTTGTGCCGCAACTGCCGCGTTTACTTTGCCGATGCCGGACTTTATCAACAATATTTCCTTACCATAAACTTTCGTATGCGGAAAATCGCCGTTTTCATCAAAAGCATATAATTTGCGAACAGCCTCAAACTCGCTGTCCATCGCCGTAATAATTGCCAACGTTGCCATTTTTTCTCCCTTTTATCTGTCCGGTTGCGCTTAGTTATATTTGCGGACGATGCCGTATAATATGCCCTGGATTTTCAGGCGGTCTGCCGTCAGTTTTATCGGTTCGTAGGCTTTGTTGCACGGCAACAGCCAGACTTCGTTGCCGGATTTGCGCTCCAACACTTTCAGCGTAGCTTCTTCATTATCAACCAGCGCAACAACAATCTGCCCGTTGTCTGCACGGTCGGCGCGGCGGATTATGGCCGTGTCGCCGTCAAAAATCCCCGCTTCTATCATGGACTCGCCTTCTATGGTCAGCGCATACAATTCCGAACGGGTAGAAAAACTTTTGGGAATATAAATATATTCGGACGGATTGGCTATCGCCTCTATCGGCGTGCCGGCGGCAATTTTGCCATACAGAGGAATTTGCAACGAAAATTCCGTCTCGCCGTTATCATTAGCAAAAACGGCTCCTGCCTCCCTTTCCGCAACGGAAAGTTCGGGCTGAGGCACTTTTAAGACTTCCAATGCGCGGGCACGGTGCGGGAGTTTGCGGATAAAACCGCGCTCTTCCAAAGCGCTTATCAACGCATGGATGCCGGATTTTGACTTTAGCCCGACAGCCTCTTTCATTTCTTCAAACGACGGCGAATGCCCCGTTTCTTTAATAAACCCGTCAATAAAAACCAATAGCTTGTGTTGTTTTGGTGTTAACATATTCCCTCCGTCTGCCTGTTGTTTTGTTCTACTTTAGTTCTTGTTTTTAGGATTGTCAAGTGCTTTTTTTCTCCGGCACATGGGCGTACACCTCCATAATAAGGAAAAATTGCACCTGCCGGTATGTTTTAATATTATTTTAACCATTTGACGACTATGAAGAGAGGACAGAACGGAGGGTTTTATGAATACCTATAAGTATAAGGCTTTTCAAGCCGGCAAAAAAGTTGCCAAGCTGATTGTTTTTCTGCATGGTTATAACGGCTGCATAGAGGACGTTGAGCCGTTTGCGGAAATGTTGTCCGCCTATTTGCCGGACGCCCTGGTGGTTGTTCCCGAGGCGGATATGCAAAGCGAACGCAACCCGTTAAAGAAGCAATGGTATGCGCTGGTGGATATTGACCCTGACCGCAAGCGCCGCAACCCGGAAACATCTACCGCCGAAATCGTGGAGATTTATAACAAAACCGGCTCGCGCATCAGCGAAGTTTCCCATAAGATGAACGCTTTTATCAGCCGGCTGCAGAAAGAGCTCAGAGTTAAAAACAAAGATACTTATATCATGGGGTTTTCGCAGGGTGCCATGTTGGCTATTTATACCGGGCTGACGCGAAAATACGAACTCGGCGGCGTTTTTCCGTTTGCAGGCATTGTCTGCGGCAAGGATATGCTGGAAAAAGAACTGGCATCGCGGCCGGAGATATATCTGTTCCACGGAACCGGCGACCGTTCGGTACAATATAAAACGCTTGACTTTACCAAAGAATGGCTCAATGAGCACGATATTGACTGGGAAGCGATTGAATATGACGGCATTGAACATAAGCTCATTGAAGACGAGATGAAAGATGCCGCCGATATTATCCGGCGAAGAAAAAGCTAATGCGCGGCGGATTAGCAGATTTTTAATTTTCGCTATCTTGCAGCCAATTCAAGATTTCAATAAAGCGGGCGGCAACAGCGGCGGAACTCATTTTTTGTGCGGTTATGCTGCGGGCGGTTATGATTTTGACGGCAGCAATTTCCGGATGGGCAAGATAATAATCGGCAAGTGCCGGAATATCCTTTTCGTTTTGAGCCATAATGACGCTATCGCCATAGGCTTCACGGACGGCAGCGTTTTCCGTGGTAATGACCAGCGCCCCCGCAGCAGCGGCTTCCGCCACGCCGGAGGGTATTTTTTTGGTATCGGGGGTGTTGGCGGGGCTATACACGACGGCGACTGCCGTTTGCGCCAGTATCTGCCCCTTTTCCCTATCCCCTGTTGCAGGAACATCCTTGCCGTCACGAGGCCAGAACTTTCCTAAGAAGCGGATATCGCGGCGAGCCCGCATTTCATCGGCCAATGGTGCATTTTTATTATTGTCGCCATACCAGATTAACGGATATTTTTTGGCCACGGCGCCGGGAAAGGCAAATTCAGCCGTGTTGATGCCCAAAGAAAACAAAGCGCTTTTTATATTGGCTCGCGCATAATGCTCATACAAATCCCGATACGGGGTTAAAACCACGGGAATGTTGCGCAGCCCCCGCCAATCAAACGGATAATAAGCTTCGTTGTAAACAAAATTGTACACGGCCTTATCGGCGGGTAGCCCGGAAACGGCTTCCGGCGGTTTAAACCAAACGGCCGCCAGCGCCGGAGAGGATTTTGCGCTGGGATTGACCCGCACACGATATCCGTTTTTTTTCAATTCGCGGACAAAACCTTCTTCCCTTGCTCCCAAAACAGGCGAATCGGAATAAATGCTGATAACGGCTTTTTGACCTGCCAAAAACGGCAGGGTGCAAAGCACCACTGCCGCTATGGCTGCCGCCAGTACCCATCCTGTTTTATGAGCCGCGGACAATTTCATTTCAGAGTTTCTTTTCGTTAATCAAAAACTCTACCAGGCCGTTCATGCGCTGCACGAACATATCCGCGTTGTATTCCGATACGGCAATCTTGTATGCCTTTTCGGCTTTTTCGGCACGGGCCTTGTCATCGTTGATATATTTGTCGTACAAAGCCTTCAGCTCATCTGCGTTTTTAAACATCGGGACAGCATCGCCAAAGACAGCTTCAATCTCTTTGTTATACGGTGCAATCATAAATCCCTTGCTGGCGGCAATGTCATAAACGCGTGAAGGGATAATGCCGAACTGGGCTTCCTGCTCGCTGACATTGACCAAATTGATTTTGGCCGACGAGAAATATGCACCCAGGTCATTGTCATGGATATATTCACCTTTGATGAAATTTTCATCTATGTTGCCATTCCAGAAGCGCCCGTAAATTTCCAACGGGAGCTTGGCTTCCACCGCAGCGGCAATCGCCGGGCTCGGACGCTCGTTATCGCCGACATAAAGCAAATTGCGCGCAAGCTTGGGATCCGGTGCCGGATAGAACACGGCCGGATCAGTCAGCTCCGGAATGTATGCGGTTGCATAGCCCGCGCCAAGCAAATAATTATAGAAGTCGTGAGACGATGTGGCCACGCCGTCAAAAACTTTCAGTTCTTCTTCAAACAAGGAATCATAACTGCGGATATACACAATATTTACGGCCTTTTTGTTGGTCTTGACCTCGTTAAAAGGACCATAGCCGCGAATATAAAGGTTTACGCCGGCATCAGCGGCCGAATCCGGATATAAATTGTCTTCGGTTGCCGTAACGACATTATATCCGACGCGGGCAAAGGCTTTTTCCATCGCCGAATTGACGTCCGCACGCTCCATGGTGCGGTATTGGCGAAGCTCGCCGATACGAAGCGCCAGCTTATTTAAATCCGCTTTTGACGAACTTCCTTTTAACGCAACCAGCCCGACAATCAACGCCAGAAGCACAACTGTCAAAACCGAAAGAATAATCTTCATCGTCTTGTCACTCATCTTTATCTCCCTATAATTTCCGTTTTGCCCCCGGGCGTGCCTTTAATTTTCCACCAAAGACGGCAGCGCCTTCTCTCGGCTGCGGCATTCCCAGCCTCAAATCAGAGCTTTATGCTCAATCTATATGGATTTTGCCCTACTCTCAAGACAAAACTTTTTTATTTACACAGCTTTTAGTGTTTGACATTCGCCGCTTTGCTCCCTAAATATACGGTGGTTTGATAAAATTTAGAAAGAAGGGACTAACAATGAAATATATTTGCACAGTCTGCGGACAGGTTATTGAAAGCGATACGATGCCGGAAGTCTGCCCGGTTTGCGGCGCCAAAACTTTTAAGGTTATGGATGAAGAAAACAAGGCTTATGCCGATGAGCACAGAATCGGCGTGGCCAAAGGGCTGGACGAGCGTATTGTCGCGGGCTTGCGCGAGCACTTTACCGGCGAATGCAGCGAAGTCGGCATGTATCTGGCCATGAGCCGCCAGGCTGACCGCGAGGGCTATCCGGAAATTGCCGAAGCCTTTAAACGCTATGCTTTTGAAGAAGCCGACCATGCCGCGCGCATTGCCGAAATGCTGGGCGAAGTGGTTACCGACTCTACGGAGAAAAACGTTGAAATGCGCGCTGCAGCCGAATTCGGCGCCTGCGACGGCAAAAAGAAAATTGCCACGCTTGCCAAAGAACTCGGCTATGATGCCGTGCATGACAGCATTCATGAAATGGCCAAAGACGAAGCCCGCCACGGCAGAGGTTTTGACGGCCTGCTGAAACGCTATTTCAACAAATAAGGCTTTGCCGGACGTTTATGCTTAAAACAGTGCCTGCCGGACAATCCGGCAGGCTTTTTTTTGGAGATGTTTTTACTATGCGTGTGGGAAGGCTATGTTTTTATGGTTTCTTTTTATGAAAAATACGCCGAAATACCTTTCTTAATTTCCAGCCTATTTTATATAACTTCATTTCGGGATATTTCCTCTCCAATGTACGGCGCAGAGCTTTGGCATATTTTATCTGTTTTAAATTGCGGGATTCTTTTTCATTTTTTATCCGATAACGGAACAATATTTCCGGAATACGATAAATCTTCAAACCACGCCGGAAAACCATATTCAGCCACAAATCATAATCTTCCAACCCTTTGTTAAATTTTTGGTCATATCCGCGAACGGCATCAAAATCCGTTTTGCGAAACAGAGCTGCATTAACCAGGCAGTTTGACGCGGCAAGGTTATATTTATCCGTTTCGCGCAGTACCAATTCCTTTTCCACGGTTTTCCCAAACAACATAACGCGGGTTGTTATAATATCGCCAAGCCCGCTTTCTATTGCATTAAAAGACTTTTCCAACATATCGGCAGAAATTATGTCATCGCCGTCTAACGGGTATATGTATTTTCCGCAAGCTTGCGCTATACCATTGTTGCGGGCAGTACAAACCCCTGTATTCTTTTGATTTATCAATTTAAAATTATGATATTTTCGGATATAAGGATTTATCACCCGCAGCGAATTATCGGTTGAACCATCGTTAACAACAATAACTTCGTAATCTTTAAATGTTTGTGCCAAAACGGAATCCAGACATTCGGCAATGTATCCCTCCTGATTGTAACAGGAAATAATGACGGATATGACCGGCATTCCCCTATCCTTTCAACTTAAACGACGATTTGCAGCTAAACAGGGGGATGGCGGAAAATAGGCTGACGCTGAGGCGGGTATTGCACCGGGTTATTTTCAACAGCGGAATAAAACCGAACAGGCGGATGACGCATTCATATTTGGCACGGCTCTTAAATTCATTATAAAGCGCGGGATTTTCCGTTTGGACAAACGCCCGGACGGCTATGGCTTCCTTTGACATACGGCTGTTTTGAACTTTGCTGGTGTTGCTTTCGTGCCAGCGGTATTTTAAAACCACGTCCGGCAGGTTATAAAAATCCGTATGCGGCAGCAGGCGGCACCACAGGGCGTAATCCTCCGCCGGGCTGAATTCTTCTTCATAACGGATGTTGTGCGCGGCCAAAACGCTTTTTCTTATCATTGAAGCCGGGTGGGATAAAACGCACACCGTCATCAAGGCCAGCTTTATGTCATGGTTGGTTATGGGATTCTGAGACGGCTTATTTTGGGGGATTTTCAAAACCTGGCCGCTGATGACACCCACCTCCGGATGTGCATCCATATACGCCACCTGTTTTGCCAGGCGGTCCGGCAGGGAAATATCATCATGGTCCATCACGGCGAGATATTCGCCCTGCGCCATATCTATCAGCTTGTTGCGGGAGGCGGAAATGCCGAGGTTAACCTGGTTGCGCACATATTTTATCCGCGGGTCATCATATCCCCTGATAAGCTGTTCGGCGGTTTGGTCTGCGGGGCAATCGTCCAGCAGCAACAACTCAAAATCTTTAAAAGTCTGCGAAAGGATGCTCTCAATACATTCGCACAGATATTCCGGGCGCGGCTTATATACCGGCACCAGCACGGAAACCTGCGGCTTTTGTTCGGTGGTTTTCATCTTTTTTCCTGCTGAAAATAAATATTTTTTTAGTTTTTACAGCCAAAATAACTTTTTGTCATGCAAAAAAGCTATTTTTACACTATATTTTTTTTGAAAATCTGTGATTATAAAAGAACGTTTAATTTCAGCAAAAAGCCCCGCTTGAGGGGCTTTTTTACTTATTTTTTTTGCGGCAGGACAAAATGTTTTTTTTGCAGAAAGGCAAAATGCCACCTTAGAGCTTTCCGATGAACCGGCTTATTTTTTTGCTGCAGGCGCAAGCGGCTTAAATGCCTTGGCGTAGCGGTTAAAATCCTTGGACTGCTGATTGCCCCAGCCCATGACATAATGGTCGCCCATAACGATAAACGGCGTACCGAGCGTTTGTTCCGGCACTTTGAACTTTTTGGCATAGCGAACAAGATAGCCCATGTTGTTGCCCTCGCGAATGTTCATCTCTTTGACATCATAGTTGCGATAATAGCGGTTTATGTATTCGCGGGCGTGTTCGCAATGGATGCAGCCGGGCTGCGAAAAAACATATATGCGGTTTGAGGTTTCGGAAACGTTGTCTTTACAGCCGCCCAGCACCACAACGACTGCCAGTACCAATATTGTCATCAAGCGTTTCATTTTTTTATTTTCTCCCGTAAAATTCTTTCGTAATGCGGCGCCCGGGCCGCCCATATGGATGAATTTTAGGCGCAAACGGTTAAAAAATCTTAAACATGCCACCTTTTCACACATCTTTTCTTGACAGCGCTTTTTTTTCGGTATTAACTGGCAAAGGTTTAATACTCATTGCATAAAAAAGGATTTTTAATTATGGCACTGAAAAATTTGCGAGAAAACAGCTATCCGGACTGGTATCAAAATGTTGTCGCCGCGGCGGACATGGCCGAAGTGTCGGTTTCGCCGGGCTGCATGGTTATCAAGCCGTGGGGCTATGGCATTTGGGAAAGAATCCAACGCCTGCTGGATGAAAAAATAAAAGAAACAAATCATGAAAACTGCTATTTCCCGCTTTTTATCCCGCTCAGTTTTTTTCAGAAAGAAGCCGAACATGTAGAAGGCTTTGCCAAAGAAATGGCGATTGTTACCCACTCGCGGCTCAGCGCGCAGGACGGCAAACTGGTGCCAGCCAGCCCGTTGGACGAACCGCTTATCGTGCGCCCGACATCCGAAACGATTATTGCCGACTCTTTTGCCAAATGGGTTCATTCTTACCGCGATCTGCCGGTTTTGATTAACCAATGGGCGAACGTCGTGCGTTGGGAAATGCGCCCGCGCCTGTTTTTGCGCACCCGCGAATTCCTGTGGCAGGAAGGGCACACCGCGCACGCCACTTTTGAAGAAGCGGAAAAAGAAGCCGAAACAATGCTCGGCGTTTATGAAGATTTGTGCGTCAACGATATGGCCATGCCGGTTATTAAAGGCAAAAAGCCCGAATATGACAAATTCCCGGGCGCGGTTACGACTTATTGCATTGAAGCCATGATGCAGGACGGACGTTCGCTGCAGGCCGGCACATCGCATTTCCTCGGGCAGAACTTTGCCAAATCGGCCGACATCAAATTTATCAATTCCGATAACGAATCGGAATATGCCTATACGACGTCGTGGGGCGTTTCCACCCGGCTTATCGGCGGGCTAATCATGACACACGCCGACGATGAAGGTATGTGCGTGCCGCCGAAACTGGCTCCGTATCAGATTGTGATTATCCCGATTATCAAAGACAAGAGCAAAGGGGCTGAGATTACGGCGTATGCCGAAAAGCTGCGCGATAGCCTTAAAGCCAAGTTTTTTGCCGGCGAAAAGGTGCGGGTCAAATTGGACGACCGCCCGAAAGAAGCGGTTGACAAGATGTGGGAATGGACGCGCAAAGGCGCTCCGCTGATTGTGGAAGTCGGTGCCAGAGATTTAGAAAAAAATGCTGTCATGTTCCGCAACCGCATCCGGATTAACGGCGAAGGCTGGAAGAACTTTGAAGACGCGGATACTTTTGCAGCTTCTGCCAGCGATAAACTGCAGAACATTCAGGAAGAAATGTTTGCCCGCGCTTCCGAACGCCTGAACGGCAATATCGTTACAGATATCAAAACGGCTGCCGAATTTGAAGCTTATTTTGCCCATTCCAACGTTTACCTTGACAACGGCGGCAAAGCCCCGAAAGTTGCATTCGTTCGCGGCAAATGGTGCGGCGATGAAGCGACGCTTGATAAGCTCAAGGAAATGCGGCTGACCATCCGCTGCATCCCGTTTGACCAGAGCGGCAGCGAGGGCGAATGCCTGCTTTCCGGAAAGAAAGGCGCGACGCTTGATGTTATCTACGCGCGGTCATATTGATTTGCGGGTACAAACAAATTGCAAACAGCCTCCCTGCCGAGGCTGTTTTTTTTGTATCGCAAAAACTTTAGACAAAAAGAAAATATTTTATTGCAAAAATATTTTTTTTATGGTATAACGCAACTTGCATTGATAATTTTATGTTAAATTATTAAAACTTAAAGTTTTATGAAACAAAAAAAATTTTTTGGACAGAGCGATGCAAACGCTGCTGCCAGCAAAGCAAAAAAAGTAAAAAATGCGCGTAAAAGCCAGTTGCAAAACGTGTCTCCGTACATTGCCCTGAAAATGTTGGCCAGACATTTTAACCTGCCACAACAAGGGCTTTCGTTTGTTATTGCAGAAACACCGGACGGCGAAGACGGTATTGACCTGACCCCGGCCGTGTTGATTGCCAATTCATCAGACTACATTGACCTGGTGCAAGGCATTAAGCAAAACAAGCAGGTTCAGGCTTTTGGCGGTATTCGGACTTTTGTGCCGGCAGTCGTCAAATATGATAACGGGAACTTTGTCTTTTCCGCGGCGGGGATTAATTCTACGGCCTGCGTCAGCAAAGAGACCCTTATCAATAATTTCGGCGAAACCGTCGTTTCCCACTAGAGGGCTCCGTATCAACAAGATATGAGGCTTGGTCTCGGCAAATGGCGCGGTTGGCCGCGTTTTGTCCTCCTTACATACGCCGGCTCATTATTTTGGCGGGCTGCCGTATGAAGAATTATAAAAAAAACAGCCTTCTCCCGCAAGAGAAGACTGTTTTTTTGTTGCTGGCAAACAAAATGCCGCTTTTGCTTCAGGCTTTGAGCTCAAAACCGCGGACCGGATACGGGCTGAATTTTACAAACAAATCCATATCATGCAGGCCGGTATGATGGTACAATGCCTCCTTTTGGGTGCTTTCCAGCTGATAACCGGCACGGCGGGCCACATTTTCCGAATTATAGTTGTGCACGTCACAACAAATGACAATCCGATGAATTCCGGCGGCAAACAACTCTGTTTCCAGGGCTTTGACAGCTTCGGCCATATAGCCTTTGCCGGTTTCAGAAAGGCGCAGCCAATAGCCCAACTCTGCTGATTGGTTCATAAAGCTGATGTTATGCACGCCGATACAGCCTAAAAAGCGGTTATCCGGAATGCTGTAAAGATTATAACACCATTCGTCGTCATCATCCCATTTTTTAGCGAACTTCTCCGTTGCTTTTTCAACATCAGCAAGCGTTTTTGTCTTGTCTACCCAAAACAGGTATTCACGCAAAAAGCTGCGGCTTTCCTCAATCGCCTGACATACGTCTCTGTCATGTTCGTGACAGCGTTTTAAGAGAATCAGGCGTTCTGCCATGATTGCTTCTTTCAATTTGAATTTTTCCATACATTCCTCCTTTTTTCGTTTTTTGGGTTTATTTTACACCCCTTATCCTTTATGGCAACAAAAAACTGCCTGCCGGTCGGGGCAAGCAGTTTTTTGTTAACATTTCAACGGATTACACGGCTTCCTGCACTTTTTCAAGCGATTGCCGCCGCATCTGATGATATAACTGCTGTGCCTGCGAGCGCAACCCGTTATAAAGCTGCTGATAACGCTGCGACAGGCGGTAATATTTTTCTACCAGCAACAGCTGAGCCTGGTCTGATGCCAGCTCCCTGACGCTTATAAAATATTCCACCAGATTTTCGGGTGCCGTGGCAATGACAGCTTCTTCCTGCTCTTTGGTCAGACGAACCTTTTGCAAAATGTGTCTGACTGCCAGATTGTCCGGATGCTTTAAAAGCTCTGCCAACAAATCGTCCGTCATCAAATCTTCGGCGTTGTTATCCACATAGACCTTAAAAATTTCAAATCCCGTCAGTTTGCCCGACTGAACCGTTTTTATGATGTATGCAGCTTCCGCTACCGGCCAGAAACGACGGGAAACATCAAAAAAGCCTTTCGGCGACAAATAGCTTTCAAAAAAGCCGGCATCGTTGATGGATACCAATATCTGCTGCTGCTTTTTATTGAGGGCATACAGTTTTAAAACTTCCGCAATGAACTTTTGCAGCTCAATGGCTTCTTTGTCTTTCCACAGTTCCAAAATATTCGTTATCTGATAAGACGACAGCGAATGTTTTTTTATGTATCCGCTAAGGATTTTGACCCTGTAATCGTTAATCAGCGCATCAACAATTACATCTTCCAAACGGTGCTTGGAGACATACCACTCCAACAGCACGCCAAACGGCCCAAACTTCCCGATCAAAAACAGGAATTTTTGGAAAAAAATTCTACCTTTCATAATCCAATCCATAATCCAACATATTTATATATTTGACATAATTTTAATTAAATTTGGTTATTGCTATCATTTTTTTGTTTTTTTGTCAAGTATTTTTTTGCAGCGGGCGTATGTGAGGCAGCCACAGAGTTTTTTTGAGGCGGATTTTGATAGGCCGAAAATACACTTTTCCCCGGCGATGAAGAAACGGGAAATATAAAAATACAGACATAAAGAAAAAGGCGATAAAAAAACAGCCGCAGATTTTATATCCGCAGCTGTTTTTCATTTTGGTTTGACGCCTTAAAAAAAGACGACTTTGTTTTCTTTTAACAAAGATATCCTCTTTTGCAAAAAACGGCGGGTAACTTCCGGCAGCAGCGCCATTTCCCTTGCCAGCAGGCTTTCGCCGACGGCGGCCGTTTCCGGCGTTGCATAATTGTCCAGATACTCCTTTAAGGTCAACAGGGCATTCGGCGTGCAGTACCGGTGAATCAACTGCTTTTTGCATAGCGACATAAAGTCTTCCCCGACGCGCCCGTTGCCGTAGCAGGAAGTGCAAAAGCTCGGAACGCAGCCCAGCTCCATCAGCCAGCGCACGACTTCGTCAAGACTACGCCGATCCGAAATTTCAAACTGCGCACTGTCTTTTTCAGGTTCGCTTTCGGCCGCATAGCCGCCGACGCTGGTTCTGGATCCGCCGCTTATCTGGGAAATTCCCAGCTTCAACGCCTGTTCGCGGATGCGCTGCCCTTCACGGGTAGATATTATCATACCGGTATATGGTATGGCCAGCCGCAACAAGGCAATAATTTTTAAGAAAACCTTATCCGGCAACGCATTGGCAAAATCTGCCGTGTCAATATCATCGGCAGGACACAGCCGGGGAACGCTGACGGTATGCGGGCCGGCGCCGTATACGGCTTCCAGATGTTCCGCATGCATCAACAGCCCTACAAATTCGGAGGCATAATTGTGCAGACCGAACAACACGCCCAGCCCGACATCTTCTATGCCGGCCTGCATGGCACGATCCATGGCTTCCGTATGCCATTTGTAATCCGACTTGGGACCGCGCGGATGCAGCTTTTCATAATCCTCTTTGTTGTATGTTTCCTGGAACAAAATATAAGTTCCGATTTTGGCGGCATGCAGACGGCGGTAATCTTCCACCGTGGTTGCCGCAATATTGACATTAACACGGCGGATGGCGCCGGATTTGTGCTTAATGCCGTAAATCGTATCTATACTTTCCAGTATATACTCCAAAGGATTATAAACGGGATGTTCTCCGGCTTCCAATGCCAGGCGCTTATGCCCCATATCCTGCAATGCAATGACTTCCGCTTTGATTTCTTCCTGGGTCATCTTTTTGCGGAAAATGTGTTTGTTCTGCGCGTGATAAGGGCAATATGTGCAGCCATTGACGCAATAATTGCTCAGATACAACGGCGCAAACAAAACAACGCGGTTGCCGTAATAAGCGTTTTTTACCTCTTCGGCCAAGGTGGCAATTTCGTGCCAGACTTCTTCATCTTCGTTTAACAGCAACACTGCCGCTTCTGCATGGCTTAACCCTTTTTTCTCACGGGCTTTGGCCAAAATCTGCCGGACAACGGCGGCGTCATTGCCGTATTTCAAGGCGGTGGATAGCGTTAAGGCTATTTCGCCGGCATTGATAAAACCCTCGGCTTTATCAGACATCAAATCATACTTTTCCATACATATCTATATTTAAGTTATTTATTTTACGGTTTGATGTTTACGCCTTTTTAAGGGCTTTGTCAAGCTCTTCCGGCTGAAAAAACTAGCGCCCGGCCAACGCCACCATCGCTTTTACCATTGCTTCGGCACCGGCGGCAACTTCGCCGATGCGCCCGGCCAACATATATGCCGGCGTGGATACAATGCGGTTTTTGGCATCTATGCAAGCTTCGGCTACCGGCGTATCTTTATGCTTTGCGCCGGTCAACTCTATGGTCTTGGCAACATTTTTGTCATTGCCGATGGTCAATGTTATGCCATGCTTGCCCAGCACCTTGGCCACCGTAACGGGGGCTATGCACATGGCGCCGATAACGACCTTGCGGGCATAGGCCTCTTCCAAAACCCGGCTTACCGACGAATCCACGGTGCAGTTTATGCCCTTTTCGGCAAAATCACACCAGTTCAAAACAGCGCCGAGGCCGCCCGGGAAAACGATGCAGTCAAATTCGCCCGGGTTTAATTCGCGCAGATTTTTGATATCGCCGCGGGCAATGCGTGCCGACTCAACAAGCACGTTGCGGCGCTCTTCCATCTTTTCCGAAGTCAAATTATTGATGACGACTTCCTGCTCTTTGTCCGGCGCAAAACACTGGTATGTGCAGCCAGCCCGGTCTATGGCCAGCAGAGCGGTTACGGCTTCATGGATTTCAGAACCGTCGGCACGCCCGCAACCGGACAATACAACGGCAAATCGCGGCATTTTATTCATCTTTGTCTCCTTTTTCCAATTATTATTTCCCGATATCTCTTTTACATTCTTTTTTCTCAAATATAAATATACAAAATTAAAATTTTTTTAAGGGGTTCCCTTTATCTATTTCCTGATAAATCATATTGATTTATTTTTTATCCGGCTTATACTATGCGGATATGGGTTAACACTATTTTTGACACAGCAAAGAAGATCATGGAATATAAACAGTCTATACTCAAAAACGGCTTGAGAATTGTTACGGCCGAACGCCCGCAGATTGAAACGGTTTCGCTCGGCATCTGGGTAAATACGGGAGCCGCTTCCGAATCCGAGGCGGATAACGGAATTTCGCATTTTATTGAACATATGGTATTTAAAGGCACCAAAAAACGCAATTCCAAACAGATTTCCGAAGATATTGAAAATGTCGGAGGCGCAACAAACGCTTATACTTCCCGCCATTTTACCTGTTTTTATGCCAAAATGCTTAAAGACGATTTGGAGCTGGCAACGGATGTTATCTGCGATTTTGTAACATCGCCGACGTTTGATGCCGAAGAAATGGCCAAAGAAAAAGAGGTTGTCGTACAGGAAATCAAACAATCGGTTGACGCGCCCGACGATTTGGTTTTTGATTATTTTCAGGAAGCGGCTTTTCCGAATCAGGCTTCGGGGCGGACAATCCTCGGCACGCCGGAAAAGGTCCGCGGCTTTACCAAAGAACGGATGCTTGATTATATGCATACCCATTACAGTGCGGAAAATATGGTTGTTGCCGCCGTGGGTAATATTGACCACGACAAATTTGTGCGCATGGTGGAAGAAAGGATGGACGGGCTGCCGCGGCACAGCCAATTTTGCGAAGACAAACAGGTTTATACGGGCGGCGGCAAAGTTGTCTGCAAAGATATTGAACAAACGCACCTGGTGCTCGGCTTTAAAGGTGCGTCCTATCTTGATGCCGACTATTATGCCTATTCCGTCTTGTCCACGATTTTCGGCGGCGGCATGTCTTCCCGCCTATTTCAGGAAATCCGAGAAAAACGCGGCCTGGTTTATACAATCAGCAGCTTTAACCAGGCACTTAAAAACGCCGGCGTCTTCGGCATTTATGCGGGGACGACGCCAAACGAGCTCAAAGAACTGCTGCCGGTGGTTGCCGACGAAATCAAAAAACTGACTGATGAAAAAGTCAGCGAGGTTGAACTGAAACGCGCCAAAACCCAAATCAAAGCCAGCTTGCTGATGTCTTTGGAAAGCTCTTCCACGACGGCAGAAATCATGGCGCGGCAGATGCTTTTGTTCAAGCGCATTATCCCGACGGAAGAAATTGTGGAAAAAATTGAAGCGCTGACTGCCGAAAACCTGTTGACGCTGTCACAAAAGATTTTTGCCACGACGCCGACATATGCGCTGCTCGGCTGTGACGGCAACGATTATCCTTCATACGAAGAAGTCTGCCGCCTGCTAAAATAGCCGGCACGGAACGGCCCGCTGCCTAAAAACCGGCAGAATACGGCGTGCCGAAGCCTCTTTCTTTCCGCCCTGCCCGGCGTTACCCTTCGCCGCGGCGGGCTTTTTGCAACCCTTCTTCGGTCAAAACGATAATCACGATGTCATTGTCAAAAAATATGGCATGGCGGGAAGGCCACGGACGTGCTTCATTTGACAAGAATTCGCGCCCGCGGGGCGATAACTCGGCAACCGAGGCATTGGCCACAAAAATATCCCGTGGATAATAGAAGTTATATACGATACGCGACATAAACTGCGGCGTAAACGATGTTTCCAGCAAATCCAGGCTGACAGCCTCGTTTTCGGCACGGCGGTAATAATTTTGCCGCAAGGAAAAGCTCCCGACCTGCAAAAGCCGGTAACGGCGGCGGGCATCAAACTCCGGATATTGTTCCAGGCGGGAGACTATCCGCTCATGAGCCTTCATTTCCGCATCAAAACCCAGCTTCCACACCTTTTGCGCATACATATCGCGCACTGCCGACATAAATGCCGCAATACACAAAACACAAATGCCGGCACGACGCCAGGTTGCGGCAGGAACGCTTAAAACCAGAGCCGCCGCCAGGGCATAAACATAAGCCAGCCCGTAAAAATCCAACCGCGGCACAAAGGCAAAATTTTCCATCTCCGCCAATATCTGCCCGCGTTCATCGGCAATAAAGAACGCCAATTTTGACGCAAACAGCAATCCCGCAAACAAAAGCAGCAGCACGGGAATTTTTTTGTATCCGGCGCGGATGAACGAAGCTACGGCGCCCCACAGGCATACGGCAAGCAGCAACAGCTTATATTTATATTCCATAAACGGCAGCGGCACCACAAACTGGGCCAGCATGGCCTTTGCCGTTTCCGCCAGCTTTTGCGGCAGATAGGCCATATTGATGACCCGGGTGTTATAGTCGGAGGTCAGAGATGAAAAAAGCAAAACGCCTTTGTACGCCGCCAGCGCAACGGCCATATCCAGCGCCGCCCATAAAGGCTCTTTGAAAGATGCTTTTAATGTACGGCCGGAAACATAAGACGTGATGACGGCACCGGCCAGGCAGACGCCGAAATAATTGATAACCGCCGCATACGAGGCAAAAGCAAAAAACATCAGCGCCACAGCCGCAATATGCCACAACGGTTTTTTTTGCGCTACGGCCGCAGACGAGGCCAAAAGAGATAAAATGCACACCAGCGGCAGGGTTAAATTTATCAGCATGTCTTTGGCATAATAGAGCCACACCAGGGTATACGGCAGTACGGAGGCAAACGTTGCAAACAAGGCATAGTTCAATGCCGTCAGCGGCACCCGCCAATATTTTGCCAACAGCATATTGCCCGCTACCAAGGCAGCAAACGACAACAGATTGTTCAAAAAAGGCAAGACCTGCCCGCCGAATAAAGCCGCCTGCAAGGAAAAATGCAGCGGACGACCTTCAAACGCCCCCTCGTTCCAATGAGAAGCGGCTCGCACATAATTCCAGTCATGGTCGCCAAACATAAAATTGATGCCGTGAAACAAAAATGCCAGATTAACAAGCGCAAAAGCCCATAAAAAAGCTTTTATATAGCGCTTGTCCATATTTTTTACGCTGCCGATTATTGTTTTTTCAAATTGCATATCTCTCATCTGCTGTGCCTCCCATGGTGGCGGAAATGTTTTGCATAAAAAATATTTTTTCAGCTTAAATTTCCATTCTATCTGTATGATTTCTCATAAATTTCAACACAATCCTTTAATGTCAAATCACAAGGATCGCGGCTAAAAGACGCCGCATTTTGATTTTTGGCCATAGCGGCAAACTCTGCCAGGCGCTCTTTTTTTATCCCGTAATCGCTCATTTTTAAATTATCTACATGGCACTGCCTTTGCAACTCTTGCAGTGCGGCAATAAAATCTTCCGGAATTTTGGCATTTTTGCGCCCCATTGCTTTTGCCATGGCTATCAGGCGTTCGTCCGCACAATGCTTTTGCAATATTTTTTTAAAATACGCCACGCTTATCATTATCAGACCGGCACCGTGCGGCAGGTTTTTATGTTCCCCGCTCAGGACATGCTCCAACGCATGTTCGGAAATGCAGGCGGACGTGCTTTCCACCATGCCGGACAGGGTGCTTGCCAATGCCATGTTTTCCCTTGCCGTTATGTCTTTGCCGTCAAATACGGCGGCGGGCAGATTCTCGGCTACCAGGCTGATGGCTTTTAAGGCAAACAGATCGCTTACCGGATTGGCGACATTGGCCAGATAGCCTTCCAAACTATGAAACAAAGCATCAAACCCCTGGTATGCCGTGTATTTTTGCGGCACTGTTACCATCAATTCCGGATCTACCACCGCCAGTACCGGATATGTGTCATCCGTACCCAAACTCAACTTTTCGCCGGTTTCGGCATTGCTTATAACCGTCCAAGGATCCGCCTCTGTGCCCGTTCCGGCCGTGGTGGGCACGGCTATTACCGGAAGAGGCTTGTTTTTTATTTCCTTTTTTCCCCCGGTGCCTTTTTGGATATAGTCCCAATAGTCTCCCCCGTTGGCTGCCGCAACGGCGATGGCCTTGGCGGCATCTATCGGCGAACCTCCCCCGAGGCCGACAATAAAATCGCATTTTTCGGCCCGGGCAAAAGCCGCACCGTCCGTGACCTCGCTTTTATCAGGGTTGGCGGTTATTTTATTATAAAGTACAAAAGTGCATCCGGCTGCTTTCAACTCTTCTTCCAACCGCGCCAGATATCCGTTATCCACAACGGAGCGGCCGCCGGTGGTTACAATCAGGGCACGGCTGCCCGGCATCTTCTCTTTATGCAGGCTGTTTAACCGGCCGCAGCCGAATAATATTTTGGTCGGAATGTTATAGATAAAATCCATTGTTGTCCCTTTCTGTTTTAATTTACCAAGGCAAGTCAAAACTCTTGTTATAGCTCAATGACAGGCCGAACGTGCTTTGCGCCCGCGATTTGGAAGCGCCACGGGTTTTGGCGAGCTCGTAGTCATAAAACGGCGCCAGATATAAGTCTCCGGTCAACCTGGTTTCTATCCGGTTTCTGGTTTTGAAGCGATATTCAAAATCAGTCGCCTCTTTTTGGCCGTAAGCAAAAAAGTGGCGGTAATACCCTTCGGAAACAAAAGACGTATTTTCATTCAAGGGGTAGTTAAATTCGTACCCTATTTCCGCACCGGTTTTCATATTGTCATTACGGTAGGTCATATCGTTTTCTTCCACCATCGCCGCATATAACTGCTTAAAATAAGTGCCGTCATAAAATTTCATACCGCCTTTGGCGCGCAAAATCCGGGTGCGGTAGTCCGTCCCGTCCAGATTAAAATCCGTAAACTCGGTTTCGTAGCCAAGGTAGGCAAACGGCCCTATTTTTCCCTCATCCAACGTCCAAATCTTGTGCGTGTAATCCGTATAAAGCAGTATTTCATCTTCATTCTCGTTTTCGGTGCGCACGCCGTCTTCCGTGGTATCTGACTTGTCATATTGCATATACAGCCCGTTAACCCACAACATGCCGCCATCCCGATAGGTCAGGTTGCCGTCAAAAATCCCGCCGATGCTGCTTTGTTCATCCGCATTGTACGATTCGGGATAATTCGGGTCTTTTTTATTGGTTACACTGTGTTCGGTATATTCTACGGCAATGCGCTTTATATTAGCGCTCCAGCCGCTTTTTTCACCCTCTTCCAGATTGTCCTTTGCCGCATCTTGGCCCACATCCCCGGCATATACGGCTGCCGGCAAAAGAATGCTGCCGGCGCATACGGCCAGAAACGGCCACAGTTTCCAACGTCCCATCGTCCTTTCCCCGTTGTTGCGCTACCATGGCGAGTATAGACGCTTTTGGCTTAACGGCAAAAGCTTTTCTTGATTTATCAACGGATAATTAGCGAAAAAGCAAAATATGCGGGAGGCCTAGCTTTTTCTCTTGCCGAACAGGGCGCGGAAAATCAGGCGGCAGCGGTCGCCGAATTTTAACTCCGGCTTCGGGGAAATAATCTCCCAGCCGCGATGGTCCATCAGCTCAAAATAAGCATGGTACAAGTTCAGCATATAGACAATCGGTTTGGAATTGCGGTTATTGTTTTCATCAAGCAGGCGATATGCTTCAGCGTATGAACGGCGCGCCATTTCGGCAAACTTCTGCCGTGCCACATACAGGTTCTTATGCGTCAATATCTCATACGGAGGCAGATTTTCATCAATGCCGGCCGCCAGCAGATATTCATCCGGAATGTAAACATGGCCGCCGCTGATGTCTTCTTTGACGTTTTTCAGGATATTGGTTACTTCCACGGCGCGGCCGATAAGGCGTCCGAGGGCTGCCGTCGTTTCTTCATCAAATTCGGCAATTATTTTTAATATCAGGTAGCTCGGCATTTCCGAAACGCCGCGACAGTAGCGTTCAAACTCTGCCAGGGACGGGCGGCACAACGGCCGTGGGCAATCCATGGCAAAGCTGGATAAAACCGTTTCCAGGCACTCGCGCGGAAATTTGAAACGCATACAGTTTTTGTATATGCGGCGACCGATATCCGTTTCCGGCACTTTCTTGTCATAAATATTATTGATTTCCCTTTTCCAAGCTTCAAGAATATCCGCCTTTTCCTTTTCGGGCAGAGAACTTGCGCTCAGGTCGTCAAAATGCTTTACCAGCGCATAGAGCGTATAAACCGCTTCGCGTTTGGCTTTCGGATAATGCCGCGTACACCAAAAGACAGCGGCGTGGTTTTTTCTGACGATACGTCCTATAGAACTCATTAGTCTTCCTTATTTTTAATCCTCATTTCCCGCATTTTACAGCCTGTCCAGCCCGCGGGTTTTGTTCTTTATGGCCAAAGTATGCCACAAACCGTATAAAAATGCGTTAACATAATCAAAAAAATTTATCTTTTGCCGTATTTTTTTTGATTCCGGCCGGCAAAGGCGCCGCCCCAAACCGATAAAAAAACCGATTTTCAAGCGAAAGAATATGCCTGACGCTGCCGATAACAGGTGCAGCGACTCCTTATGGAGCAAAGGCAAGTCTTCGTACAGGCGCTGCTTATCCACCGCGACGCCAGCCTCTTGCAGCGCCGCAGACAGTTGCGGCACCGCTTCCAGATAGCGGACGACATACACAAACGCCAGATTGGAAAACGGCTGATAAAAAGGCGGAGACTGATTATTTAACACTGCTATCAGACGGGCGACAGGCGATATTATCTGCAACCAGACCGGAGATGCTGACGCCAATTCCAGCGGATAACGCTTTTTTGACAGCCATTCGCATCCGTCCAAAGGCTCCAGCAACACGGACAACGACAAATTGCGGGCAATAAACCCCTCCTGCAAACGCCCCAAAAGCGTCCGGCGCCCCCAAGGGCGGCTGACGGCGCGGTACAGCAGGTTAAAACTTTTCGGATGGCATCCTTTTTGCCGCAGGCCGCGACGCAACAGCAAGCTTAGATATCCGGCATAGCTACGCAACAGCTCCCGGTCGCCCGCCGGTACCAGATGTTCGTACAAAGACAACGGCGGCAGATTGTCCGGCAACACGGCGGCTTTTTTTTCCTTTTGTTCCGCGTCAGGCAATTTCATGGCGCCACCTTTCCGCTGCCGCCAGAGCCCTGGCCGCGACTGCCTCTTTTTTTTCACTGCCTTTCAGATAGCGTTTTTTTCCTTTTGCCGTCATCACCGGCGGGATTTCCGGGAAAAGGCCGAAATTGATGTTCATCGGCTGATAGTGTTCTATGTCCGTTGTGTCCGACAAGTGGGCAAGCTGGCTGCCGAATGCCGTTTCGCGCGGCGGCAACACGGGCTTTTTTCCCTGCAGCAGGGTTGCGGCAAAATAGCCGGCCAACCAGCCGACGGACGCGCTTTCCACATAACCTTCGCAACCGGTAATCTGGCCGGCAAACATCAGGTGGGGATGCTTTTTCAGGCGCAGGAACTCATCCAGCAAAAGCGGCGCTTTGATAAATGTGTTTTTATGAATTCCCCCCAGACGCGCAAATACCGCCTGCTCCAGTCCCGGAATCATCCGAAAGATGCGAGTTTGTTCGGCGTGCTTTAATTTGGTTTGGAAGCCGACCATATTGCGCAGCGTGTCTTCCTTATTGTCCTGGCGCAACTGGACGACGGCATAGGGGCGTGTGCCGGTATGCGGATCCGTCAGGCCCACAGGCTTCATCGGACCGAAACGAAGGGTATCCTCCCCACGTTCGGCCATAACCTCTACCGGCAGGCAGCCGTCAAAGTATCGCGGCTGTTCAAAGTCATGGAACGGTGCCTGCTCCCCCTGGCGAAGCGCCTGCACAAATTCTTTGTACTGCGTTTCATCCAGAGGGCAATTTATGTAATCGTATTTATCGCCCTTGTCGTAACGGGACTGGTACCAGGCACGGCTGAAATCTATGCTGCCTTTATATATTACGGGGGCTATGGCATCGTAAAACGACAACTTTTCACCGCCGACCGTGTTTGAAATATCTGCGGCCAGCGCTTCAGACGTCAACGGACCGGTGGCTATAATGCTCAATCCTTCTTCCGGCAGCGGCAGCGATGTTACCTCCTGGCTAACAACCGTTATCAACGGGTGCCCTTTCAGCCGGGCGGTAATATCGGCAGAGAATCCTTCCCTGTCCACAGCCAACGCCCCTCCGGCCGGCACGCGGTTGGCGGCAGCACTCTCCATTATCAGAGAACCGGCCAGCTCCATCTCGCGATGCAAAAGGCCTATCGCGCTGCTGCGCCAGTCATCCGAACGCAGCGAATTTGAGCAGACAAGCTCAGCAAAGCCGTCCGATACATGCGCCGGCGAATGTTTGCCTGGCTTCATATCAAACAGCCGGACTTTTATGCCGCGGCAGGCCAGCTGCCAGGCTGCTTCCGCCCCGGCAAGCCCGGCGCCTATCACGTTTGCACCTAAATCCATTTTTCCATCCTTTCGCTTTATCCGCATGCCGCCCTGCCCTTAAACCGGGCAAATATGCGGCTTTATCAGATAATAAGGGTTATAAATGCCATTCTCCGGTTTGTAAATACCAAAAATTAGATGATTTTTAAATTTACCCTGTTATAATTTCGTAAACGGGGGTTATAAATGCAACGCAACGTCTTTTTCTTTCGGGCTTTATTTTTGGCAGCGGCCGTTTTGTTTGCGGCCGACCCCGCTTCCGTTTATGCCCAGTCGGAAATGGATTTGCTGATGCTTGAAAAAAAATCCGTATCAACGAAAAAGGCAAAAAAAGATACCGGCAAGTCCGGCGCCGATATTGATGTCAAAGAATCGCTGACGCAGAATTTATCCAAAAACGACAAGCTGCCGGATGAGAAAAACAACGAGGAAGAAGAATCGGAAAGCTGGCTCAAGAGCCTGATTACCAAAGGCACAAGCGAACTTTTCAAGCAGCAGGACGAACGAGTGCAAACCGCCGAAAAACAGCGGATTGAACGCGTATTGCAAAATAGAAAGTCTAATGCTGCCAATTTTGACATCTCCGGCGTCAAATTGCGGATGAACCCCAAAGAAGTAGAAGATACACTCTTAAACCAAGGCTATAAAAAAATCACAGAAACGCTTGATGTGCCGAACTTTATTAAATGGCGCAGCGAGGAATTGTGTCGGCAGCACGGCGTTATCGGATTTGAACGGCTGAACGCCTGCGCCGTTTTGGTCGCCAAGAGCAACGGCTACCAATTTGTTGACCACCAGGTTTATAACCGCTATATCACGCGGGAAAGCATTGAGGTTTATTTTACCTCCACTTTTACGGACAATCTGGCTTTCAGCATCCACTATAAAAGCAGCGTCCCTTTTTCTGCCAGCAAATCCTCCAAAAACGTCTATCTGAACAATATCAAAATTTTTGACTTCTGGCAGCGGATTGACATGAAATACGGCCAGCCGGACAACCTGAGCGAAGTCAAATGGGGATTAGGCGGAAAAAAGCCTTTTCTCAAGGCCGCCACCGGGCGCCTGGAGCTGACAGACCCGCTGCTTAAAGAACTGGACAGGGCGCGGATGCTTAACGAAGATACGCGTTTTGCCAATACGCAATATTATACGTTTTAGCTTTGAATGTTTCCGTTTGCAAAAAAGCGGTGCCGTTACAGGCAAAATTAACCGATTATGAATATTTTTGCCGTATAAGAAGCAAGTCGTACCAATGTAAGGAATAAATAATGAATCAGGATATCCATCTCAGCGAAATGATTGCGACACGGCTGTCGCATGACCTTATCGGCAACATCGGGGCGGTTGCCAATGCCGTGGAACTGCTTAATGAAGGCGATGAAGAGGACAAGGAAGACATAAGCAACATCCTTAATTTCAGCTCGCGGGTTTTGAGCCGGCGGCTTAAGTTTTTCCGGCTGTGCTTCGGGCTTTCAAACGCGGCGGTCAAAACGACGGAAGAACTGGCCGGCATTACCGGCGATTATCTGTTGACGCTCGGCAATCCGAATCTGCCCATTACTACCGAAATCCGCATTTCCACGCCTAAAATTTACAAGCTGGTTATGCCGGCGGTCATGATGATGGCTGACGTTTTGGTCAAGGGCGGCAAAATTACCGTTGAACAAACCGAAAACGATTTGCGTATCAGTGCCGTTTCCGATGCTCCGCTTAACCGTGAAAAACTCCAAAATATCCATAAAACCATCTGCGGCGGCGAACCGGACGAAAACCCGTCTTCCTATGCGCCGCTTTTTTATCTGCTGGCTTATCTTGACGGCACCGGCGTTACGGTCCGGCTGCAAGATGCGACCCTTCTTATCGGAGAATAAGCGGCATGGCGGTCTACGGCATCCTTTTACCTCTGCCTTTTGACGACGTGTTTGATTATGCCGCGGATGAGGATTTGACGCCCGGACAACTGGTTGAGGTTTCTTTCGGGCGGGAGGATTTGGCAGGCGTGGTCTGGAAAAAGGGCAAAAGCGCCGATTTAGACCCAAAAAAAATCAAACCGGTCAAACAGGTGCTTCACCTGCCGCCCCTGCAGCCGGCAATGATGGATTTTATCTGCAAAACGGCTGCATATAATATGGCTCCGCGCGGGCTGGTGTTAAAAATGGTCCTCGGACATAAGAGCAACCAGCTGCCCAAGCAGAAAGTGACGCTTTACGGATTGAAAATAAAAAACGAGAATCTGGAAGGAATCCGCATTTCCGAAGCGCGAAAAGCGGTGTTCGACTTTCTCGGCGGCGGATTTGAAGCTGAAAAAGACGACATTATCACAGCCACGGGGGCCAGCAGCCAGGTTATCAACGCCATGATTAAAAGTGGTTTTTTGTATAAACGCGACGTGCTGGTCAACGAAGAGGCGGAAGAACAAAAAATAAACCTGAGCCGGACGGCCATGCTGACAGACGAACAACAAAAAGCCGCGGAAATATTGGTGCGAAAAGTAGGTTCGGGCTTTTCTGCGACGCTGTTGGACGGCGTTACCGGCTCGGGCAAGACGGAAGTCTATTTTGAAGCCGTGGCCGAGGCTCTGGCGCAAAACAAACAGGTCTTGGTGCTGGTTCCGGAAATTTCGCTGACCTCCCAATGGCTGCAACGGTTTGAACGCCGCTTCGGCGTTACCCCTTTTATCTGGCACTCGGAAGTCGGCGTGCGGGAAAAAGCCAAAACTTGGAAAGCCGTTTCGCTCAACAAGGCCAAAGTTGTCGTCGGGGCGCGTTCGGCGTTGTTTTTGCCTTTTGCCGACCTCGGAATTATCGTTACCGACGAAAGCCATGACCACTCTTTTAAACAGGAAAGCCTGGTTACCTATCAGGGGCGGGATATGGCCGTACTCCGCGCCCATTTGGAAAAAATTCCGATTATCCTTTCCACTGCGACGCCGGATTTGGAGACAATCGCCAATGTGGAAGAAGGGAAATATGACTGCGTTAAGCTGACCAGGCGCTTTGCCAAGGCGGTGCTGCCGGAAATCAAAATTTTAGACCTTAAAAAAGACAAGCCGCAAAAAGGGCCGTGGGGCGTTTCCTTTTTGGCGCCGACGCTGGTCAGCGAGCTGGATGCCAATTTGAAACGCGGTGAGCAGTCCATGCTGTTTTTAAACCGCCGCGGCTATGCCCCGCTGCTTATTTGCCGCGACTGCGGATACCGCATCCAATGCCCGCATTGTACGGCGTGGCTGGCCGAACACAGGCTTACAGGCGAACTCATCTGCCACCATTGCGGCTTTAAAATGTATACGCCGAAACGCTGCCCCGAATGCGGCTCAGAAGACGGATTGACCGCTTGCGGCCCCGGCGTGGAGAGAATCGCCGAAGAAGTGCGCAACCGCTTTCCGCAAGCGCGCACAGCCATCCTTTCCAGCGATATTACGACCAACTATAAACAAATATCCGACGTCATCCGCCGGACGGCCAACCGGGAAATAGATATTCTGGTCGGCACGCAGATTTTGGCCAAGGGGCATAATTTTCCGGATTTGACATTAGTCGGCGTGGTTGATGCGGATTTGGGACTGATGGGAACGGATTTGCGTTCCAGCGAACAGACTTACCAGCTGTTGGAACAAGTTTCCGGACGGGCCGGGCGCGGCGATAAAAAAGGGGTTGTCTATTTGCAGACGCTCTACCCCGACCACCCGGTGCTGCAGGCCGTTATTGAACATAACCGCGAAAAGTTTTTGGAAACGGAAAAAGAATCCAGACGCCTGCTCAAAATGCCGCCGTACGGCAAATTGGCGGCATTGATTGTTTCATCCGCCAATCAAGATGCGGCCGAAGCCGCCGCCTATTATCTCGGCAAATGCGCCCCGCATACGGAATTGATAGACACGCTCGGGCCGGCGCCGGCACCGATGAGCCTGCTGCGCGGGCGCTATCGCTACCGCCTGCTGCTGAAAACCGCGCGCAACGTCAGCATCCAGGAAGTTTTGAAAAAATGGCTCAGTATGGTCAAAATCAAAAGCAACGTGCGGGTAGACGTGGATATCAACCCTTATTCTTTCATGTAAAACAGCGGGCTGATAATAAAAAAGGCATGAGTGTTTTTTAGACGCACACGGCCGGACTTTTTTTTGCGTTTCCGGTTGACAACACCGAAAAACTTACTTATTTTCCTCTTCGGACATTTAATTATTTTGATTTTTTATGAAACTGACAAAATTATTTCGTAAAACGCCGCTTTCCGAAGACATCCGTTCGCGGACGGCACCGGAGCTTATTAAAAGAGTTCAATATTTAAACAACGGCTGGACGGTTGTTATCCTGAAAAATAATCTGGCCCAGTTTTTCTTTCCGGGGCGATGCCCGTTCTTTTTCGGGAACGTCAGGCGTGTTTTTAACGCTGCGGATGGAAAGTTTACCATTGCCCAAAATGACGGAGGAAGTGCCCTTTTTTCCAAAGACGGCGAGCAACTCTGCCCCTTTGGCGCAAAAGCCCTGCTCTTTTCCAACGGGTGCTACCGCCTGGAAGGCGAAACCGGCTTCAGCCTGTTTGCCGCAGACGGAAAATGTATCGGCACCGGCTTAAAAAACGCAGAGGTTTTTAAAGACGGAAAATACTACATTGCCTGCCATGGCAACGGCGACGGTTCGTGCACACCGGGATTATACGATGCCGACAACAAGCGAATCGCCTTTCTTAACGACGGGTATTTCAAAATGCTCCGCAACGGCTGGTTTATTGCCGGCAACGAGCTTTATGACAATCTCGGCGTTGAGCGTTGCACGGGGAGAAATTCGCGGTTTGACCGTACAATTTTACTCTGCATCGGCTTTTTTATGGCCAAAGCCTGAAGCGCGGCCAAGGCCCGTGCAAGCGTATCTTCGCGCCTTCCGTTTTTTAACGGGAGGTTCTTTTTTTTTATATTTTCCGTTTCCATACCAATTTCTGCAATTTGATTGTGAAAAAATACGTTTAAGGGTGGAAATTTTAATTTAAAATAAGTAATTTTGTGTTAGCCATGGTTAAAAGGTTTTCAAAAAGACAAAACCTAAACAGGAAATATCGGAGACAACAGCGCCTATGCAAAAAGTTTCTAAATATAAAATGGCTTCCGTCTATGCGCGGGCATGGCTGGATGCAGCCAAAGACAAAAAAGCGGAAGATAAAGTTTTTGATGAGGTTAAACAAATCAAAGACGCCTGCCGCATTGCCCCCGAAACCTGGAAGCTGCTGGCAGCGCCGGCCGATGATGACGAGGTCAAAAAACGCATTATTGCCGACCTGGCCAAAAAAATTAAGCTTTCGGATATTTCAAAAGAAGCAATGCTTTTGGCTGCCGGCAACGACAGGCTGAACATCATCGGGCTGATTGCCGACGAGTTTATCAGCCTTTATTATGAAGACAAAGGCATTATCCGGGTGGCCGTGGATACGGTTGTCCCTTTATCGGAGGCACAAGACAAACGGCTGCGCAGCGTTTTGGAAAAAAAACTCGGCGGAACGGTCATGACGGAATATTTTATCAAGCCGGAAGTTCTGGGCGGATTAAGAGTGCGCTTTGCATCGCAGCTGATTGACGATACGCTGGAAAGCAAGCTTAATAAAATAGAAAGCCTGATTAAACAAGGCAAGGCTTAACAGGAGGGAAAATGTTATTCGTAACGAGTAAGGCGAAAGGAAAGTGAGATGGCGGTTAAGGCAGAAGAAATCTCCGCAATTCTGAAAGAGAAAATAGAACAGTACAACTTTAATCCGGATATGGAAGAAGTCGGACGCGTTCTTTCCGTCGGCGACGGCATTGCTACCGTTTACGGGCTGACCGGCATAGAATACAACGAAATGGTTGAGTTTTCATCCGGCGTTAAAGGCATGGCCCTTAATCTCGGCGAAGACAGCGTCGGCGTGGTTATTTTCGGTTCAGACGCGGAAATCAAAGAAGGCGATACGGTTAAGCGTACCAAAACGATTATCAGCGTTCCGGTCGGCAAAGAACTGCTGGGGCGCGTCGTAGATGCCCTCGGACAGCCGATTGACGGACTGGGCGCAATCAAAACCAAAGAGTTTGCCAACGTGGAAACGCGTGCACCGGGAATTATTGAGCGCCGCAGCGTGCACGAACCGGTGCAGACCGGGTTGAAAATGATTGACTCGCTTATCCCTATCGGACGCGGGCAACGCGAACTTATTATCGGCGACCGCCAAACCGGAAAAACGTCCATTATCGTTGATACGATTATCAACCAAAAGGCGACCAACGATGCGGCTAAAAGCGACAAAGACAAACTGTTTTGCATTTATGTCGCTATCGGGCAAAAGCGCTCTACCGTGGCACAGGTGGTCAAAACTCTCCGCGATTACGGCGCACTAGACTATACCATCGTGGTGGCGGCGACGGCTTCTGACGCCGCACCGTTGCAATATATTGCCCCATACGCCGGATGCGCCATGGGCGAATATTTCCGCGACAGGGGCATGCATGCCGTTATCTTTTATGACGACCTGTCCAAACAGGCGACGGCTTATCGGCAAATGTCCCTGTTGTTGCGTCGTCCGCCGGGGCGCGAGGCTTATCCGGGCGATGTGTTCTATCTGCACTCAAGGCTTTTGGAGCGCGCCGCCAAACTTGATGAAGAAGAAGGCAGCGGTTCGCTGACGGCTCTGCCGGTTATTGAGACGCAAGCTGGCGACGTATCGGCGTACATTCCGACGAATGTTATTTCCATTACCGACGGACAGATCTTTTTGGAAACGGCACTGTTTTACCAAGGCGTCCGCCCGGCAGTCAATGTCGGCATTTCGGTCAGCCGTGTCGGTTCTGCGGCACAGGTTAAGGCAATGAAGCAAGTGGCGGGAACGATGAAGCTTGATTTGGCGCAATATCGCGAGATGGCTGCCTTTTCACAGTTTTCTTCCGACTTGGACGCTTCTACCAAAAAATTGCTGGAACGCGGCGCCCGACTGACGGAACTGCTGAAACAGCCGGTTTATCATCCGTTGCCACTTGAAGAAGAAGTCGTTTCACTGTTTTCGGGCGCACGGGGCTTTTTGGATGAGCTTGAGGTTAAGCAAGTCAAAGAGTTTGAAACGTATCTGCTCGGTTGTTTCAAACGCGAGAGAAGCAGCCTTTTGAAAGAAATCCGTGAAAAGAAAATTATCTCGGAAGAGCTGGATAAAGAGCTTGCTGCGTTTGTTCAACAATGTGTTGCGGCATTCAAAAAGGCCAAAGCCGACGAAGCTGCCGCAAAAGACACCACAGCCGCTTAAGCGGCATAAGCAACGGGAGACGGCGACGGCATATAGAAGCTTTGGAGCAATGAAGCAAGAAGGGCAAAGCCGGAGGGCGAAAGTTTAGACGTGAAACCGGAAGGCAGACGGATTAAAAATTTGGCGTTTGGATACGGTTATGATGTTTCATTGCTTCCTGAGTTTCGGTTTTCCGGCGCGGTTGTCGCCCGCACAAAAAGAACCGGCGGCAACCGCAAAAATCAGAGAGGGCTAAAGCCGGCGGCAACCGCAAAAAGAAATAGAAAGGGACAAGGTTAGCGACAACCGCAAGAAAAATAGAAAGGGCTGATGATGGCTGGTTTAAAAGAATTGAGGACGCGCATTGAAAGCATTAAGTCCACGCAAAAAATTACCTCGGCGATGAAAATGGTGGCAGCATCAAAATACCGCCGGGCGCAATTGACGCTGGATAAAAGCGAGCTGTTCCAAAAAATGATTATCCGCAATATCAAAAACGTCTTGGCTGCACTTCACGCCAAAGAAGCGGAACAAGGCATCAGCTTTGTGTTGCCGCAGATGTTGCGGCAACCGCCAAACCCCAAGCGCTATGCCCTCTTTGTACTGGCATCAGACCGTGGCCTGTGCGGCAGCTATAACCTGCAAATTGCCAAAGAAGCCAAACGGCGGATTGATGAGCTGCACAAGCAAGGCAAAGAAACCATTGTCTTTTGTTATGGCAAAAAAGGATATACGGCGTTGAAACGCCTCGGCTTTACGGATATTGAAAGCAATTACCCCAATGTTATCAAAAAACATTTGACGTATGAAGAAGCCTTGTCTTTTTTGCATGACGTGTGCCAAAAAAAAGAACAATATCATGCCGACATCTGCGAGATTGTTTACAGCGATTTTCTGTCAGGCCTGTCGCGGACGCTGGTTTCAAAACAAGTTGTCCCTTTCGGCATTGAACAGACGGAGGAAGATGCCATGGCCGACCGTATCGGCAATGCTTTTTATGATTATCAGCCGGATATATTATCCATGCTGGCAAAGCTGTCTGATGTTTACATGCGTACGTCCATGTTTGAAGTGCTTATCAATTCGCAGGCGTCAGAACACGCGGCGCGCATGGGGTCTATGGATAATGCCAACCGCAATGCCCGCGAGATGATTAACTCGCTGACGTTTAAATATAACACCCTCAGGCAATCGGCCATTACAACCGAGCTGACGGAGATTGTGGCCGGGGCGGAGGCAATGTAGAAAAATTTATTTTCTGCCGGAACGGCGGCAGGATAAAAGTTTTGGCCGAAACGTAAAAACGGCTTATGATGGTGCGAAAACTTTGTTAGGAGTAAGAAAAAGATGGTGGCAAAGAAAAAGAAAGCGGCAGAAGAACAGCCGGATGTGAAAGACCTTAAAAAAGAGGCCGACATCCGCCTTAACGGGCTGCGCGACAAGCTTAAAGAACTGGAAGGCAGCGACAAGCTCGGCGAAATCCATCAGGTTATGGGCGCGGTTGTTGACGTCAAATTTCAAAACGTAAAAGCCCTGCCGGCGATTTTATCGGCACTGGAATGCGAAGTCAATGGGCGCCGCGTCGTGTTGGAGGTTGAACAGCACCTGGGAGAAAATGTCGTGCGCACGATTGCCATGGACACGACGGACGGCATGAGCCGCGGATTGAAAGTTTATAATACGGAAAAGCCGATTACCGTACCGGTCGGGCCGGAATTGCTGGGGCGCATTATCAATGTTGTCGGCGACGAAGTTGACGGACGCGGCAAAATCCAGGCCAAAACCAATATGCCCATCCATCGCGAGGCACCGAAATTTACGGATCAGGCGACTAATCCGGAAATTTTTGTTACCGGCATTAAGGTTATTGATTTGCTGGAGCCTTACAGCAAAGGCGGCAAAATCGGCCTGTTCGGCGGCGCAGGCGTCGGCAAGACGGTTTTGATTATGGAGCTTATAAACAATATTGCCAAAGGGCATGGCGGCTATTCGGTTTTTGCCGGCGTCGGCGAGAGAACCCGTGAAGGCAATGACCTGTATCACGAAATGATAGAATCGGGCGTTATTGATTTGGAAGGCGATAAATCCAAGACCGTGCTGGTGTACGGGCAGATGAACGAACCGCCGGGAGCTCGTGCGCGCGTGGCCTTAACCGGTTTGACGGAAGCAGAATATTTCCGTGATGTGGAACACCAGGACGTGTTGTTCTTCGTGGATAATATTTTCCGTTTTACCCAGGCAGGATCTGAGGTTTCGGCGTTGTTAGGGCGTATTCCGTCCGCCGTGGGCTATCAGCCGACGCTCGGTACGGATATGGGCGCGATGCAGGAACGCATTACATCCACCAAAGACGGTTCCATTACATCCGTGCAGGCGGTTTATGTTCCGGCCGACGATTTGACCGACCCGGCACCGGCAACGACGTTTGCACACCTGGATGCCACAACGGTGTTGTCGCGTAAGATTTCCGAACTCGGCATTTATCCGGCAGTTGATCCTCTTGATTCTACCAGCCGTATTCTGAGCCCGGATGTCGTCGGCGAAGAACATTATGCCGTAGCGCGCGGCGTGCAGGAAATTTTGCAAAAATACAGCTCGCTGCAAGATATCATTGCCATTTTGGGTATGGACGAACTTTCCGACGATGACCGGATGGTTGTTTCCAGAGCCAGAAAAATCCAAAAATTCCTGTCGCAGCCGTTCCATGTGGCGGAAGTGTTTACCGGCAAAAAGGGGCGTTTTGTCAACCTGGAAGATACAATTAAAGGCTTTAAGGGGATTTTGGAAGGCAAATATGACGATGTTCCCGAACAGGCTTTCTATATGGTCGGCACCATAGAAGAAGTGTTGGAAAAAGCCGAGCAGATGAAAGGAGCCGCATAAGCCATGGCCGCGGATATTGAGCTGAAAATTTATATGCCGGAAAGGCTTGCCCTCAGCACAAAAGCATACCGGATATTTTTGCCGTCCGATGACAAGCCGCTGACGGTCATCAAAGGCAGGGCGCCGACGCTGATGGCGCTGGATATGGGGTCGGTCAGGCTGCTGAACGAAAACAACGGCGTGGAAGAAGAATGGCTGATATCCGGCGGAGCGGCCGACATTCATGACGATACCTGCACGATTTTGACCGAATCGGCGTTGGCACGCAAAGAGTTGACGGTTGAAAAGGCGGAGGCTCTTTATGCCGATTTTCCCAATCCTTTTTACAAATGGTTGTGCGATTATCTAAAAACGGAGAAACCCGGGCGTTGAGTCCGGCATGCCGCAGGTGTATGAGCCGAAAAGAAACGAGACTGCCGTTACCGCAAGGGACGGCAGTTTTTTTGATTAAACCCATTGGAGGAATCGACCTTTTGCCGGCGCAGACTTGTTCCGTTGTGCGCAAAAGGATTTCGGCAATTGACGGGCTGCACTTTTCTTTTTATGCTTTATCATATTTTAAATGAAAGTCTTAGTACATGCGCTTCCTTTTACATCATATTTTTCCGGATTTCAAAGTTGCGGCAGGGCTGATTATCGCGCTGACGGCATTGCTTTATGTACCGCTTATCAACAATATCAATTTGTGGACAGATGAAATCTATTCGGTTTTGATGGCAAAAGACAGCCTGCCGGAGATGTTTCATCTCCTGTTTACCGAAGATTCCAAACCGCCGCTTTATTATTTGTACCTGAAAGCCGTTTTGGTGCTGTTTCCGGAATCTTATGAAATTTTCGGTGCCCATTTTGCGTCATTCATCCTGTTGCCTGCGGCGCAGCTTTTTGCGGCGACAGCATTCCGGCGCGATTACGGCGATAAAGCGGCGCTGTGGCTGATGACGCTTATTATGCTGATGCCGCATTCGCTATGGCTGGCGTTTGAGGTACGCGCTTATATGCTTTCTGCCCTGCTGTTGCTTATGGCTGCCGTATACGGCCTTAGGCTCGCGGATGCGCCCAAACGCGGCGACTATGCCAAATTCGGCCTGGCAACGGCGGCGGCGCTTTATACGCATTATTACTGTGCTCTCCTGCTGATGTTTTTATACGGCTTTATTTTGCTTGACTTATGGCGGCACAAAAAAACTTCGGAAATAAAGAAACTGCTGGCAACGGCGGCGGTATGCGCTCTCTGCTTTGCGCCATGGCTCTCCGTCCCGCTTAAAACCGGCGGCATCATCGGCCAATACTGGTATGTCAATATGTCATTCGTTTTGATGAGCCCGTCATTTTTTATTTCGCCGCTGTATGAAGAGATTTTACAATCACGCCTGTTTTTGCTGACCGTTTTTGCCGCAACGGCATTAAGCTTTTCCGTCTGGTGCGGTATTTTCTGCCCGCAGATTGTTGGTAACGCTCAAAATGTGGCAAATCCAAAAAATAAACGGCAGGCAAAGTTTTTTTATGCCGTTTCTTTTGCAGTTATCGGCAGCTATCTGCTGCTGCTGGCTTTGTCGTTTTGGGTACGGCCGATGCTGACGGCACGTTATATGATGGCCTTTGCTTTGTTATGGTATGCGGCCGGGGCGTTGGTTTTGTGCCGAATCCGCTTTTTGAACTGCGGATTTCTGATAGCGGCGGTGCTGGGATTTATCCCCTCGTATCTGGATATCAAGGCGTCTTCTTTTGACCCGGGAACGCAGAAGCTGGTCAGCGACATTCGCCAATTTGTTCCCAAAGAACTGCCTATTATCGCTTTTGACAACAATAACCTGTTTTGCGAATATTACCTGCCGGAACACACCTGCCTGGCTGCAGTCGGTCCGCACGGAGAAATTTTGCGCCTGCCGTCGGTTATGAAAAACATAAACCTTTACCATCAGCAGCCGGATGCGGTGCATTTTGCTCTGGACAGCTATAACGCACTCGGCAAACAGGCCGATTGCCTTTCTTACCAATCTTGGTATCGCAGAGGGGAACCCACCAGGCTTTGCAAAATTTCCTCGGTGCAAACCGGAAAAATATTGGAAGACAGCCTAAATTTGCGCTTGCACAAGTATGAATCGCGTTGACTCTCAGAAAAAAACGATTATACTCTTAACTAAATTTTAACTTTTATCTGTAAACAGAGGGGCTATGACGGGAAAAAATAAAAAACCTCATGTCGTTGCCATCGGCGAAGTCGTTTTTGATATTATGCCGGACAGCCGTAAGCTCGGCGGGGCACCGGCCGATTTTTTGAACCATGCCGTCAAATTCGGCGCCAGGGGCTCGCTTGTCAGCGCCATAGGCGCGGATGATCTCGGGCGGGAGGTCATTACCGAACTCAACAAAAATGACATTACTCCCGTTTTGGCGGTAACGCCATATCCGACCGGGCGGGTTTTGATTTTTAAAAATTCGGATGGAAGGCACACGGCACATATTCTTGAAAATGCCGCATGGGATTATATCCCTTATACGGAAGCGGCAGACAAATGCATCCGCAGCGCCGATGCCGTTTTTTTCGGGACGCTGGCTTTGCGCAAACCCTATTCGCGGGCAACGATGTTGGATTTGATTGATGCGGCGCCTGAGCAGGCTTTTAAATTTTTTGATGTTAACCTGCGCCAAGATTATTATGACAAAGAAACCATCAAAGCCCTGCTCCAAAAAGCCAACGTTTTAAAACTGAATGTTGACGAGCTCAAAATTATCAAGCAACTGTTGCGGATGAGCGGCTCTACGGAAGAAATGTGCCTGAAACTTAAAGAAGAGTTCGGGCTTCAATATCTGATTATTACGGACGTTACGAGGGAGAGCCGCGTTTACGGAAACGAGGTTACCGTGGTCAGAAACAGCAGCAGCGTTAAGCAGGCTTTTGCCTATGGTGCCGGAAATGCTTTTGCCGGCGCTTTTATCACATCGCTGCTTAACGGCACATCCCAGCAAGAAGCACACGACGCCGCCAACCAGGCTGCCGTTGAAGTCTGTATGGCAAACTGTAAGAAAATTTAAGAGTTTGAAAGGGGATTTTCCGTCCGGAATAAGACAAGGGCATAAAAGCATTTTCCCAAAGGGGATAAAAGATAGGAAAAAATACAAACCATGGCAATTGAATTAAAAAAAATAAATGATGATTTGCTGCTCTGTATCTGTCCGGACTTGCCCAAAGCCCCTGTTACGGATTTATCAAAGGCAGGGCATACGGCAAATCCCGCAGGCATCCCGGATAATGGCAACGACAGTGCCGATGTGGCGGCAGGAGCGGGCAGCATAGCCACAAGCGCCCCGGATAATGGCGGAAATATTGCCGCCGCAAGCGGTATCCGAAAAGAAACGGCTGCAGCGGATGTTTCGGAAAAGGCTCAGGAAAAGGAAAACAGCGCCAGCCCCCTGCCCCGCAACGACAACCTTCAGCTTTTAAACAACAAAATCTCCGCTGATGACATTGTCGCAGCAAGCCGGGATGTACGCAATATTTTTGCGGTTTTGCCGGAGGGGGCTGCTTATTCTTCGCCAACGGCGGCGGAAATTTTTCACATTGCCAAAATTTTGAAATCGCATGGCAAAGAGCTTAACCTCTCCCGCCTGCCGCAAAACGTGCAAGACGTATTGCAACTGGCTCTGAAAGGCGGAAACATCCCGCCCGAAAATACGGAAAATAAAAGCGGATTGTTTGAACGAATCGGCATAAAAAGCTTTTCTTTTTATCAAGATATCAAACACGTCTGCCGGTTTATACGGGAGGCCTTTGGGGCGTTATGGCGTTTTTGTATCGGCACGGCTGTTTGGCGGCGCAAGGATTTTTGGTTTATTTTCGGCGATTGCAGCTATAAGGCTGTCGGCATTATTGCGCTGGTCAGCTTTCTGGTCGGCTTGATTTTGGCTTTTGTCGGTGCTTTGCAGCTACGGACGTTCGGCGCAGGCATTTATGTGGCAAGCATGGTTGCGGTTGGTATGACGCGCATTATGGCGGCCATCATGGTCGGCATCATCATGGCAGGCCGCACCGGTTCTTCTTATGCCGCTACGCTCGGCACCATGCAGGTTAACGAAGAAATTGACGCCCTGAAAACGCTTGGTGTCAAAATTGCCGATTATTTGGTGGCACCGCGGCTGATTTCCCTGGTGCTGACCATACCTTTTCTCACTCTGCTGGCCGATGCCCTGGGGATTTTGGGCGGTGCCGTGGTCGGGGTCAGCTTTTTGGATTTGTCTTCGTCTTCTTATTGGGATTATTCCGTCAAAGCGCTCAGCCTCAAAAATATTCTGGTGGGTCTGTTTCACAGTGTCGTATACGGCTTTATCATCTCGCTGTGCGGATGTTATGAAGGGCTTAATGCCGGCAGAGATGCCGACAGCGTCGGCAAAGCGACGACCGGCGCCGTGGTAACGGCTTTGGTGTGGATGATTGTTGCAACCGGAATTTTGACGGTATTGTTTGAGGAGATGGGAATATGAGCCGCGACATTATTACCGTTCAAAATCTGAAAGTAGCATACGGCGATTTTGTCTTGTTTGACAATATCAATTTTTCCGTCAACACCGGAGATATCTTTATCATTATGGGCGCCAGCGGCTGCGGCAAAAGCAGTATGCTGCGCGTCTTGACCGGGCTGGTAACGCCGGTGCAGGGCAAGGTGCTGATTGACGGCAGGGATTTTTCCGGCGCTGACAATAAGACGCAAACGGAGATTATGAAGAGCTGCGGCGTTTTATACCAAAGCGGGGCGCTGTTTTCTTCCATGACGCTGAAAGAAAACGTGGCGATGCCGATGGAACTCTATACGCCTTACAGCCCCAAAGAAATTGACGAGCTGGCCAGCTATAAACTGGCGTTGACAGGGCTTTCCGGATTTGAAGATTTTTATCCGTCCGAAATTTCCGGCGGCATGAAAAAAAGGGCTGCCCTTTCCCGTGCCCTGGCTCTGGATCCGAAAATCGTCTATTGCGACGAGCCGTCGGCCGGGCTGGACCCCATCAGTTCCAAACGCCTGGACGACCTTATTTTGGAGCTTAACCAGAATCTCGGCACGACTTTTGTTATTGTTACGCATGAGCTGCAGTCGCTGCTCAACATCGGGACAAATTCCATCTTTTTGGACGGCAGCACCAAGAATATTACCGGGCGGGGAAAGCCGACAGATTTGCTGCGCAATCCGCCAAACGATACCATTCGCGAATTTTTAACCAGAGGAAAAAATAATGATAAAACAGCCTAACATGAAAATGATCGGGGTATTTGTCAGCGCCGGAATCCTGGCGTTGGTCTTTATGTTCGGATATTTTCTTAAAAACAAATTTTCAGATGACGAATCAACCGTCGTCATGTATTTTGACGAATCGGTCAAAGGGCTTGACGTCGGAGCGCCGGTGTTGTTCAAAGGGGTTAAAATCGGCGAGGTTTCCGAAGTGCGCCTGCAGGCAGATATGAACACGATGAAATTTACGATTCCCGTTTATGCCAAAATTTATAACGGCAAATCTTTGATAACGACGATGCATGACGAACATGACCGGCTGGAACAATTTATCAAAGACGGGCTGAGGGCCCAGCTTTCCATCAATTCGGTCATTACGGGGCAGCTGGCGATTGAACTTGATATGTTCCCCGGCTCGCCGATTGTCCTTTACCGCCACAATAAAAACGAGCTGGAGATACCGACTATCGGTTCGCCATTTTCAGCCATCTCCAAGAGCCTCCAGGTTATGCCGATTACACAGATTGCCAGCGACGTACATAACATTACCCAGACGCTCAACCGCGAACTGCCCGACCTTTTGACACAACTGAATTCCACACTCAATACGGTGGACCATATTCTGAAAGAAAACAAGAAAAATACCGCCAAAATGGTGGAGGAACTCGGAACGGCGGCACAAAACGTCGGCGGGGCAGCCCAGTCGTTTGATTTGATGGTCGGTGAAAATGCCGCCAGCATCGCTGCCATGATAGACAGCTTTTCCGCGGCGGCGGCTTCCATGAAAAACCTGACGGATTATCTGCAAATGTATCCGAATGCCATTATTACAGGAAAGGATTATTAAAATGAAAAAAATATTCGTTACCCTTCTGGCTTTGGCCGTAACCGCGTGTTCCAGCCCTAATCCGAATTTTTACCAGCCGGTGGCCATGCAAACGCCGGCCAACACCTATCCAAACGTCAAATCTACGATTTTAATTGCCCCGGTATTGCTGCCGGCAGAACAGTCGCGTCCGCAAATCACAACTTTGGGCAAAGAAAATTATGAAGTCAAAATTGACGAATTTAACCGCTGGGGTGCGGCGCCGGAAAAACTGGTGCAACAGGTTTTGAACCAGAACCTCAGCCTCCTTTTGCCCAATGCCATGGTTGAAAACCAGACGACGCTGCGCAAAAATTATAAATATGCCGTGTTTGCGGAAATCCGCGAAATGAATGGCAGGCTGGACGAAACGGCGCTTTTGAAAGCTTCTTATTTTATCCGGAATGCGCAAGGCAAAATCCTCAAACAAGGGCGCTTTGACCAGGCGCTTAAAATTGAAGACGGCTATGATGCCTATATCCCGGCGCAAAGCCGCCTGCTCGGCGGATTGTCCCAAGCCATCGCCGCGGATTTGGCGAAACTCAAGTAACCGCTTTTATTCCTTCATCCCTTTTCTGACAAAAGCGGAGATATTTTTTTCAGAAGGCATAAACAGCTTTTCCCAGCCAAGGCTCGGGCTTGCCAAGGGAAAAGCTGTTTTGTTAAATCATTTTTTTGCCGAAAAAATGATTTTTTATGCCCTTTCTTTTTAGAAAAAAATCCGTTTTTCCTTCTTTTTCTATATTCTTTGAAAATATATTTGACAAAAGAAATCCCCATGTTATAATTTGTTTTGTATTAATATTAAAAATATATCATTATGGAAGAAAGAATTCTGAAGACCATCATGTGGTCAGACGCGAAGGGAGTTGTTGTTTCTCTCGCGAGTAAGAATCTTGGCAGGGCTCAAAATGACAAGCCGGCCGATTTTAACGAGTTTATCGTTTCTTATCCCGCCGTGTCGCGGCAACGAATGTCTGATTTTTTGAACCGAATCGTTTTACGCAACGCCCTTAAGGACGTAACAAATCAGTCTACGCATGCCGAAGACAGCTGCCTTTTGGATGCAAGTACGGCGACCTCTATTGAGATTATGCTCCGGCATTTGCAAACGCTTAATACCGGCGGCAAAATTAAATCGTTATGGGCTTTTCTGGATACGGAAAAGAAAGCGGTTGTCCACTTTGTCAACAAAAAAGGCTGGTATGCCGAAGCGTATTTCAGCAGCCCTGATGAGTTCTCTGTTCTGCATCTGCTTGAAGCCCCAGATGGCCAAAAGAGCTTTATCCCGGTAACTTTTACACAGGATCTAAGCAAGCTTATGAGCAAAGTCGGCCGGTTGGGCGGTTTTTGCCTGCATGATTATTTTCCGCGGGTTAAATGTGATTTTCTTTCTAAAAAAGGAAGAAAAAACAAAACTTCCGATAAACCGGCAAAATCCGGCGGCAGACGGCACGACAAGTGGGACGGATTGTAATCTTAGCATAAGGCTGAGCCCGCTTTACAGCGGTAAAGGGAAAACGGACTTTGCCTTTTTTTGAGTTGTTAGCGGCGCCACCGCTAATGTACTTTGTTTTGTATGTTTGGAAAAAGGCGGCCGTGAGGCTATCCTTTTTCCTTTTTTAATTTTTATAAAACGCAATCATCATAAAGAACCCCGTTACGCAACGCGGTTCTTTTTTTATGGCAGCCCTTGCCCTTATTTCCATATAGCCCTCCCCAAGCGGCGTTTCCTGTGGGCAGAAAATTTTTATGGTTGCAAGTTTGCTCCGGCAGGCTATGTTGGAGCAATATAAGGAGTTTGCAAATGATTTTCTCTAAATTTGAAAAAATGGTCGCCGGCAGATATTTGCGAGCCAAACGAAAGGAAGGCTTTATATCGGTCATTACCACGTTTGCGTTTATCGGCATCGCCCTCGGCGTGGCTACGCTGATTATCGTTACATCCGTTATGAACGGTTTTAAAGAGGAATTGCTGGGGCGCATCCTCGGCATCAACGGGCATATCAGTATTGCCGCCATCCGCAACGTACCGTTTAACAATTATCCCGATGCCGTCAGAATGTTGGAAGAGAAAGTTCCGGGTGTGGACGTAGCCATCCCGCTTATTGAAAAGCAACTGCTGGCAACAGCCGGCAATACGGCAGAGGGCGTGATGGTGCGCGGCATCAACGGCGCTGATTTGCAGAAGAAAAAGGTTCTGCGCGAAGGTTTTAAAGATTTTGATTTGAAGCTTTTTGAAGGCGATATCGTCGTTCTGGGGTCGCGGCTTGCCAACAAGCTCGGCGTAACCGCCGGCGATGAGATCACCCTGCTCTCGCCAAACGGCAAAATTACCATGTTTGGCACCGTGCCGCGGATGAAAAGCTACCGGGTAGCCGGCACTTTTAATTTCGGCATGTATGAATATGACGCCAATTTTGTCTTTATGCCGCTGGCGACGGCGCAAACGTTCTTTTCTCTCGGCAACGGTGTGACCGGCATTGACGTTACGTTGCGGCCAAACGCAGACGTTGATTATATCCGCCAGCTTATCGGGGCAGCGATTGAAACCTCCGGCAATAAAGCTTTTGTTTATGACTATCGCCAGACGAACTCGGCCTTTTTTAATGCGATAGATGTGGAACGCAACGTGATGTTTGTCGTGTTGACGCTGATTATCCTGGTAGCGGCGTTTAATATCATTACCGGCCTGATTATGCTGGTCAAAGATAAAGGGCGCGATATTGCGGTTTTGCGCACCATGGGGGCAACCAAGGGAATGATTATGCGCATTTTCTTTTTGGACGGCGCGTTTATCGGCGTGGTCGGCACGCTGCTCGGCGTTTTGCTGGCGCTGCTGTTTTGCGACAATATTGAAAATATCCGCCAATTTTTGCAATCTGTTTCGGGGCGGGATTTATTTGCGGCGGAAATCTATTTCCTGTCGCAGCTGCCGGCAAAAGTGGAAATGCCCGTGGTTTTGACGGTAGCAGGAATTTCGCTGCTGCTTTCGTTCCTGGCAACCCTGTACCCGGCTTATCGGGCGGCAAAAATGGATCCGGTGGAGGCTTTGCGCTATGAATAACGAAAATACTTGTGTGCTGGAATTAAGCGGCGTAACAAAAACTTATAAACAAGGCAAACAGACGCTTGAGGTTTTGAACGGCGTTGATTTGAAGGTGCAGCCGCGGGAAATTACGGCGCTGGTGGGGCAAAGCGGCGCGGGAAAGTCTACACTGTTGCAGATTGCCGGCCTGCTTGACCGGCCGACTGCAGGGCGTATTTTTATCAACGGCGAAAATATCGGCAAGGCTTCTGACGATTTGCGGACGCATTTGAGACGCGACTATATCGGTTTTGTGTATCAATACCACAACCTGCTCGGCGACTTTTCAGCCATGGAGAACGTGATGATTCCGATGCTTATTGCCGGAAAAAGCAAAAGCGAGGCACAAGACAGAGCCGTTATGCTGCTGGAAAAGCTGCACCTGTCGCATCGCCTGAAACACCGCCCGGCAGAACTTTCCGGCGGCGAACAGCAAAGGGTGGCCATTGCGCGGGCACTTGCCAATGCGCCGAAACTGCTGCTGGCCGACGAACCGACCGGCAACCTTGACCCAAACACGGCCGAAGACGTTTTTGCGGCGTTGCTCCATATCATCAAAGAAACAGGCCTGGCGGCACTGATTGCCACGCACAATATGGAACTGGCAACGAGGATGAACCGGCAGCTCCGTCTTAAAGACGGCATGTTGGAAGACATCAACGAGCCCCTGTTTGCCAAAGTGCGGAAGAATTTTTATTAGCTTGCCGTGCAATAGCCTGCTGTGAAAAAATCTGCGCAAAATCAGAAAAAATGCTTGCAAAATTATTTTTTTGCGATATGTTAGGCATACTTCCGAGAAAGCGGGTAGTGTTTGAATACGGAAACGCAAAGAAAGCGCCGGTTATATGGCAGAGTTGTACCAAGGTGCTGCGTCGTTGTTCTTAAGTGCGAAGGTTTGTGTTAAGGTGCGGCGGAATTGTATTTCTGTTTCAAGCCGGAGGAATTCCCCGTTTGCGCCGGAGCTTTGTTTGTTATTCGCAAAGCAGGCTCTGCCAACGACAAAACTATCGGGACAATAATTTTAACCAATATCTAAAGGATTTTATTTATGAAAAGTATCGTTACAGCCAAAAAGAAAAACAGCCGCCGTTACGGCCAAAATCTCTGGGGCGACAATAACAGCCCGATTTTGAAAAGAAATTATGCTCCGGGACAACACGGGCAGAGAAGAAAGAAGACGACCGACTACGGCGAGCAATTGTATGCCAAGCAGAGATTGAAAGTTTATTACGGAAATATTTCCGAAAAGCAGTTCCACAAGTACTATGTTGAAGCTATTCGCAGAAAAGGCGATACGGCTGAAAATCTTATCGGCCTGCTGGAATCCCGTTTGGACAATCTGGTTTACAAAGCCAAGTTTGCTTCTACCGTTTTTGCGGCACGCCAGTTTGTCAACCACGGACATGTTACCGTTAACGGCAAAAAGGTTAATATTCCTTCTTACCAGCTGAAAGCCGGCGATGTTATTGAAGTTCGCGAAAAATCTAAACAGCTGGCCATCGTTATGTCTGCCGTTCAGTCCCAGACGCGCGATTTCCCTTCTTATCTGGAAGTTGATGCCGCTAAGCTGACCGCGAAGTATACCTTTGTGCCGAAGTTTGACGATGTTCCGTATGCCGCGCAGATGGAACCGAACCTGGTTATCGAATTTTACTCCAGATAATAGGAGATTGTCCGAAAGCGGCCTTAAGTTTTTTCTTAAAATCAAAAAAAGTGGCAAATCGGCGTTGTCCAAAAGGTATGAGCCAGAGCCGCGGCAAAAGATTAGAGAAAAAGCTTTTAAGCGTCGTTTTCAGAATATTGGATTGTTGCCCGCCGTCACGTTGTGCCGGCGGTTTTTTCATTATGTGTTTTACAGCTCCCCTAAGCTTGGGATAAATAGGAAAAATACCGGGATAACGATGTTATGCCGCAGGGATAACGGTGCCGTGTCGCAGGGGTAACGGCGCTATGCCGCAAGGGTAACGGCGCTGTGCCGCAAGAATAACGGTGCAATGCCGCAGGAATAACGATGTTATGCCGCAGGGATAACGGCGCTATGCCGCAGAGATAACGGCATGCGGCTGCCGGGACAATAACACCTCCAAACATAGCAAAATCAGACTATTATCAGGCACCATAAAATCCGGATTTATCCGTAGCAGAAGAAAATCGGCCGGCATTTATATTATCTTAACTTCTGATGACTATATAATCAGACAGGGACAACAGCAAAAAGGTTTTGTATGTTTATTTGGATTGTGGCTTTTTTGGCACCGTTTTTTTCTTCTTTTGCCAATATTATTGAATGCAGGCTGTCCAACAATATCTTCAAACATCCGATAACGATGATTTTTTATATCTCACTGATGAACTGCGTGTTTCTGCCGCTGTTGTTGTTTTTCGGCGTGCCTCCCCTGCCCGCCGCACAAGCCCTGCCCTTTTATTTTGTATTGGCCATAATTGACGTTGCCTACCTTTATCCGTATTACAAAGCGATGAAAGTTATTGATACATCTATTGTATCGGCACTGTTTTCCCTGGGGCAAATTACCATCCCGGTGATGACGTTTCTCTTTTTGGACGAGGTGCTGAAAGGTTCCCAATACGCCGGCTTCTTATTGATTATTGCCGCATCAATCGTGCTCAGCATCAACAACTTTAAAATGCCGAAGCTTAACCGTGCCTTTTATTATATGTTTTGGTGTCGCTGTTGCGCGCCGTTTATGTGGTGATACAAAAATATACATTTAATCTGGACGGCAACTGGATAAATATGATTATCTACGTCAATACCCTTTCGTGCCTGCTGCCTTTTTTATTCCTGTTACACAAACCTTCCGCACGGCGTATAAAAAAAGCTTTTCGGGAATATTGCCACCATACCAAAGTCTTTTGCCTCAACGAACTGTTATGCTTTTTGGGCGGGGCGGCGGCAGTTTATGCCTTATCGCAGCTCTCGGCGGTTATATCATCGGCGATTAACGCCACCGCGCCTATTTTTATGCTGTTCATCAGCTTAGCGCTCAAAAAAATGTTTAGCCTCAATCTCCACGAAACGATTACGCCGCAAATTATGGCTAAAAAACTTATTTGCTTTGCGGTTATTATTACCGGCGTGATAATGGTGGCAGTTTAAAGCAGAAAACAGTCGTTTTGTAACAGTTTTTTTTGACAGCTTTTTCCAACTACCGTTCAAGCGCCTTTTTCGGGGCTCTCAGCAATGATGCCCGGCTTTTTTTATATTCGGCGGACAACCCGGCTATGTATTGGTAGATCCGAAGCATCTTTTCATCCCCGGCGGCAGCCAAATCTTCCGGATGCCCTTGAACGCACAGAATTCCTGCCGATGCATTCCCCCAAATCTCCGGCACGCCGTCAGCATCCGAAACGGCATACATATCCATTTTAACCAATGGTTCGCCCTTTACATATTCCTGCAGCGCCGGATGCACCATGGCCTGCGCATGACGGGAATTTATCATTATCCGGTCTTCATCGGCACGCAAACCCATGATATCAAATATCGGCGTTCCGGGCAGAAGTTTCAACCCATGCAGGCGGACATCTGTTTCCTGCCGAGGCTTGTGAACGGCCTTGTGCGGAATTTCATCTTCCAGGCTGCGATACATTTTCATATTGCCCAAGCAGGCGCCAATCATTTGTGCACCGGCGCAAATTCCAAGCATCGGCTTGTGGTGGCGATAAGCTTCCTGTATTACGGATTTA
>CALXTP010000083.1 GCA_944391435.1 uncultured Alphaproteobacteria bacterium | reverse complement strand
CATCATCATAATCAGCTCAACGCAGATAAGCAACACACCGATGGACATGCCGGATTTAAGCGGCAGGCTCATTACCTTGTAGGCTTTGCCTTCCAAAGAGGAAAAAGCCGTCCGCGCATTGGCGTAGTTGTTGATGCGCATACCGAACCAAGCTACCGAATAAGAGCCGAGAATACCCAGCACAGACCAGCCCAAAACGGTCAAAACCTTTGGCAGCGGCGTATCGTTTAAGCCATAGAAATAGTAGAAAATGCAAACTGCAATAAACACTTCCAACAACACCAGCAATTTGGCCTGCTGTTTCATATAGGTTTTGCAGGTGGCATAAATCAGCTCCGACACATTAAGCATAGACTGGTGTGCCGGCATATTTTTGATTTTGCGAAATTCATACCAGCCGAACAGCATGCCCAAAACGCAGATTATAAGCCCGAAAGATAAAATCTGCGTTCCGGATACCGAACAGCCGAAAATATTGTAAACCACGTCCAACGACGGGATTTTAAGGTCAATCTCGGACGCATGCGCCCCGTTTGCCCCCATGGCCAGCGCCGGCACCAAAGCTGCCGTCCGCGCCATAAATTTTCTGATATTAAACATATACTCTCCTTTTATCGGATGATTAATAAATCCGGCGAAACGGCCAAACCGGGATATTGCAGCCGCGGGAAAAAACTTCCCTCATCGGCTTTTGCATTTGCAAAGGATATAATACGCCCGCCGTTAAAAACAAGCCGGCATAACACCCGCTGCCGGACAGCCTGCATATTGCTGCCCGCACCTGGAATACATCTTTTGCAAACGTATTACCTTATCTCCGGCCAGGGCATACGCCCGCCTCGGATACTCCGAATATACCGCCAAATTCTAAACAACCGGTTAAAACCTCCGGCGATATTTTTATTTTTTCTTTTAAAAAGAAAGATTTATTTTGATTTTTCAATATTCCGCAAGCATTTTCGGCACACTATGCAAACTATCTTGCCGCCGCCAACCACGGCGCCGCCCAGCCTACCATTCTTTTAATTTGCGCTTGATTTCGCGCTCTTTAATGCTCTCGCGCTTATCATAAAGTTTTTTGCCTTTGCCGAGGCCGACATCAAGCTTTGCCAGCCCGCGCTCGTTAAAATATAGCCGCTTGGCGACCAGAGAATAGCCTTTCCTCGTCATCGCCCCGATAATGCGGTTGATTTCACGGCGTGTCAGCAGCAGCTTTTTCTTGCGGTTCGGATCCTGTTTTTCATACCCTTTGTTGGCATATTCCTCAATTTTGAGATTTTCAATAAACAGCTCGCCGTTATCAAACGACCCGTAAGTATCCGTCAGGCTCGCCCGCCCCAGCCGCAGCGCTTTGACCTCGGTTCCGCGCAGCTCCAACCCCGCGGTGAAAGTTTCCTCAATGGCATAGTCAAACGTGGCACGGCGGTTGACGGCCACCTGCCCCGATGCGATAAAATCCGATTTTTTCACCTTTTTTGCCATTGTAGAACCTCAATCAAAACAGCGGAAATATAACCCGTTTTCCCTATCCTGTCAAGCGGAAATATCCCCTTTCCCTGCTGCAAAAACAAAATCTTCGCGCTGTCTTCCCGCACCGGGCTCCGCCTTTGCCGCTTCCGAAAACTTTTGCCCGCCCCTCAAGAAGTCTGCCAGCCGGCACGGTCGTTTGCCAAACACAAAAAAGGCGCCGTTAGCGCGGCACCTTTTTTCATAAATTTCGCCTTTATACTGCCCTTAATCGCACAACAGATGGCAATTGCATTTGCTGGCGGATAAACGCTGCAATTTTTTAATCATGTCATAACAAGCCGTATCTATGGCTTTCACCGGGCGGACATAGCCGTTTTCATTAAAATCGCACGGATAGTTATGCCTCAGCCGCCACTTATACTCGGCCTTTGTAATTTCGGTTTTCGTTCCGTCCGTCAGCAAAAACAGCATCGGAATTTCCATGTGCCGGTCATTTTCGGGCAATGTGCCAAACATATCCATCGCCAGATAAACCAGTCTGGGATAAACCTTGCTTTTGTTGACAAGTTGCGGAATCATCTCTTTTTTATCCTCAGCCGGCAAAGTCATAAACACTTCTTTAAGAACGGCAAAACACTCTTGTTGCCCTTCTTCAAAATCCCAACAGTCGCTGCAAAATTTATCCAGCCACGCTTTGGGATAAAAAGCCTTCTCAGAGGCTTCCTTCAGTGATTTCAAAAAAAACTCGGCTTTTGCCGGAACGGCCGTTTGCTTTTTTTCTTTCATAAAATAAATTTTAAAATTTCACAATAATCATTAACTGCAGCCAAAATACCAGAATATTAAAATTTAGTCAAGTTTTATCTGCCTACCGCAAGTATTCGGATGCCGGCCTCAAAACCCGGCAAAAAAGCCGGCACATTGCCGGCTTTTCTTTCCCAATACCCTCTCTTTTAATGCACCGTATCGGCATCGGCTTTCAGTGGCGTAACCGGATGCTCCAACGCCACCGCCAAAACATCGCTGACATTTTCCGCCAGCACGATTTTCAATTCTTTTTTGACAATCTCCGGCAGTTCCGCCAAATCTTTTTCATTGCCTTTCGGAATAATCACCGTCTTAATGCCTCCGCGCAGCGCCGACAGCAGCTTTTCCTTCAGCCCGCCGATTGGCAGCACCCTGCCCTGCAGCGTAATTTCGCCGGTCATCGCCACATCGCTCTTTACCGGAATTTTGGTAAACACTGAAACAAGTGTCGTATACATCGTAATCCCTGCCGACGGCCCGTCTTTCGGAATAGCCCCTTCCGGCACATGGACATGCACATCTGTTTTTTCAAACACTTCCGGATTGATACCCAGCGCCTGCGCGTGCGACCGCACCACCGAATATGCGGTATCAATGGATTCCTTCATCACATCGCCGAGTTTACCCGTCTGTTTGACGATGCCCTTGCCCGGCATATCAACCGCTTCAATAAACAGGATATCCCCGCCGACCTCCGTCCATGCCAGCCCGGTAGCAACCCCCACCAAATTCTTCTCCTCGCGCACACCGAAATGAAATTTCTTCACGCCGAGAAATTGGTCAAGGTTTTCCGGCGTCACGGCAATATGTTCCTTCACTGCTTTTCCGGCACCTTTTTTTCCTTTATCGGCCTCTTCGCTGTCAAGCAGTAGTTTCTTGGCTGACTTGCGGGCAATCGTTGCCAATTCGCGCTCCAGATTGCGCACGCCGGATTCGGACGTATAATAACGGATAACATCGCGAATAGCTTCATCGCTGATAAACAGCTCCTCCGGTTTAATGGCATTTTCCTTAAACACTTTCGGAATCAGATGGCGCTTGGCTATTTCTATTTTTTCCTGTTCGGTATAGCCATCCAGCCGGATAATCTCCATACGGTCAAGCAGCGGCCGCGGCATATCCAGCGAATTGGCCGTTGTAACAAACATCACCTTGGAAAGATCATAGTCCAAATCCAGATAATGGTCGTTAAATGTCGCATTTTGCTCGGGGTCCAAGACCTCCAGCAGCGCCGAGCTCGGATCGCCGCGCCAATCGGCACCCAGCTTGTCTATTTCATCCAGCAAAAACAGCGGATTGGACACGCCGGCTTTTTTAATATTCTGGATAATTTTGCCCGGCATCGCGCCGATATATGTACGGCGATGCCCGCGGATTTCCGCCTCATCGCGCATACCGCCCAGCGACGCCCGGACAAATTTGCGCCCCGTCGCCCGTGCGATGGAACGCCCCAGCGAAGTTTTGCCGACGCCGGGCGCCCCCACCAGGCACAATATCGGGCTTTTCAAATCCTTGGAACGCGCCTGCACCGCCAGATATTCAATAATCCGCTCCTTAACCTTTTGCAGCCCGTAATGGTCTTCGTCCAAAATTTCAATTGCTTTGCCGAGATTGTGGCTGATAGGCGAATATTTGCCCCACGGCAAATCCACCAGCCAATCCAGATAATTGCGGATAATGGTGGATTCGGCGCTCATCGGCCCCGCCGCCTTAAGCTTTTTCAGCTCCTGCATTGCCTTGGCGCGCGCCTCTTTTGTCATCTTGGATTCGGCAATTTTTTTGCTGTATTGCTGGATTTCATCTTCTTCTTCGTTTTCCACGCCGGTCAGTTCCTTCTGGATAGCTTTGAGCTGCTCATTGAGGTAATAATCGCGCTGGTTCTTTTCCATCTGGCTCTTGACACGCTCTTTAATTTTATTTTCCGCCGCAAGGCGTGCACCTTCTTCGCTCAAAACTTCCAACAGCTTCGTCAGCATGGAACGCTCCGTTTTACATTCCAACAGCGCCTGCTTGTCTGTCGTTTTAATATCCAGATTGCCGATAACCGCGGCAATCAGCTTGCCGATATCGTCATACTGGCTGACGGCCATCAGGCTCTCCTTGGGCAGTTTGGAATAATCTATCGTCTGCTGGCGGAATTTCTCGCTGACCACCGCTGCCAACGCTTTCAGCTCCACCATATCGCCGTGGTCTTCTTCCATTTCATAGGGTTCAATAAACGCGGTATAATATTCGCCGAACGTATTAAGCTTTTTAATTTTAAGCCGCCGGATTCCTTCCACCGCCAAATTAAGCGTCCCGTCGGGCATGGTAATAAAGCGGCGGATTCGCGCCAATGTCCCGACCTGATACAAATCCTCTTCTTTCGGATTTTCCTTTGCTGATTGTTTCTGTGTCAGAAGAGCAAGCGGCGTCCCAAAGCGATAGGCAGCTTTGGCGGCTTTCAAAGACATGCTGCGTCCGACAAACAGCGACGCTGTGTTTTCCGGAAACACCACAATATCGCGGAGCGACAGCACCGGATACTCCATATTTTCCAAAATAATGCTGTCATCGGCAGGCGGCAGCACGTCCTTGGCTTCCACTTTATTATCAGTTTTCAAATCTTTCTCATCAACGCGGCTCATTATAATATCCTTTTGTAACTACAAAAAATTGCTAAACGCACCCTGCGCGCCTGTTGCGGCTTGGATTGCAGGTAAAAAAATATATAGTGTCAAAATTTCTGTTCTGCAACGTCCCGGCAATAATTTCGCAAAATCCGCAACACTTGGCAAGCGCCCCCGCGTTTAATCCACAACATTAACCGCCCGTTTCCCTTCCGCAAAGCCTCTTGCCGCACCTGCCGCCGGGCATGCTTATCGCATCGCCGTTTCCGGATACTCAAAAAAGCATTCTCCTGCCGCCGTTATTCTTCCACCACCAGCCGGATGGATTCCAGCCGTTTGATTTCATCGCGGCATTCCATCGCTTTTTCAAATTCCAAATCCGCGGCATACTGTTTCATCTCTTTGGTCAGCCGCTTGATTTCCTTGGCGATGTTTTCAATCTTATCGCGTGCAATCGGCGACGTCAGCGCCTTGTCGCCCTCGGCCTCGGTCATCGTCTGCAGCACGGAAGAAACCGCCTTTTTGATTGTCTTCGGCGTAATGCCGTGCTCTACGTTATACTGGAACTGCTTTTTGCGCCGCCGTTCCGTCTCGTCCAGGGCAAATTTGATTGAATCCGTCATCTTGTCGGCATAAAGCACCACGCGCCCCTGGGCATTGCGCGCCGCCCGCCCGATAGTCTGGATAAGCGAGCGCGTAGACCGCAAAAAGCCCTCTTTGTCCGCGTCCAGAATAGCAACCAGCGAACACTCCGGAATATCCAGCCCTTCGCGCAGCAGGTTGATGCCGACCAGTACGTCAAACACCCCTTGCCGCAAATCGCGGATAATCTCAATACGCTCAATCGTATCCACATCGGAATGCAGATAGCGGACTTTAATACCGTTTTCTTTAAGATATTCCGTCAAATCCTCCGCCATTTTTTTGGTCAGCGTCGTCACTAACGCCCGCTCGCCTTTGGCAATAACCTTATGGCACTCCGCCATCAAATCGTCCACCTGGTTTTCCACCGGTTTGACCACGCACAGCGG
>CALXTP010000082.1 GCA_944391435.1 uncultured Alphaproteobacteria bacterium | reverse complement strand
AGTAAGACTAACGAAAAACTGTCCGTAGAATTCCGAATGCAACCATTTATTTTTCTTTTACATCCTTTCCTTTTTGCTTTTGCCTGGAAATAGACATCATCAGCTTGATACGGTTAATCTGGTTGGTTTCGCTGGCGCCCGGGTCATAGTCTACCGCTATTATATTTGCTTTCGGAAAGCGTTTTTTGATTTCTTTGATAAACCCTTTGCCGGTAATGTGATTGGGCAGGCACCCAAACGGCTGCATACACAAAACATTGCCAACTCCCGCTTCCAACAGTTCAACAATCTCCGCCGTCAACAGCCACCCCTCGCCGGTCTGGTGCCCCAAAGACAGCAAACCACGGATTTTTTTGCGCAGATTTTTGAAAAATACCGGCGGCTCAAAGCGTTTTGAAAGCTTCAGCCCTAAGCGCATGGACCAACGGCAGCACTCCAATACGGCAATGCTTGAGAGGCTGACGGCATAAGCCTTCCACGAGCCTTGCAAATATTTATAATTATAAATGTGGTCATAAAAGCCATATAGCATAAAATCCAACAAATCCGGAACAACGGCTTCCCCTCCCTCGTCTTCTATTATCCGGGCTGCCTGATTATTTGCATCAGGGTGGTATTTTAACAATATTTCGCCGACCAGCCCGACGCGCGGCTTTCTTTTTATATCCCGCAGCGGCAGCCGGTCAAACTCGCGTATCATCCGCAGCATATTCAGATTAAAAGTTATGACATTTCCGTTTTGCAGATTTTTCTTAATGACTTCAACCCATTTATCCGCCAATTTTTGTGTGCTGCCTTTAACTTTTTCATAAGGCGCCACCCGGTTGGTCATCCGCATCAGCGCATCACCATAACACCCGGCCATAATTGCACGCCAGAGAATCTTGCGGCCGGGGATAAATCCGGGATTATCTACATTTCCGCTTACATTCATGGTGATGACCGGAATATGCCCCATGTTGCACTGAACCAGTGCCCGGCGCAAAAGCCCGGCATAATTTGACGCCCGGCAACCGCCGTTGGTTTGCGAAATCAACAGGGCAATTTTATCCGTGTCATAATTTCCGTTTTGTATCGCCTGCAACAACTGCCCGATAACGACAATTGCCGGAAAGCAGGCGTCATTGTTCACATGTTTGAGCCCAAGCTCTATGGCGTCTTTATCAACTTTCGGCAATTGTGCAACTTTGTAACCTTCGCTGGCAAATATCGTTTCCATAAATTGGAAATGCGTCGGCGACAGCTGTGGAATGAGAATCGTATGCGTTTTTTTCATCTCCGGCGTAAACACGGGAATTTTGTTCTCCGTTTTCTTTTCCGATTTTTCTTTTTCCCGCTGCCAGTCTTTTAATGCCGCCAATAGCGAGCGTATCCTTATTTTGGCCGGACCGAGGTTATCCCCTTCGTCAATTTTTATCTGGGCATAAAGCCGATCTTTGGAGGTAACGATTTCTTCCAGCTGGTCCGATGTTATGGCATCTACCCCGCAGCCGAAAGATACCAGCTGCAAAATGGCAAGATTATTATTATCGGCAGCAAACGTGCCGGCGCGGTACAGGCGGGAATGGTATGTCCATTGGTCGCGCACCCGCAAGGCATCCGGGTTCGGGCGCAGATGGGCAACCGAATCTTCGGTCAAAACGGACAGGCCGCAAGCATTTATCAGCTCAGGAATACCGTGGTTGACTGCCGGATCAATATGATACGGATGTCCGGCAAGAACTATGCCGTATTCGCCGTTCTGCTTTAATTTTTCCACCGCTTCAATGCCGGCGTTGCGGATATCTTTTTTAAATCTCCGCAACTCTACAAAAGCACGCTTGACGGCCATGCGCAGCTGCAAAGACGAAAAGCCGGCAAACAGCGGTATGGATTTCAGCCGTTTGGCCAGGATTTTTTCATCCAGCGGCAAAAACGGCGCATAAAACGGAATTTCGCCTGTTGCCAGTTCGGAAATATTTTTGGACAGCAATTCCGGATAGCCGGTTACGACCGGACAATTATAGCAATCAGCCTGAGAGGGAAAGTCTTTTTGTTCCCGGGGAATACATGGAAAGAAAATGCAATCTACATTCTTTTGCAACAAATCCATAATATGCCCGTGTGCCATTTTGGCCGGATAGCAAACCGTTTGCGACGGAATGGAGGCATACCCGCTGAAAAACAGCTTTTTGGACGACGGCGACGACAATTCCACCCTAAAGCCCAGATGCGTAAAGAGCGTGAACCACAACGGATAATTTTCGTACATATTTAAAGCACGCGGAATGCCGACCGTGCCGTGAACGGCTTTTTCTTTCGGCAGCGGCTTATAATGGTCAAACAGGCGGGCATATTTGTAGGCGCAAAGGTTGATTTTATCGTTTTTGATTTTTCCAGCTCCCCTTTCGCACTTATTGCCGGAAATAAACTTCTTTTTATTGCCGAAATCGGTGATTGTCAGCATACAGTGATTGGTGCAGCCACGACATCTTGTATTGGTGGTTTTTATATTCAGCTTTTTTATTTCTTCCGCGGTTATCAGCTCCGTTTTGACACCATTTTCCGGTCCGCGTTTTTGGGCAATCAATGCCGCGCCGAATGCTCCCATCAGTCCGGCAAGCCCGGGGCGGACGACTTTCTTTCCGACCTGGATTTCCAAAGCACGCAATAAGGCATCGTTTAAAAATGAACCGCCCTGGGCAACGATACAATCGCCCAACTCGGACATATCCGTGATTTTAATCACTTTATAGCATGCATTTTTTATGACGGAATAAGACAGGCCGGCGGCAATATCACCGACGGATACGCCGTCTTTTTGTGCCTGTTTGACCTTGGAATTCATAAATACCGTGCAGCGTGTACCCAAATCTACCGGATGCCTGGCCGCCAATGCCGCGTTGACAAACTCCGGCATACTCATATTCAGCGATTTGGCAAAATTCTCAATAAAAGACCCGCAACCGGAAGAACAGGCTTCGTTTAACCCTATTTTTTCAATGACACCGTTTCTTATTTTCATACATTTAATGTCCTGCCCGCCGATATCCAGGACAAAACTGGCGTCAGGCGCAAAAAAAGCCGCTGCCTGGCAGTGCGCTACCGTTTCCACTTCGTCAATATCCAGCTTCAACCCCGCTTTCAGCAAAGCGCTGCCATAGCCGGTTGCTGCGGCAGCTTTGATTTTTAACCCCGGACGCGCACGGGAATATATTTCCTGCAAAATATTTAGAGCCTGGTGGAAAGGGTCTCCGTTGTTTGAACCGTAATAGGAATACAATACGCGGTTTTTATCATCCGTCAATACGGCTTTTATTGTCGTGGAACCGCTGTCTATGCCGAACCAGGCATCGCCTTCATAGTCCTCCAACGGAAACGTTTGAACATTGGTGCGGCCGTGCCGGCGGTCAAATTCTTCCTTTTCTTTTTTATCTTTAAACAGCGGCGGCAGTTTCTGGATATTGTTTTCTTCCCCCAGCCGGCTTAATGCCTCAATAACATTTTCCAGGCTGACCGGCTCGTCCGACCCGCCCAGCGCATGCATCGCTGCCCCCAAGGCCACAAAAAGCTCTGCCCTTTCCGGCAGAACCGCATGTTCCGCATCCAACTTCAGGGTTTCGGTAAAACACCGGCGCAAGGATTTTATAAAGGCCAGCGGACCGCCGAGAAATACGATTTTGCCGACAATGTCCCGCCCACGCGCCAAACCGCCGATAAACTGGTTGACAACGGCCTGCATGACGGACATGGCAATGTCACTTTTGGTGCAGCCCTCGTTAATCAGCGGGACGATATCTGTTTTGGCAAAGACGCCACACCGCGATGCAATCGGATAAATGTTTTTATATTGCAGAGCCAGCTCATCCATTTCGCCGACGTCCAGGTTTAGGAAAGAAGCCATCTGGTCTATGAAAGCCCCCGTACCGCCGGCGCAAGTTTCATTCATCCGCAAATCGGTGCCGCTGGTCAGAAATGTCAGCTTGGCGTCTTCTCCGCCCAACTCTATGATAACATCGGCATCCGGAATTTGTTTTTTTATGCTCAGGCTGGAGGCTATCACTTCCTGCACGAATGTTATGTTCAATCCGGTGCATAAGGATAAAGCTCCCGAACCGGTCAGGCTTATTTTGAAACGGGCTGAAGGAAATTTTTCCACAATCTCTTTCAGGATAGATATAATTTTTTTGCGGACTTCAGACATATGCCGCTGGTAGCTTGAAAACAATATGTTTTCTTTATCATCTATTACAACGGCCTTTACCGTTGTTGAGCCAACATCTATTCCGAGATATAATAATCTTTCAGTCCCTGCCGTCATTTTCCATCTATATCCTGTTAATTCCTTATTTATTTAGGTTAGGGTATTAACCGGCACCTCTAAAAGTCAAGATAAATTTTCTGCACGACAAAAAATGTTTAAAACATAGTTTGTTAATTTGCATACATTAAAAGCTTTGCGTACCGCTTATCGGCCAGGGCATCTCCTTGTTCCCGGAAAAATCGGCTTTTGCCCCTGTTGCAAAACGTTGTAATATATAATTTTCAACGTTTCGTCCGCGGAGGCAACGGGAATTTTATTCCCAAAACGCGGATGTATTCCCGGCCTTGTTTGATTTTGTGGCGGTAAACCATTTTGCCGATATTGCGCAAAAGCCGGCGGCATTCATACCCTATGGCACGGAAAAAATTATTTTTGCAAGTTATGTTTTTAAAAATTTTTTTGACGTTATCATAATTGCCGGCCGAAGGGACGTCATCATGCCGCCGGCGATTATAACATTCTGCCAGGCATACATTCGGAGACAACTGCTTTTGGGAAAATTCGCCGTCTTTCATTTGTTCATTATGGCGGATATACAGCAAATCTACTTGTACGGGTCGGAATTTTTCATTCAGCTGACGAACCAGCGGCACCAGCTCTTCTCCTGATTTTATGCCCGATGAAGTTTCGGCCTGCTCCATATATACCAGCAAAACCTTTTCCGCAGCCTGAATATTTTTGTATAACGCATTGATACGGCGATTGTATTTTTCTTTAACGGCAGGAAACGTTGCTGATAAATCCTTATTTAGTGGAAAATCGTGGTTAAAGACCATGCTGGTATGCTTATTGCGGTAGATATCGCACGGCTCAGGGTAATCCCGCCGGCCATAAAACTCCATATCCCCTTCTTCAAGAAAGCCCTTAAACCCGTCGAGCAAAAAGTTTATCCGTTCGGCAAAAGTACCGCCGGCAATCCAGTCAAACGGCGCGGAAAAATGCCTTAAACGCATTTTTCGCAGGTAACTGGCGCAAAAACACACTTCCCCCAGCGAAAAAACACAGCCATAATTCCTTTTATCCGTTTTATTCAAATTCCACGCCCCTTTTTTATTTTGCCGGCTTATTTTAAAATAAAAAAATGCTTTTGCAAGCCTATTTTATTTATCCATATCCAGCCGTTTTTGCAAGTATTCGGCAAAAACTTTGGCTGCTGCCGAAAAAAACTGGTTCTTTTTCCAGACGATATCCAACCCTGACTTTAATTCCGGTGCCAAAGGACGAAAGCAAACGTTGCCGTTATCCATCGCATTTATCAATTTGTCCAAAGTCAAGGCACAGCCTATGCCCTGCTCCACCAATAAGGTTGCATTAAAAAGCAAATTATAGGTTGATACGATATTCAGGTTTTCCATATCCTCGCCAAACCAACGGAGAAATTCGTTATGCTTGCCTCCGCCCTGCAATAATTGGCGCGAACAAATCAGCGGCAGGCCGCGCAAATCCGTTTTGGAAATTAAACTTCGGGAAGCCAAAGGATTGTCTTTGCGCATAACTATACCCCATCTGTCTTTAACGGGCATATGGATAAAATCATATTTGGACAAGTCGGTCGGTTGTATTAAAATGCCGTAATCCAGCAGCCCCTTGTCCAAACGTTCCGTAACGTCTTCCGCATTGCCGCTGTACAAATGGAATTTAATCTGCGGATAATCCCGCCGCACGGCTTTTATCACTTCGGCAATTATCCTCATCCCTTGTGTTTCGCCGCCGCCGATATAAACTTCTCCGGCTACCTGTTGCATGCCGGCACCGACTTCTTCTTTGGTTTTGCCTACCATTTCCACAATTTCTTCCGCCCGTTTGCGCAGCAACATGCCGGCAGTGGTCAGGCGGACATTATGGCTGCCGCGAACAAACAACCGGCAGCCGAGCTCTTTTTCCAGCTCCTGCATTTGGCGCGACAAAGTCGGCTGGGTTATGTGCAAAGCATTGGCCGCCGCGGTAATGCTCCCTTCCCCGGCAACTGATAAAAAATAGCGCAATACACGTAGTTCCATATCCTTTTCCTTATAACATACCTTGGTTTGCCATTTTAGCCGGCCGTGATATGCCTGTCAAGCATATCATCATATAAATTATTAGTATTTGCTATTTGTAAAATTTTGGTTATCCTGTGCTTATTAACTGCAACCGGGAGGATTATATGAAAAAAAGCTTTTATCTGCCGGCCGTGCGTGCCAAATTTGCAGCGGCAATTTTGGCCGGCATTTTGTTTTCAACTGCCAGCGCCCTGCATGCCGGTGCCCAAGCCGGGGCAAGGCCTGACGCCAACCTTAGCGGAGGAAAGTCCATGACGACCACTGATACAAATTGGGACAAAGTATTCCCTAAAAGCGATAAAATTACCGTACAAAAAGTCCATTTCAAAAATCGCTACGGCCTCGTTCTGGCCGGCGATTTATATCTGCCTAAGGACAGGCCTGCAGGCAAGCTGCCGGGAATAGCCGTCAGCGGGCCGTTCGGCGCCGTGAAAGAGCAATCTTCCGGCTATTATGCGCAAACGCTTGCCGAACGGGGTTTCGCGGCTTTGGCTTTTGACCCGTCGTACACAGGCGAAAGCAGCGGCGAACCGCGCAATGTGGCATCGCCGGATATCAATACCGAAGATTTCAGCGCCGCCGTTGACTTTTTAAGCAACCATCCAGAAGTTGACCCTGAGCGAATCGGCATTATCGGCATTTGCGGGTTCGGCGGTTTCGGCTTAAACGCCGCTGCCATGGATACGCGCATTAAAGCCACGGTTACTTCTACCATGTATGACATGACCCGCGTTACCGCCAACGGCTATTTTGATGCCGTGGGCGAAAAGGAACGGCAGGAAATGCGCAAAAACCTTAATGCGCAGCGTACTGCCGACTTTAAAAACAATGACTACGCCAAAGCGCCCGGGCTGCCGGAAAAACTTACCGGCGACGAGCCCCAATTTGTTAAAGACTACTGGAATTATTATAAAACGCCGCGCGGCTTTCATGAACGCTCCATCAATTCTAACGGCAACTGGACGGTTACGTCTTCCCTGTCGCTGATGAATATGCCGATTTTGGCATACAGCAACGAAATCCAAAACGCGGTTTTGATGATACACGGCGAAAAGGCGCACAGCCGCTATTTCAGCGAAGACGCTTTTAAGAAATTAAAAGGCGATAACAAAGAGTTGCTGATTATTCCGGGTGCCAACCATGTTGACCTGTATGACCAGCCGGATAAAATCCCGTTTGACAGGATTGAGCAATTCTTTAATACTTATTTGAAATAGACCAAGCATAAAGCCGACATCTTGTTTTGATGCCGGCTTTTTCTATCGAAATCGGTACAAATGGAATATGTTTTGCTAAATAACGGTGTCAAAATGCCCCTTTTAGGTTTCGGCACATGGAATCTAAAGGGAAAAGAATGTATTGATTGCGTTTTGACTGCCATTGAAACCGGCTACAGGCTTATAGATACGGCGCAGATGTATGATAACGAAAGGGAAGTCGGAGAAGCCGTAAGCCGATCCGGAACACCCCGGCAGCAATTATTTTTGACAACAAAAATTTGTTTTCCGCAAAACAGCTACGCCGGTGCAAAAACAGCCATTGCCCGATCGCTTGAAGCCCTGCGGACGGAATATATCGACTTGCTTCTTATCCATGAACCTTACCGCGAGGCTTCGGATATGTACGCTGCTATGTTTGAAGCTTATCAAAAAGGATTGGTCAGAGCACTTGGCGTTTCTAACTTTAATGCGGCGGCCTTTGCCGGTTTTTGCCGTTCCTGTCCGCTTATCCCTGCGGTCAACCAGGTTGAGGCACATATTTTTTTCCCGCAACTTTCTTTGCAAAGGCAGCTGAGTGCTGAGGGAACCCATATGCAGGCGTGGAGCCCTCTTGCCGCCGGCAGGCAACAAATTTTCAAAAATCCCATTTTAACGGGAATCGGACATAAATACGGCAAGAGTGCGGCACAAGTCGCTTTGAGGTTTTTGCTTCAAAACGGCATTTCTGCCATACCGAAATCTTCCCGGCCGCAGCGAATGGCCGAAAATCTTGATATTTTTGATTTTAAGCTCAGCAAAGACGACATGGCGTCTCTTGCCGGATTGGATACCGGACGTTCGCTTTTCGGCTGGTATTAAAAACTATACTGCAGTCCTATGCTTATTTCCCATGGAAACCGTACCCGGCTGCCTAACTGGGTGGCTGCCTCCAGATAAGCTGATCCACCGTTATCCCAAGAGGCAGATAACCCGCCGCCCAATTCATAACGCACCGACGACGTATCTTCGGCAAATATTTCATCGGCAACCGTAACCGGACTCTTGCCGTCCCAATCATGCAAAACGGCGGCGCGCCCGTATATGTCTAAAGTCTTGCCGGAAGGCAGGTCAAAACTGCGCCCGCCGGATATTCCGACCGTTCCGCCCAAATAATCCGTGGCAGAAGCTTCAACCAGGGTGTTGAAATTTGTACGATAGCTTATACCGTCAATGCGCATATAGCTTATTCCGGCATACGGTTCAATAAACCAATCTTCTCCGATATTCCATCGTTTGCCGGCATGCAGAGAGGCTTGCCAGGCATTTGTATGATATTTTCCGGCAACTTCATATCCGGCGGGCGTATAGCTTTTAATTTTCTGGTTATACCAAAAATAGGACCCTACGATGTCGGCAAACCAACCGCCGACGGTTTGATAACTTGAATATAAGCCGATATTTTCCGCTTTTCCGTCGCCGCGCCCCCGGCGGTCATATTTCTGTCTGGAATCGCTTAATGCGCCGAAAATTCCTAATCTCAGGGTTCCGTTGCCGCTGTCTGCAATTATCCGATCATAACCCAGCTCGGCACCGTATGCCTCTGTTGTGCTGTTGCTTTTATCCTTATAATCAAATTTTATTTCGCGACCGAATGTTTTCAACCACAATCCGTCATCCGGCGCCGCTTTGCCGCGCATTTTGTGCAGCCGGCCGTACAGCGGGCTTATATGGGTATAAAAAAGCGCCGCTAAAGAACTGTATGTATTTTTGGCAATAACAGCACTGTCTGTATGGTTCTGTGTGCGGTGCAAATACCAGTCATTGCCGTTTTGCTGCAAATCGTATTGAAACGCGCCTATATCAACGGCGCCGCCGACCAGATAAAAATTATTGGCAACTCCGCTTGTTTTATCAATGAGGGCATATTCGGACGGAAGATTGCCACTACCGCTGTAATCGTGCACTATCAAGCCAAAATCGCCGCTGCCGTCCTGAACGACTATTTTATCCGAGCGGTTTTGCGCAAGATTGCTGCTTATCAAAAATGTCCCGTTGCCATTCAGGCGATCTATTGCCAACGTTGTGAAATCGTCTTTTTTTATCAAAGTTACCAACGTGTCGTCCAAATACAAATCCGGGATATTATTGTCGGAAGAAACCAGCATCAGGGCTTGGCTCAAACTTGTCCTGCCGCTCAAGACGCCGCCGTCCAATAAAATAATACCGCCGGTGGCCGTTGCGTTGTGCGCTTCGCCGCCGGATGCTATTTGCTGTGTGCCGCTGTTGATTGTGGTATTTTCCACACGGCCGCCGGCTGTGATATTTTGATTTCCGCCGTTTAATATCGTGTTTTGCGCTATGCCGCTGACTGTTTGCGTGCCGCCTCTGTTGACTTGTGCATTACCGGCAATGCCGCCGCTTTCTATAACCTGGCTGCCGCCATTGATAATGCTTTCCGAATCCGTACCGTAAACATATTGCGTGCCGCCGGTTATGTTTGTTTTTGATGATGTG
>CALXTP010000081.1 GCA_944391435.1 uncultured Alphaproteobacteria bacterium | reverse complement strand
GCCAGATTTATATCCGCTCGGGCTCTAATAACGTCCCTGCCCCGTATGCGGTGATTGCGGGAATGTTCGGGCGGCGGCCGCAGCCGAATATTGAACTGGTGATTTCCAATAAGATGATAGAGGTCGGCAAAGACGGCGATGATGACTTTTTTGCGCCGAAAAAACGCGGGCGCAAACGCGAAAACTATGTCAAAATCCGCTTTTCGCTGTTGGCGCAGAACAGCTCCAATGCCGTGGCCAAAGAGGTTTACCTTTCCTGCAAAACCCTGGCAGCAGGCGGCGACCGTACCAAGGTCGGCTTTTACTATGACAGCCAACTGGAGAATCTGGCGGCGGAAAACAATTCCATTAACCTGATTACGCCGATGGAAATGCGGGTGCCGCCGCGGGCGCTTTTTTCGTGTGCCAAAGCGGAAATCCGCTTTTCGGACGATATCAGCGAAGATTTTTTGATGGACGGGGTTATCGGAGCAGACGGCGCAACGCCGAAAAGCTTCCGCATTTATGTTTCCAAAAACGATTTGCGTTCGTTTGTGGCACAAGCTTTGAAGAAAAATGCCGATTTAGCGGCGTTGACCAACGAGTTTTTCTCGTGCTATCTCAAGAGCGAATAAAAAATAAAAGGCATAAGGAACGGCTATTATGAAACGAGTGGAAATTTTTACGGACGGCGCTTGTTCGGGAAATCCCGGCGCCGGCGGCTGGGGGGCGATTTTACGCTATAATGCGGCGGAAAAGGAACTTTCCGGCGGCGAGGCCGATACGACCAATAACCGTATGGAACTGACAGCGGTCATCGCGGCGCTTTCCGCTCTCAAAGAGCCGTGCAACATCACGCTTTATACCGACAGCCGCTATGTGATGGACGGGATTGAAAAATGGATTTTTGCCTGGAAAAAAAGCGGCTGGAAGACTGCCAACAAAAAATCGGCCGTCAAAAACGTTGAACTGTGGCAAAAGCTGGACGAATTGCGCAGCCGGCACGAAATCCGCTGGGTGTGGGTCAAAGGGCATGCCGGACATCCCGAAAACGAGCGCTGCGACGCTTTGGCGCGGCAGGAAGCGGCCAAATACAAAAAAAGCAGCGGCGAGAACTGAGCCGGCTGGCGGCAGGACTTATGTAAAACGGGCGTGTTTTTTTATTTTTTGACATTTTGGACGAAAACAGCTTGACAGGCGGCGGGGAAAAGCGTATGCTTTTGGCGTACAAAATTTAAATATATGGAAATTATTGATTTAATGAAAGCCGGCATTGAAGAGTTTAATGCCCGCTTTAATCAGATGAGACGCGGCCAGAAAATTGCTTTTGTGCAACAGAACAAGCCGCGAATTGCCGAACTCAGAAATCCCGACATCCTGTATGCTTTGTGCGCGCAAGGCTTTTTTAATGCCCTGTTGCCGCTTATCAAAACAGGAGATGCCCGGGCTGACGAACAGATTATTGACTTTTATGCGCCGGGAAGCACGCGGATGATCCTCACCCCCAGCAAAAGCGACGAACGGGAAATCGTAAAATATGCGGCAACGCGGCTTGAAGTTGTCAAGTTTTTACGCGAACAAACCGTTATTTTATCCGGCCTGGGGCGCAAGCGGGTGCCTATCAGCCATATTCTTTACGAATATGCCACGCCGGAAGTTGCCGATTATCTGTTTGGCTGGATTTGCCAAAACAAACTGCTGCTTATGCCGGTTTCGGGGCTGTATCTGTTTAACAAAGCTTCGGCTAATGTTATCCACGACTATGTGGTTAAAGTCGGCTGTTTGTCCAGCAATATGTGCGTGTCTTATTCCATGCTCAAGGGGCTGGCGCTGCGTCAGGATATTGATGCCGAGGACAAGCACGAGCTTTTGCTTTTGACGGCCAACCGGATGCGGGTATCCACGCAGAGCATCCACCGGCTGCGCCAAGAAGGCCTGCTGGATTTTTGACGGCGGTAAAAAAAATAAAGACGAAGCCTTGGGGTTTCGTCTTTTTTTTGTGCTGTGCCCGTTTGGGGCGCCCCGCCCTATTCCGCGGCGGCACCGGCGGCCCTTATCTTTTTATGCAGGGCACGGTATTCTTTTTTCAAATCGCTTTCGCGTACCATATAGACATTGTGGTAGTAGCCGAAAATCACGACCAGCGCCCCGCCCAGCCAGGCCAGCGGCGAGGCATAGTATATGCCCTGATAGCCGATTTTTGATGCCAGCCAGACCGCGGCAAAAAACCTGATGCACAACTCTATGACGCCGGATAATACCGGATAAAGCGGCTTGCCCATGCTTTGCAACGTGTTTTTGAAAATGAAAATCATGCCGAGGAAGAAGTAAAACATGATGCTGATGCTTAAATATGATATGCCGATTTCTACGATAAACGGATCCGGGTGGTCCAAAAAGCTGCCGATGATATGCGAGCCGAAGAAAAACATAACGGCACTCATCAGCAGGCTCAGCACAAATGAGGTCAGGCAGGTCTTTTTGACCGCGTCACGGATGCGCGACAATTTGCCGGCACCGTAGTTTTGGGCAACGAACGTCGCCATGGCCAGGCCGATGGCCATAAGGGGCTGGGTGGCCAGCTGCTCAATGCGCAGCGCTATCGTGAAACCGACGATAATCTTTTCGCCGAACGAATTGCAGACTGCCTGCATGACCATTATGCTTAAAGCCAAAATGGAAAACTGGACGGACATCGGGACGGCTATGTTCAGATGTTCACGCATAAAAGCCGGATTATAGGCCCAATCTTCCTTTTTTAAGCGCAAAAGCGGATAGTTGCGCTTGATATAAATAATGCAGCAGACTACGGAAATCGTGATGGCTATGACGGTGCCGACGGCCGAACCGATGACGCCCAGGCCGGCATATTTGATTAACACCAGATTAAAAATGATGTTGAGGACGGAAGAGAATATCAGGAAATATAACGGGGTTTTGCTGTCGCCCAGAGCGCGGATAAAGCCCGAAAGCAGGTTAAAGGCAACAATCAGCACCATCGCCAGCCCCAAAATCATAATGAAATTATACGAATCCTCATAGATGGCCGCAGGAACGTGCAAGATGTCCATCAGCCTTTTTAAGGTTACGACCAGGAGCAGAGTCAAGACCACGCTTAACGTCAGGCCGGCACGGATGGAGTGGGTTACCGAACGGCGTACGCCCTCATAATCGCCGGCGCCGAAACGCTGCGCGGTTACCGCCGTCAGCCCGCCGGTGAAACTAAACGCAATTATCAAAAACGTAAAATATATCGGCGCAGAGGCTCCGACTGCCGCCAGCGCGTTTTCGCCCAACAGGCGCCCGACGATAAAAATATCCGCCAGCTGGTAGAGCTGCTGGAATACGTTGCCGATTAAAACAGGTATGGAAAAAAGCAAAACAAGCTTTAAGGAATTGCCTTTAGTTAAATCCTTTATCATTTTATCCTCTTCTTATCTTTTTATGATATTGCCTTTGGGCAATGTAACGGCTTAGATTTAAATTTCCATTAAAATTTTTGCTAAAACGGTATGATAAGAGAATTTATGCACAGGAACGGGCGCGGCGGAGCGGCAATGATATAAGCCCCGATTTTTTCGGCACACGCAAAAAAACGGCTTTGAATGCCCCCTGCCCGAAAAACGGCGTTTGTTACATAAAAAAAACAGCCCCAAAAAAGGAGCTGTTTTTGATTGCCTTTTGCTGCAATGCCATGAACGGAAAGCATCCCGCTTTTAAGATTTCCGCTAAGATCTCTGCCGGCGCGGGGCGCCGTTGACCATAGCTTCCAGATGTTCGCCTAAAATCTGGCGGCGGCGGGCAAAATATTCTTCTTCCCGCCCGCTCAGCATTTCCGGGCACAAGCGCTCCGTATCGTCGTATTCCTGCAGCAGCCATTTACGCAACAACAGCCACTTTTCGGGCGGATAAGACGAAATAATCCGGCAGAATTCCTGCAGGCGGGGAATGTCGTTTTCCGTGGCGCCGACCGCTGCGGGTAAAATGCCGTTAAGCTCATTCCATATACTCTCGCCGCGCTTTAATTCCTCCCGGCGGCGATACGATGCAGAAACACGAAGCAAAATGCCGTGTTTGACAGTTGCAAAAAAACTGTTTTTCATAATTATATCTTAAAATTAAACATTACATGCGGCAGTTTAAACAACAGTGGCGGATAGTCAAGCTTTTTCTAAAGAAAAAAGGCGGTTTGGCCGCCTCTTTCCTCTTTTTTTCTTAAGGGCGTTTAATCCGCCGCGGCAGATTTTGCGCCGGCGATTTTTTCATATATCGCCTGCACGAGAACATACAGCAGCGGTATCATCAGCATGCCGACGACTGTGGTCGCTATCATGCCCCAGAAAACCGGAACGCCGATGGCACGGCGGCTGGCGGCGGCGGCACCCGAGGCGGCAACCATCGGCCAGACGCCAAGGATAAAGGCGAAAGCCGTCATCATCACGGCGCGAAACCGCTCTCTTAAGCCTTTGACCGCGGCATTGGCAATGGTGGCGCCGCGTTCGCGTTCCTCTTTGGCAAATTCCACAATCAAAATTGCGTTTTTGGCACCGAGCCCTATCAGCAAAATCAAACCCAGCTGGGCGTAAATGCTTAACGGCATGCCGCTGAACAACAGCCCCAGCATGGCGCCGTTTAACGCCACGACCAGCGACAGCAATACCGGCAGCGGGACGACAAAGCTTTCATACTGCGCCACCAGGAACAGGTAAGCGAAGATAATTGCCAGCGCAATCAGATAGCCGATTTGGCCGTGCGACATCTTTTCCTGAAAGCTCATGGTGGACCATTCTATGTTGTAGCCTTTGGGCAGCTGTTTGACCAGATTTTCTACCGCGGCCATGGCACTGCCGGTGGAAACGCCGCTTTTCTGTACGGCGTTGACGGTGGCCGACGGATATTGGTTATAGCGCTCTACCACGCGCGGCGCCAGAATCTTTTTCAACTCCACAAGCCCGCGCATCGGCACCATGTTCCCTTCCTGGTTGGGAACATAGAGGTCGTTGATATTATCAATGTTGTCGCGGTACATCCAGTCGGACTGGACGGTTACCTTGTTTACCTGCGTGCCGAGGTTGATGTCGTTGATGTAGGCCGAACCCAGATAACTCTCCATGGCGGAGAAAATGTTGGACACCGGGACTTTCATACTTTCGGCCTTGGTGCGGTCTATATCCAAAAAGATATTCGGCGTGCGGGCGCTGAAAGTTGAATAGGCATAGTCAATTTCCGGCAGGCGGTTCAAGTTGTTAAGAAAGCCCTGCAGGGCGGCATCAAGCTGCTGATAATCGGTGTTGATGCGTGATTGCAGGCGGATATCCAACCCGCCGGCGTTGCCCAGCCCCGGAATGGCCGGCATTTCAAACATCTGGATTTCGGCTTCGGGGAAAGCTGACAGCTTGCCGCGCAGGCGGTTCATTATCGTGGTTGAATATTCGGACGCTGCTTTGCGCTCGCCCCACGGCTTTAGCGTGATAAAGCTCATTGCCGTGTTTTCGCCGCGCCCGCCCATCAGGCTGTAGCCGATAACGTCGGAGACGCCGACGATGGAAGGCTCGGTTTTCAGCACTTCGCCGACCTTTTGCATAAACGCCAGCGTGCGGCGCTTGGTCGCCCCTTCGGGCAACTGGACAGTCATAACCATCACGCCCTGGTCTTCATCGGGGATAAACGAGGTCTGCGCGGTTGAAAACAGCCCCCAGGCCAACAGCAACAGCAATGAAAACAGCGTGATGATGACCGGGATTTTTTTGGCAATGACGGACACAGCCAGGGCATACGCATTGATGATGCGGGCGATTATGCCGTTTACCCTGCCCCAAAAGCCTTCCGTTGCCGGTTTCGGGCGCTTCAGCAACAGCGAGCACAAAGCCGGAGACAGCGTTAAAGCGTTTAGGAGCGAGAACAGAATCGCAGTACATATCGTAACCGAAAACTGCCGGTAAATCTGCCCGGTGATGCCGTCCAAAAAGCCGACCGGCACGAAAATCGCCAGCAATACCAGCGAGGTAGCGAACAAGGCACCGGAAATTTCGCCCATGGCCTTGAACGTTGCTTCGCGTGCAGTCATATTTGTATGTTGCAGCAGAAACATCACGCGTTCCACCACCACGATGGCGTCATCCACCACCAGGCCGATGGCCAGCAACAGGGCAAACAGCGTAAACATGTTGATGCTGTACCCCAGCGCCAGCATAACGGCAAAAGTGCCCAGTACGGATACAGGAATGGTCAGCGCCGGAATAAGGGTTGAATAGCGGTTTTGCAGGAAAAAGTAGCAGACGCCTATTACCAGCAGCAGGGTCAGAATCAAAGTCAATACCACTTCTTCAACCGAAGCGTCAATGTAATCGGTGGAATCATAGCTGATAATGTATTCCATATCCTCCGGAAAATCGGCGGACAGCTCGGCCAGCTTTTGTTTTACCAATTCCATGGTTTCTATCGCGTTGGAACCCGATGACAGGCTCAAGGCCATCGGCACTGCCGGCTTACCGTTATAAAGCCCGGCAAAGGCGTATTCTTCCAGCCCGACTTCTACCCGGGCAATATCGCGCAGGTGCACCAGCCCGCCCTGCTCCGCGGTGCGGACGATAATCGCGCCGAACTCTTCGGCCGTGGATAAACGCCCGGTGGTTTGCAACGCGTAAATCATCGGGTTGGATGATTCGGTCGGCGAGGCACCGACTTTGCCCAGCGACGGCTGGTAGTTCTGGCTTGAAATCGCCTGGGAAACATCGCTGACGGTCAATTTCAGCGCCGCCATCTTGTCGGCATTGAGCCAGACACGCATGCTCAGGCGCGAACTGTATATATCAACGGAACCGACGCCGGTGATTTTGGCCAGGACGCGCTCCACGTTGTTATATATGTAGTCGGCAATTTCCTGCTCGCCAAAGGTGCCTTTCGGCGAGGCAAAAATGATGTAGCCCAGAATGTTTGAAGACTCGCGGGTAACGCTGATGCCCTGGCGGGTTACTTCCTCCGGCAGCTTGGAGGTGGCCTGCTGGATGCGGTTTTGCACCTTGACCTGCGCCATATCCGGGTCAACGCCGGTTTTGAACGTCACGTTCAGCGTGTAGGACGAATCTTCGGAGGACGAATTCATGTAAAGCATATCCTCAACGCCGTTGATTTCGTCTTCCAACGGGATGCCGACGGTTTTGGCGATAACTTCCGCCGAGGCGCCGGGGTAAGTCGCGGATACGGAAATCTGCGGCGGCGTTACTTCCGGATACAGGGCTATCGGCAGCTGGAACAGGGCAATCGTTCCGACCAGCACGATAACGATGGAAATAACAAACGACAGACGCGGCCGTTCAATAAAACGAGCGGAAAACATCAGTCAAGCCCTCCTTTTTGTTCCAGATCTACCGTATTGACAGCCATGCCGGGCGATACTTTTTGCAGCCCTTGGACAATGACGCGTTCGTCGCCTTTCAGCCCCGAAAGCACAACCTGCTTGTCTTCTATCACATCGCCCAGCGTGATGTATTTTTGTTCTACCTTATTGTCTTTGTTGACCGTCATGACATAGCTGCCGTTGACATCGGCCATCAACGCCATCTGCGGCACCAGAAGCGCCTGCTCCTTATCGGCGAAACGTACATAGATGTCTACATAGTTGCCGGGGACGAGCTGGTTGCCTTCATTTTCCGAATCTACATAAACCGGAATGGTCGCGGTATCTGGGTTGACCTCGTTGTCAAAAAACAGGTCCTTGGGCTCGGCCGTTTCCACCGTGCCGTTCGGCAGCTTTATGTCTATATAAATCTTTTCGGCGGCGGCTACTTTTTCCATAAACACGGACCGTTCCTTGTCGCTGACGGAAAAGGCGATACGAATCGGGCTGGTCTGCACAATGCGCGCCAGCCGGCCGGTGGACGGGCCGACGAGGTTGCCTTTGGTAACAAGCGCCTTGCCAATGCGGCCGTTTATCGGCGATTTGATTTCGGTATGCTCCAGATTGAGGCGGGCAATTTCCAACTCTGCCTCCGCCTGGCGCAAATCGCTCTCCGCCTGGTCTATCTCTTTGTCAGAGGCGAACTTTTGCCGGTTTAGGGACGATACGCGCTTATACTGGCGCGACAGCCTTTTGACGGCGGCTTCGGCCTTTTTTACATCGGCTTTGTATTGCGTCTGCTCTATGACAAAGATTTTTTGCCCTTCTTTGACTTCGGCACCGTTTTCAAACAGAATCTGCTCAAGATAGCCGGAAACCTGCGGCATGATATCCACGCTGTTTATCGCTTCTACCTGGGCGATGTATTTTTTCTTTTCGGTAACGTCGCCCCGCTCCAAACGCCCGGTTACGACAAAGGGCGGTTCCTGAGGGCCGCCAAATGCGGACATATCCGGCAGCAGGCGGGCATGAAGCCAGGCGCCAGCCGCCATGAACGCGACGGCATAGGCTGTGTTGCGAATCAGTTTTGAATTTTTTATCTTCTTTACTTTCATGGGCTTAATCCCTCTTTCCGATATGAAAAAAATTGACACCGGCAGCGTTTTTAGAAAAAAACACTTTTAAATGCAAGCAAAAAAAACTTTGTGTCACTCTAATAATGACAGCAAAGCCGTCAACGGGCGATATGGCGGGTGATAAATGGCGGCTTATCTTTTGCCGGAAAAGGCGTTTTTCCGGGCTTGCCGCGGGGAAACATGTGCCTCCGGATGAGCGGGCGCGGCAGCGGGAAGCTTGATGATGACATGGATTTCCGCCCCCGACGGCAAAGACGAGCTTGACACCATCAGACTGTCGCCGGCAGATAAATGCAGACAGTCGGGCAGCGTTTCGGGCGTGGCGGCATACAGCGTTTCATGGGCGCCGATTTCGTACATATAAACCTGGTGCCACTTTTTTATCCAGCGGGAGACGGTTTGCGCCGAAACGCCGATGATGCGCGCAATCCGGCGCATGGACATCCCGAACACATACAGCCCGTGGCACGCCAGCCATATATTGAGAGGCTTGCCATGATCGCCCTGTTTGGTAAACTGGTAGCCGCAAGCTTTGCATTTATAACGCTGCCAGCCAAAGACGCGGCCGTTTTTGACATAATCCGGCGAACCGCATTTCAGGCATTTTATTTCCGTTTTTGGGTGCATCATTTCTGGTTCCTTCCGTCCTTTAGAATCACGTACCGTTTGTTGGCAGGCAATGTATCATTAAAAAAGTTACATTGCAAGGTTTTTTCCAGGTGGCGGCTGCCGATATTTTGCCGGAAATTTCCGCTCATCCGGAGCGCATGATTAAATGCGGCAAAAAAAATCCCGCCACAGATGCCCTGCAGCGGGAATAAAACGCCCTGCCCGGCCGTTACAGCCGGCGCAGCCAGGCGGCAATCTTGTTGTCCAGCGCCGTATCGTATTTCGGCGGCAGATTGTTAAACTCTATTTCGGAAACGATTTTGGCATTGCGGGCATTGTTTTTGAAATCGGCAAAGAACGTACCCGGATTGCTGCCCTGGGTCGTAAACACCGCCACCGGCCTGCCGGCAAAGTCCGCCCGCTGCAAAAAGCCCATCACCGGCGTTGCCACGGTGTACATCCAAACCGGAGAGCCGACAATTATCAAGTCATATTCGGAAAAGTCCGGCAATGTGCCGCCCGGCTGCGGATATTGTTTTTCCCTGACCTGCTTCCAGACGTCATAATAAAGCCTGATGCCCGGTTTCAGCGCTTGCTCGGGCTTTATTTCATAGAGCGCGGCGCCGGTTTGTTTTTGAATGCGGGCGGCTATATCCCTGGTGTTGCCGGAAAGCGAATAATACACCACCAACACCTTGCCGAGCGGACGGGCCGGCGTTTGCGGCGCTTTGGCATATTGCGCCATTTCTTTTTGGTTGCGGGCGGCCACTTTCCACAAGTGGATGCCGCCGGCGGCGACGCCGATAACGACGGCTGCCATCAGCACATATAATACATATTTTAACATTTTTGCCCCTTTCTGTTGCGATTCATGCAAGACGGCGGCAGGCCTGTTATGTTTTGCGGCAATGCCGCCGGCGGCCAAAGAAGACGACCGTTTCGGGCGCCGGTCTGCCGTTTTGCTTTCTCTTTTTAAGATAAACGGGCAGCGTTAAAAATCAACCCAAAAATTTTTTCACATTTTTTTATTTTTATGGTTGACATTCAAAAAAAATGTCTGTAAATATCTTTTCGTGCCTGATGGCGGGGTAGCTCAGTTGGTTAGAGCAGAGGAATCATAATCCTTGTGTCGAGAGTTCGAATCTCCCCCTCGCTACCAAAAGGGAAAGAGCCGGTTTTTTCAATCCGGCTCTTTTGTTTTGCGTTAAATAATGAAAATTATCAATTATTCAAGCGGTTTTACTTTTCCAAATTATACATTATACTTTACTGACATTTTGACTTTGTTACAAAATATGAATTATTTTATTGCTTTCTTAATATTAAAAAATATAAATTATATGTAGTGATTTTATTTGCTTTTTATGAGGTTATATATGTTAAAATCGCTGACTTTACTTATTGTTTTAAGTATATCTCAGGCTAATGCAGATACAAATAATAGATTTGACAAATTAAAGGATAATTTTGCAAATTGTTCTGAAAAGTTTGATAAACGTGAAGAAGATTGTCCGGAAAAATGGAGTTATAAATGTGTCTTTATATAAATGGAGATTATTAAATGAAAAAAAAATTATTCGTTTTTGCTTTTTGTCTTTTTATACAAATCTCGACATCTCAAGCGAAAAATCTATATTATGGGATAGATGTAGATGAAATATATAACAACGGAGATTGGGGGCATAAAGAAGATATAACACAACTAATTGATTCATATATGCTGCTGCAAAAAATCAAAAAAGACTTTATATCTTGTCCTCAAGAAATACCGGATAGCACAATTTGTTATGAAAATATAACTAAACATCTCTTACAGAATTTTTATAAAAATTTTGATAAAGATTGGGAAAACTATCTTCAATTTAAGGCATTAGCGGAAAAAATTTACGCTGTTCCTTTTTGTGAAAATAAATTTTCCGGTGCAGGAGGAGAAATGTGTGATATAGACACACAAATCCGCATTAACGGGATTTTAAAGGACTATACCACGACATTGTTACATTCTACCGAAAAATTTTTTGATGACTATTACTCTTTTTTACACGATTGTAAATAAGGTGGAAGTAAAAACTTCCACCTTATTTTAGGTTTAGGGTTAGTCGCTTAAATGAGCTCTATTTGCTCTATTAATCCAACCTTGCAGATATTTTTTCTTTTCAGGTGCAACTTTCACAACTTTATTGTAATATTTTATCATCTCGGCTCGATACTTTTCTAGAAAATCTTCATAATCTTTTTGTGTGAATTGTTTGAATTTATCTAAAGTGGTTTTACCTATGATGTTTCCTTCAGGAATACCTAAAACACGATGTGTCATTCTTATTGCCGTCAATGGTTGAGAACAAACCCCAAAATCCACAATAAATCCTCGTATTTTATACGGTAATTTATTAATTCCATTCCATTTGTAGTAATCTCTATAAAAAATAGCATTTGCTCTTTCTCTTGTCATATCTTTTATATTCTCATTTGTGTGAGTATTTTTAGATATGCCCATATTGGTTTCACCTCCACTATCATCTTTATCATTATTATATCCTCCTTCATTAGGAGCCAGATATTCAATAATAATATTATTAAATTCGTTGTCTGAAACAAGTTCATCAATAAACTCTTTTGTAAATCCTTTTCCATATTTGGAATAATCAATTTTTAATCCCCTGTTTTCATCACCATCATTTCTGACGCCAGAGTATTCATTAGATGTATACGACTTTTGGTGGGATTCTTCGGCATAGATATTTCTTTCCCCGAAGCTATCTTGCTCTGTTTTATACCGGGGCTTTTCAATACCCTGCTGCTCGCGGAGTGCTTTGATTATTGTCAGCTGGTTGGCCATATCAAGGTTTTTAATTGCCTTTCTCTGCCGATCGCTCAGTTCTAAACCTTCAAGCGAAAAATCATCATCGTCCGGCAATAATGTGTTTCGCCTTTGAGGCATGCTTTCATGAACAGCAGAGGATAAAGGCCGTCCTGAGCGCCGCTCGGCCAGAACTTCATCAATCAAATTACCGGTATTGGCAAACATATATTCGTAGCCGTCCGCGCCGGCGGCATTTTTCTCAATCCCTTCAACACTTCCGTATTTATCCAGCAGCTCGTGCAGCTTGTTTTTCTTTTCACGTTTCTTTAAAACATCTTCCCTGTCATTAAAAAAATTATCAAACATTGTTTTCTCCACAAAAAAAAGAGCGTTGATGAAACATCGCGGCTCTTGGTTCATTTAAAACAAAAAAGGCTCCCGTTGGCGGGAACCTGCCTATGCCGGAGCTTAAACACAAAGCCCCATGCTAATATGATTGATACCACATTGTGTCATATATGTCAATATGCCGGCCATTGGACGATTTAAATTTTTTTAGGGGGATTTCGTTTGAAAAATTGAGTATTCATAAAGAAACAGGTGCCCAAGTAATTTTAAGGCTGCCGTTATTTCTTTTTCGGGGCGGCGGCATGGCGGCAATGGCGGTGTTCGTGCAGGCGGCGGACGATGGCGCAGTCGGCGATTTTATCATGTCCGGTACAGCCGGCGCGCAGCTCCTGCAAATTTTTCTTTAATTCCTGCAAGGCTTTGATTTGCGAATCTATTTCGCCGATGTGCCCGTCTATCATCGCGGCGAGCCATTCACAGCTTTGCCCGGCGTCGTGCCGGCAGTCCAATAGCTTTTTGATTTCCTTTAAACTTAAATTATGCGCGCGGCAATGTTGGATAAAGCTTAAACGTTCCAGCGATTTTTCATCATACATGCGATAGTTGGACGAGGTGCGCCAGGCCGCATCCAGCAACCCGCACTGCTCATAATAGCGGATGGTTACCACCCGGCAACCGCTTTTTTGTGCCAATTCGCCAATTTTCATCAACATTTTTGCTTCTCCGTCAAAAAGGGTATTGACTCTATAGTAGCTATAGAGAATATCGTGTGTCAAGATTTGATTTACAGGAGATGAGTTATGCGATTTTATTATGTTTTGGCGGCGGGATTGCTTTGCGGGGCGGCTCTTCCAATCCAGGCCCGTACGCTTGATTTCAAAGAATCAGTGGCCCGGGGCTATCTGTACAGCCCGTTTGCGGCCCAGACCAAAAAGGTACGGCTGGAAGCTATCGGGCCGGAAACGGACGATACAAAACTGCTTAATCCCGGCCTGGAATATACCTACAATATAGACGGCAAAGAACACGAAGCCAAACTGGAACAGCCGCTGCGCATTTCCGACATTACGCTGGCGCGCCGCGATTACCGCAAGCAGCTTAACGAGCGCAATACCTTGGAAAAAGAACTTGACAAACTCCGGATTTACCATCAGACCGCCGCCTCTTATTACGACCTTTATATTTTGCAGGAACGCGAAAAATTTAAGCGGGAGCACCTGGCTTTTTTGAACAAAGTCAGCCAGATTGTCCACGGCTCTATCAACCACAACAACCTGAGCGCGGCGGAAATCTATACCTTTGACGCGGATATCCTTGCCACCAAAACGGATTTGCAACTGCTTAATGCCGATTTGCAAAGTGCCCGCACTGCGTTTGCGCGCTATCTGAACCTGCCAGATGAAAAAATTGCCCTGCGCCGGCCGCCGGAAATAAAACTGGCGGTGCCGCTCAAAAGCATTTTGAAGAGAATCGGCGATTTTCCGACGCAGAGGCAAATGCTGGCGATGAACTACGAACAGGCGCGGCAGAAACTTAAAATTTCCGGACAGGACCGTTATATGCCGGTTATCAGCCCGGAAGTCGTCTACGGTTTTAACGACCGCGAGGGCGAGGACGAATTCAAAGTCGGCGTGACCCTTTCCATCCCGCTCTGGAACAGGCTGGACGGCACATACAGCGCACTTAAAGCCGGTGAAAAAGCCGCCGAACGCGAACTCAACGCCCTGGACGAGGTAACGTTTGAAGCGCTTGTGGCACGCGCCTATCAAAAACTGGAGGCGCAAATCGGTGCCGTCAAAAGATATGCCGGGGTCATTTTGCCCGACTACCGGAACAGCGTACAGAAAACCGAAGCCAGCTTTGCCAACGGGCAATTTACGATTTTTGACGTCTGGCAGATACGCGAAAAATATCTTGAGGCGCAAAAAAACTATCTGGAACTGCTGCGCGGCGCCCTGGCTGCCAAGACCGAGCTGGAAACGCTTATCGGCGCCAGGCTGGAAGATTTGCAGAAATGATAAAAGAAGATTATCCGGGAGATTATGATGATGAAGCTAAAAAATGACTTTTTTTTCAAAGCGGCGTTTTTCGGGGCGGCGATGATGGCACTTTCTTTGCCCGCTTTTGCCCATGACGGGCACGACCACGGCAATTCGGCTTTTGAAAACACCCAGGCGCCGGCGGACGAATTTGAACTCAGCGCCACGCAAATCCGCAATTTGGGCCTCCGTACCGAAAAGGCCGGAATTTACACCTTTTATGAAACAGTCAATGCGCCGATGATACTGGATACGATGCATAATTCCCGTCCGCTTGCGCACGGCTTTATTTATGAAGGGGCGGACATTATGAAAGTGCGGGCAGGACAGGAGGTTTCCTTTACGCTGGACGCCCTGCCCGGCAAAACTTTCAGCGGGCGTATCGTGCGGGCGGAAGAGATGCTTGACCCGCAGACAAGGCTTTACAGCGTTTATGCCGATGTTTCGGCGGGAGTGCCCGCAAACGGGCAAGGGCTTAAAGGCGAAATGGAAATCAAAACCACGCCGGAAGAACAGGCCGTCGGCGTACCGGAAACTGCCGTGCAGGGCGAATTCGGCGACTACTACGTTTTTATCCGCCACGGTAACCATTTTGAACGGCGCCCGGTGATTATCGGGCATAAAACCGCCGGCATGGTTGAAACCATCGGCGTGTATGAGGGCGAAGAAGCGGTAACGTCCGGTTCTTACCAGCTGCGCTATGCCCAGGGCAAACCGGTTGACGGCAAGGCACACGACAGAGCATCCGAAGACGAAAGGCATGCCGGCGACGCCCACCCGGCACATAACGGCGGGGCGCATGCGGCAGATGCTTCCGGCAATACCGCACCGGCGGCGGGAGAATAAACGCCATGTTTAATAAAGTTATTGAATTTTCGCTCAAATACCGGGTTTTGATTATCATATCCTATTTGTTTGTGCTGGTTTACGGCTGGCAGACCGCCGCCAAAATGGACGTGGACGTATTTCCGGATCTCAACAAGCCGTCGGTTACGCTTTTGGCCGAGGCCGAGGGGCTGGCGCCGGAAGAGATTGAAAACCTGGTCATCATTCCGCTGGAAAACGCCATTAACGGCGCCACCGGCGTAACGCGCCTGACCTCGGAAGCCGAAGTCGGCTATGGTTCGGTCAAGGCGGAATTTGACTGGGATACAGATATTTACCAGGCCAGGCAGATTATTAACGAGCGGGTCAGCCAGATTGCCGGGGATTTGCCCGACGGCACAAAAATTGCCATGACGCCCATTTCTTCCATTATGGGAGAAGTCATGCTTATCGGCCTAACCTCGCCCAACGGCAGCGTGGGGGCGATTGAATTGCGCGATATTGCCGAGCTGCAGGTGCGCAAGCGGCTGCTGGCGGTGTCGGGCGTGGCGTCGGTTACGGTGGTCGGCGGCGATGCCAAACAATACCAAATCGTACTGGATACGATTCAAATGCCGCTTTTGGGGATTACGCTTGACGAGGTTGCGGACGCGATTGCCCAATCCGGCGTTAACGGCACCGGCGGCTTTTTGCTCTCCTCTTACGGCGAAGAGCTTATCCGTGCGGTCGGGCGGCCGCAGTCGGTGGAAGATTTGAAAAAAACGGTTATCGCCAAGCCGGACCGCAAAGGACTGCCCGCCATTACGCTCGGGCAAATCGCCGACATCAAGGTTGCGCCGGAACCGAATAAGCGCGGCGAGGCCGGCATCAACGGACATAAAGGCGTGCTTATCAGCATTGCCAAACAGCCGGGTGCCGATACGGTACGGCTGACAAAGGCGCTGGAAGCGGAAATTGACGCGCTTGCCCCCGCCCTGCCCCAAGGCGTCACGCTTGAAAAGGGTCTGTTTAAACAAAGCCGCTTTATCCAAAACGCCGTCAACAATATCAGCTCGGCGCTGGCGGAAGGGGCGGTTTTGGTGGCCATTATCGTGTTTGTCTTTTTATTAAACTTCCGCGGGACGATGATTGTGCTGACGGTTATCCCCTGCACGCTCATCATGACGGCCATCGTGTTTAAAATGTTCGGCTTTTCCATCAATACAATGACGCTCGGCGGCATTGCCATGGCGCTGGGGTCGCTGGTGGACGATGCTATCGTGGATATGCAGAATATCTACAAGCGTTTGAAAGAAAACAAGGCCAAGCCGCAGCCGGAGCCGGTTTTGCACGTGGTTTACGAGGCTTCGCGCGAGGTGCGCAACGCCATTATCTTTTCCACGGTTTTGATTTCGCTGGTCTTTTTGCCATTGTTCGGGCTGCAGGGGATTGAGGGGCGCATTTTTGCCCCGCTGGCACTGTCGTTTATCCTGTCAATGGTTTGTTCTACGGTGGTGGCGTTGACTTTGACGCCGGTGATGTCTTCATATCTGCTGCCGGGAATTAAAGCGCTGGGGCGCAAAGGCGATACGGCGCTGGTCGGCGGCCTGAAAAAAATCCACCGGGCTGTGCTGGAAGCCTGTTTTAAATTTTCCAAAACGACTTTTGTCCTGTTTGGGGGGCTGGTTGCGGCAGGGCTTTTCACCGCCCTTTCGTTCGGGCGCGAATTTTTGCCGCCGTTTAACGAAGGCAGCTTTACGGTTATTATTGCGACGCCGCCGGGGACGAACATCAACGAATCGTCGCGTATCGGGCAAATGGCGGAACAGGCACTGCTTTCCATTCCGGAAGTGGCGGCAACCGGGCGCAAACAGGGGCGCGCCGAGTTGGACGAACACGCGCTCGGGGTCAATATCCACGAAATAGAAGTGCGGCTGAAAGAAGATATTACACGCAACAAAGAAGAAATTGAAGCCGATATCCGGCAAAAGCTTGATATTCCCGGCGTGGCGGCCAGCGTCGGACAGCCGATTTCACACCGGATTGACTTTATCATCTCCGGCGTGCAGGCAGGGCTTGCGGTTAAGATTTTCGGGCAAGACGACGAGGCTCTTAACCGGGCGGCAGCGGAAATTGAGCAAATAATGAGAAAACAGCCGGGGCTGACCGATGTCCGGCGCGATATGCAGGTGCATATTCCGCAGGTGCATATCCGGTTTGACCGCGACAAGGCGGCGCGCTACGGCGTGCAGATGGCACCGGCAGTGCAGACGGTGGAAACCGCCCTTTCCGGAACGCCGGTGGCGCAAATGGTGGAAAACGAAAAAATGTATGATATCGTGCTGCGGTTCAGCGAAAGCGGCCGCCCGGACGACGAAACCCTCCGGCAAATCCCGATTGCCACAGCCGACGGGCGGATGGTTGCACTCGGCACGATTGCCGATATTGTCCACATCAAAGGGCAAAACAGCATCTCGCGCGAGAATACGGCGCGGCGCATGATTGTGCAGGCCAACTTTGCCGACCGGCGCACCACGCATATTGTTGCCGATTTGCAGAAACGCTTTGCCGAAGAGGCCAACCTGCCGCAAGGGACGTTTATCCAGATTGACGGACAGTTCAAAACCCAGCAGGAAGCTTCGCGCAATATCCTGCTGCTCGGCATCATGTCGCTTATTCTGGTGTATGCGGCGCTGTATATCAACTTTAAGAGCCTGAACCTTGCCACACAGCTGATGATAAGCATACCGTTTGCGCTTATCGGCGGGGTAGCGGGCGTCTTTTTGACGTCGGGCGTTATTTCGGTGGCGACGATTATCGGCATGATTGCGCTGGCGGGAATTGCTATCCGCAACGGTATCCTGCTGGTTGACCTCTACTTAAACCAACAGGCACGGCAAAACGGAAAGCTGACAAAAGAAGAGGTTATCCTATTGACGCAGGAGCGCCTGGAGCCGGTTATCATGACGGCGCTGACTTCCATTACCGGCTTTATCCCGCTGTTGGCGGAGGGCAGCGCGCCGGGCAAGGAAATCCTTTATCCGGTGGCGGCCGTGGTGGCATTCGGGCTGGTAACGACGACACTGCTCAGTCTGATTATGACGCCGATGCTCTATTACCGCTTTCAGCCGGAAAATGTTGAAGAAAGGGCTTAAAAAAAACGCCGAAAGGGCTTGACAAATACACATACCCCGTATATGTATTATATAAGCCCGATACGGCGGGCGAGAGATTTTTTTCAGGAGATATAAAGATGAGCAAATGCAATAATCCCAACTGCCACTGCGAAAACTGCCAATGCGGCGAGAATTGCCAATGCGGCAAAGACGGCAAGGAATGCCATTGCGGCAAAGAATGCCATTGCGGCGAAAACTGCACCTGCGGCGACGACTGCCACTGCACGCCGGAAAACAAATGCTGCAGCGAATGCACCTGCGGCAATAAATAAGGCTGACCGGCGGGCGTACCTTTTGCCGCGACAGGCTACGGATGCCCGCCGTTTTTTTCTACGGAGTTTTATATGTCCCATCCCGACCATAGCGAAAACATCCCCCGCCTCAACCGCATTGCCGGGCAGATTGAGGGGATAAAAAAAATGATAGAAGACGGGCGCTATTGCCCGGAAATCATCAGCCAGCTCAGAGCTGTGCGCGCAGCAACCAAAGCCGTGGAATCAAACATTTTGCAAAAACACCTGCAATCGTGCGTGGCCCAATCTTTTGCCAGCACGGAAGACCGCGACAAGAAAATCGCCGAGCTGAAAGCGCTGTTTGACCGGTTTGATGAATAACGCCCCTTTTATACCCGGACGAAGTTTTGTTTCCGGTACCCCGTAACGAACGCCGATATGCCTTGCGTCCGCGCCTTATTGGACGATAACAGCCGGAATGGAAATGTCTGTTTCCGGCTGTTTTTTCATATAAATCGTTACCTTGCCGGCGGAAGCTTCGGCCAGCGGGGCAAAATTGCCGCTGACGGCGTCTTCCAGCGCAAAGACGACCAACGGCAGGCGCCCGGCATCCACGCCGCTTAACGTGATGTCGGCGCAATACGGATAAGCTTCATAAGTTGAATCGGCAACGACCGACGAGGCGGATACCGTGATATCAGTATATTTTTTTGCCTTCGTATCGTTGACATATTCCCAGACGCCGCCGGAGGTTACCATCCGCCCGTCATCTTCAGCAACGGTATCGGTTACGGAATTTTGCCACTGGTTATAGATTTCCAGCACGTCGGAAGCCAAAGCCGGCAGCTCCTTTATCAAGGTGAAATTATTTTTCATCTCATTGATAAATTCCATCATCTCGTCGCGCCCCACTTCCGAGCCCGGCGCCAATACCAGCGCATTTTTGAGCCCGTCTTTGAGCTGTTGCAGGGCCATTACGATTTTATCCAGAGCGTATTCAAAGTCCGAGGCGGGAAAGTCTTCCCCCTCCATAAAGCTTATCAGCTGGGTCAGCTCCACGTTGCGGGCAATCGTTATCCTGGTTTCGGCTGACGGCGCTGCGGCAAAAGTTACTTCCCCGCCGGAAAGGCTGCCGCCGCCGCTTATATCAAACCCCTCTTCCAGCGGCGTTTCGGCATCGTCCAGATAAACGGCCAGCTGCTTGTCAAAAAAATAAAACGGCACCGCGTATGAAACGGTTACGCCGTCGGCGATGTAGGTGATTTTTCCATTTTCCGTCTGAATTGTCATATTCTTTCTCCTTTTGATTAAAATGCCTGAAAAAATGATTGTATTTAAATAAAAAAACGGCCGCGGTTTTGCCGGCGGCCATAAAAAAAAGAACGGCTTGCCCTGCCCGGACCTTGCGCCCGGACGGCGGACAATGCGCCATTCTGGTTTTCTTTTTAACAGGATATGACATAAAAGTCAATAGTTTCGGCGGGCGTTTTGCAAATTTTCCGCCGGCAGCGCCTGTTTCGGTACAAGACGGGCAAAACATTCTCCGCTTTAAGAAAAAGCCGGGGCTCAGCGCCCGTCGTCACGGCGGGTTTTCAGCTTTTGCAATGCCAATTCCGTCTGTCCGCCGTAACTTTCTATAAAAGCTTTGCGAGTGGCGTATGAAAGCTCTATGCCGCGATGGCTCAGCACGGTTTTTTCGGGCGTGATGCGGCAAACGGTGCCGTCGGAAAAACGCAGCTCGGCGTTGCCGCCGCCGCTTTTATAAGAGATTTTGACCAGCTTGCCGCCGGGGGCGAGAAACTCCTCATCGCTCAAAAAACCGTTTTTATCCAGAGCAAAGCCGTGGCTGTTCGGAAACTTGGCGCTCTCATTTTTGGCGATGCTGACCGATTTGCCGTTGAGGATATAGTTAAAGACCTTGAAATCGCGGTCGGTTATCAGCTTGACGCCACCTTTGACGGACAAGGCATAGTGTTCACCCGGTTTGAAATGAAGCCGGGAACCGTCCGGATATGACATGGTGCGGCTGCGCATGTTGACAAGAACCCCGTTCGGCAGGCGGCAGGAGACGACATCGGTGCCGACAAGCGCCACGCTGGCGCCGTTTTGATATTCTTCAATATACGTACAGCCGGAAGAGCCTCCTTTGCGCTTCGTTTTATGCGCCGGGGCCGCGCCTTTTTTCGGAAAAGGCTTTTTGGCGGAAGGTCCGGCTGATGCCGGCACGCTTTTTTCGGGATGGCTTTGAGCCGGAGCCTCCTTTTTCGGCAATGTGCCGCCGGAGAGTATTATTTTTTCAATTTCGGCAGCATCCCATTTGCCGTCTTCGCCTTTTCGGACAAAGGCAACACCCAAAATCCGGCGGTTGGCGTAATCCAGCTTGACGATGCGCCCGTCCGGGTGGACGGCAAGATATATATTGTCGTGCAAAAGGCTGACTTGCGGATATATGCGTTCCAGCTTGTCATCAAAATCCAGCGCCAGCCGTACAAATTCGGGAAATTTTTCCTGCAGGCGCGCCAACAGCCCGTCATCCAGATATTTATGGCTCAGGTCATTGCGCAACTGGCGGTATTCGCCCCAGCGCACCGCTTCCTCCGGCGACAGGATTTTGCGGCGCTGCAGGTACGGCAGCGTGGCGCCGGGCTGGATATTTTGCCCCGAAAAGAGGCAGAATTGGCTCATTTTGTACTCTACCTGCTGGTGCACCTCCAAATAGTTGCGGCGGTACAGAAAGGCCGTTATGCGCTCCAAAAATTTTTCCATATCCATATCGGAACGGTCTATCACTCTGGCTGAGGGGAAAAGTTTGGATACATTTTTTATCAAAGCGTCTTTTTTGTCGGAACCCGAGGGATAATTGGTTTCTACCAGCAGCGGCTTATCCGGAAAAGCGCGCGCATATTCTTTCAGGCGGGCGACAAACTTGCTGTTGCTTTCGTTTTCGCCGCGAATAAAGAAATTCGGATTAAGGGCCGTTACCAACGGCGTAAACTCGCGCGCGGCGTCTATGTATGCCTCCATCCGCCCCATCATCGGTCTGTCGCAGATGCGGCAATACGAATCCATATAGCGGCGGCGGAGCGAATCGTTTTTGACGGTTTCTTTTTCGTTAAAACGCCCGAGGCCGTCCAGCGTGTCCCACTGGTGGTGCATCAGGTGGCGGATGTTCAGGCAGTCCTGCAGGCCGGAAGCCGAACGGATCAGCCCTTCGCTCTCAGCCTGGGCGGCAAAATTGCTGCCGGCGCGGCGGGAAAGCATTTTTTTCAAAACGGAAGTGCTTTCTTCGGACAAGGCCGCCAACACGCCCAAAATAACATTTTCAAACGGCGCGGTAACGGCAGAGGCCAGCGCTTCCGTCTGGGCATCGCCGATTTCTTTTTCTTCACGGCCGGACATCCCCTCCGGCAACAGCGTCAAAATATCTATTATCGCGTCAAAGCCTTTTTGCAGTTTTTCTTCCGCAAATGCCTCTTCCAGCGTTTTGCCGCCGCTGTTCAGGGAAAAAACCAGCTTCCAGCGCCCGGCAACGAGAAAATGCGCGTCTTCCAGCTTTTCGCCCTTGCGGTAAGCGGCAACTGTCCTTTCCACCCGTGTCGGCAGAGAATGGCTGGAATTGTAGGTTGTAAAACTTTCGGGAATGGAATATATCCCCAGGCCGTCGTTTTTAAACCGCGGCGACGTGCAGTTCAGGCTGACAAAACAATAATGCGTGCCCGCGACCGGCGGCTCGTTGGCCAAAAACGAATCATAAGCCGCCTTTTCTTCCGGCGTCATATCTTTCACCTGCCACGGAATCCCCTCCTTGCGGTCATAAAGCGCGTTTACCTCGTGCGAAGCCAGACGGGCGGGGCGATAACGGCGAACGACGTTTTCCAGATTGCGCGCAAGGGAAATATAGTCGCAATATTGCGCCAGCAACTCTTCACGCGCACGCGGCGGCAGCGCGGAGGCATATAAAGATGCTAAGTCCAGTTTTTCCACCATTTTTTGTTTGCTCTTTTCGTTTTTGTCTTTATCTTCCTTGTTTTTTGCACCTGCCGGGCGGCAGAATGCGGCCTTTTTGTTTTCAAAAAGCGACGCGCGCCCTGCCCGTTTGTGCGGCGGAGGCAGCGCCTTTTTTGCGAATCTTATCAATTATTGCCGAAAATTATCATTTTGTCAACAATGTTTGTGCAGGAAAAGCGATTATTTTGCATCTTTTCAAAAAAAAGACGCGGCGAAAACATAAGCTCTTTTCTGCCGCAGCGGCATTATTAAAGAAATTTAATTGTTTTTTTACTTTAAGCTGCTATAGAAGAAGAAATTTGTATGGGCTTTACAGGGAGGTTATGATGAAATTGAAGATTTGGGCTGCCATCTGCGTATTTTTGGCAGGCACGGCGCCGGCTGTCTTTGCGGCAAACGACGTTTATGACATGGTCAACAGAGAAGATACTGCCGCTTTTTCGGATATGATGGCACTCGGGTTTGATATTGATGAACAAGACATGGACGGTTATACGCCGCTGATGATGGCCGCTGCCGCCGGGAAAATCAGATTTGCCGGCTTTTTGATTGATAACGGCGCCAATGTCAACAAACGCTACTACCTCGGCGGAACAGCCCTGCACCGCGCCGCACTCAACGGGCATAACGACATTATTACCATGCTGCTTGATGCCGGGGCGCAAATCAATATGCCCGATCTTGACGGCATGACGGCGCTAATGATGGCGGTCAAAAACGGCAACCGCTTTACGGTGGAGCTGCTTGTTTCCCGCGGAGCCAATGTTAATTTCAGAAACGCCGAAGGCAAAACGGCGCTGGATTTGGCCAACCAATACCGCCGTAAGGAAATTGCCGAATTCTTAGAAAAATCCGGTGGAAAAACCGCGCCGGAGAAAAGCAATGATGCTGCCGAAACGTTTGATCTTGACGTTGAAGATGAAGAAGGCTATGACGGGCTGGGCTGGGATACATTTTACAAATAGCCTGCCTGGTTCCGGGACTTTGCAAGGACGCTCCCGCCGCGGGGCGTCTTTTTTTGCCGAAAAAAAGGACCCGGAGCAAAAAAAACGACCGGGGCTTGCGAACACGGCGGGCGCTTCCTATATAGTTTGTAAACAATGATGCCTGTAATTCAAAATTTTAAGATTTTGAGTCAGTTTTTAGCGGGAGATTTTTGAAATGGCTGAAAAAATAGAGTTTAAAACCGAAGTCAACAAACTTTTGGATATCGTTATCAACTCCCTTTATTCGGAGAAATATATCTTTTTGCGCGAGCTTATCTCCAACGCTTCCGATGCCCTGGACAAGCTCAAATACTGGCGGCTGACCAACCCGGATCTGGCCAAAAGCGATGCGCCTTACAAAATTACGATTACGCCGGACAAAGATCACAATACGCTGACAATTTCCGATAACGGCATCGGCATGAACCGCGACGACCTGATTAACAATATCGGCACGATTGCAAAATCCGGCACGGCGGAGTTTTTGCAAAACACCAAGGACAATGCGTCGGTGGTTGACCTTATCGGCAAATTCGGCGTCGGCTTTTATTCGGCGTTTATGGTGGCTGCCAAAGTGGACATCCTGACCAAACGTGTGGACAGCGACAAGGCCTATATATGGTCTTCCAACGGCGTGGACGGCTATGAAATTTCCGAGGCGGTGCGCGAAGGTAACGGCACCGATATCAAACTGTATCTGAAAGACGATGCCAAAGACTATACGGATACGATTTACCTCAGAAACATCATCCACACTTATTCGGAACATATTGACTACCCTATCGTGCTTAATCTCGGCGAAGCCGGCGAAGAAACCGTCAATACCGGTTCGGCGCTGTGGACGCGCAACAAGGCCGATATTACCGAAAAGCAATATAAAGACTTTTATCAGCACGTTACAAAAAATTTTGACGAACCGTGGATGACGCTGCATTTTAAAGCCGAGGGCAGCATTGAATATACCGGGCTGTTGTTTGTTCCGTCAAAGGCGCCTTATGACCTGTTCCAGCCCGACAGGCTCGGCGGCATAAAACTTTATGTCAACAAAGTCTTTATTTCCGACAAAGTGGAAGGGCTGATGCCTATGTATCTCAGGTTTGTGCGTGGCGTTATTGACAGCGCCGATTTGCCGCTCAACATCTCGCGCGAAATGCTGCAGCAAAGCGCGCTGATTGCCAAAATCCGCCAGGGGACCGTTTCCCGCCTGTTCAAAGAATTGAAAAAGCGGGCAGAAAACGAAGAAGATTATGCCAAATTCTGGAATGCATTCGGCATTGCCTTCAAAGAAGGGATTTACGAAGACTTCACCAACCGCGAAGAAGTGGCATCGCTATCGCGCTTTTACACCACCAAAAGCGATGGCAAGCTGACTTCGCTTGATGCTTATATTGAGCGTATGGGCAAAGACCAGAAGGCTATCTATTACATTACCGGCGATGACGCCAAAACGCTGGCCTGCAACCCGCTTTTGGAAGCTTTTCGCGAGAAAGATGTTGAAGTTTTGCTCCTGACAGACCCGATTGACGAATTTTGGACGCAGACGCTTACCTCATACAAAGGCAAAGAGCTGAAACATATTTCGCAGGCCGATATGAAAATGGACATTAAACGCGACGGCGAAAAAGCCGATGAAAAAGGCCTGGAAGAGCTGTGCGGCAAAATGGCCGAATGGTTCAAAGGCGAAGTCGGCAAGGTGGAAACGACCGAAAAGCTGACCAAGAGCCCGGCTTCGCTGACGGTGGAAGAAGGGCAGATGAGCATCCATCTGGAGCGCCTGATGCGCAACCATCAGCAAAAGACCAACTTTGACAGCACACGGATTTTGCTTATCAATCCGTACCACCCGCTGATTATCAAGCTGGCGGCGCTTATCGGCAACAAAGAGCGCGAAAGCGAAGTTAAAGATGCGGCAGGGCTGATTTTGGAACAGGCAAAAATTGCCGAAGGCGAAGCGGTTTCCAATCCGAGCCTGTTTAATGAAAAACTCAGCGAATTTATCCTGAAAGCCATTTAACGCTCCGATTTGGCACCAAAAATTCCGGTTTTATCCGGACGACAGGCTGTTTCCCGCAAGCGGCCTGTTTTTTTATGCCGGACGGCAAGCAGGGCAAAAAAAATGGCCGGATATGCGGCAATCAGGCGTAAAATCTACGATTTTGGCCTGGAAAAGCGTTGACGAAAACATTTTTTTGTGTTAAGTTATGAGAAAATATGCTTTGCGGCAGAATCGGATAAAAAACAGGCCAACGGGCGCCAATGTTCCCGGCCCGGGTACACATTTGGCACGGAGTGCGGATAACAATGAAAATTGGACAATTAAAATACGGCTTTCTGATTTCCATCACGACGATGTTCGGCGGCAGCTCGGCGCAGCTTCTGGCACAGACTGCCGACGGAAAAGCCGTTCCCGTGGAAAGCAAAGAAGCGTATCAGAAAAATTTTCTTATGAGCATTGCACCCGACAAGCCGACGGTCAACGTGGATTTTATGGTGGATTCGGTTGATGTGCGCCCAAGCAACGGCGACCTCCTGACAGACGTCAACGTTATCCAGCTGCTGGCTTATCTTGACCAGGACAGCGACGAATATCAGAGCTATATGGCCAGCCGGCATATCGTGGCGCATGAACTCTGGCACCGCATCTGCATGATGAACGACGTGCTGGAAAAGCCGATGTCGGCTTCACAATACCGCAATGGGCGCGATAATTTTGAAATTACCGCCAGCCTGGTGCAGCTGCTGACTTTTCGCGACGACTATATCCACGCCTCGCCGGAACAGCGCAGCCAGCTCCATGATATGGAAGATCCCAAAATTAGAATGTACCTTTTGGCCGTGGATAGCGGAATCGTCAATCCCCTGTCTCAGGATAAAAAAGATTTTGATTTTGAGATGGAATTTATCGCCAAAACGGTTTCCGGCTATTGGAACGCCAACCTGGCTCCCGTTTATGCCAAACGGCACAATGCCATGACCGAAAAATCGGGGCGCAAAGAGTTTTCGTCGCCGGCTTACAACAAAAATTTTACCGAAGATATCAAAAAGATGAACCGCATCGGCGGCATTGATTTTTCCGAATTGTACAATTACCGCGACGTGCGCGACATTAAGCTGTTTGAAAAAGGTGCTGCCGAGGATACGGTTTATTTGGAACAGACGCCGGGCGCGCCGAACTATGAAGCCTGGATAACGCAAAAAAGCAAACTGAAGCGCTTTTCAAAACAGACGGTTGAATTGCCGAATTTTGCCGGCAACAGGCTGGCCGAAGAACGCGAGCGGCGCCCGTATGCGCAAAGGGAACAGCCGCTGAAAATCCTGCCGCTGGCCATCGGGCAAAAAATTTATCCTTATATGAAAGTCCCTTTTTGCGCGGCTGTGCATATGGCCGGAAAAGATGAGGAAATCAAAATTTATCCGCACGGGGCAATAGATTATATCAGCCGCCCAGATGCCGACGGCAAAGCCAAGGTCAAAACAGTCAACTATGACGGCAGCTATGAAACGGGACAGCTGCTGCGCGGGCGGGAAGACGGCGCTTTCATCTATTTTGACAATAAAGGCAAGGAAATCAGCCGCTGCACTTTTCGCCGCGGGCGCCCGGTTGACGGCGGCAGGGTGTTGTTTTTTAACGGTGAACGCGTAATTTACCGCTATCAGGACGGAATGTTGCGGCAGATGGATATCAGCCTGGAAAACGGAACGACAAAAACCATATGCACGATGGAAGGAGGAAAGCCGCTGAGCGGCATGATTCCGACCGGCGCCGAACGCCCTTTTGCCGCGGAAAAGCAGTTTCTCCTATATCAAAACGGCAATTTGTTGGCAACGGCGGCATATGATAATAACGGCACACTGCGCGAGCGGCGGGAAAATAACGGGCGGACGCTTAAAATTGAGCGATTTTATGCCTCGGGACAGCTTAAATATGCGGCGCAGTCAGCGCTGATACCGGCGACACACCCGGTTACGGGCAAACAGGCAGCAGACGGAAAAAGCATGCATTTTGCCGATGCCCTGCCTGCGGAAGGATTTGACCGCCCCCTGTCGGCAAATCTTTCTTTACCTAAAGCGGCCTTTGCGGCTGCACGTCCAGTCAATTCGCAGCAGAAACAGGATGTCCCCGCTGCGGCACAGGCCAAAATCAAGCTTGATGCCCAGTCCCTAACGCCGCAGGCGGCAATTTTGCCGGAGCAAACGTTTCAAACCGGCGCTGCGCCTGCCCCTTCAACAAAGGAAGCGCATCCAGGCAAAGCCCCCCTGCTGCGGCAAAAGCTTTATGCGCCGGACGGAAAGCCTGTTTTGGCGGTGGAACGCGAAAACGGACATAATAAATTTAAAATCAAAATAAAAGAATTTGTCGCCTTTTTGCAGAAGTCGCCGCTGCCTCTGCCGCAACAGCGCGTTTTGGTTGCCGGTTTGACTTTTGGACGAAACATGCCCGGCAACGCGGCAACGCGCAGCCGCCCGATGACAGCGCAAAATGCCGATATGCAAGCTTCAAAGGCCATGCCCGGCAGGAGCAAAGCCAATGGTGCCGGCGCGCAAACCTTAAGCAGGGCAGAACTTATCGGCCAACAAAATACCGGAACAGAAAAAATACAGCGAGCCCCAGCCTTGCCGGGCAGAAAGGCTGAGCGAAACGCGGCACAGGTTTATGCCGCCCCCTCTGCTGCCGACAACAGCCCTGTTTCTTATTCCCGGGCAAAGCCGGCGCCCATCCGAGGAATCTCTTCTGCCCCGAAAGGGCGCGGTAAAAAACAGACGTCACTTTCGGCTCTTAAAAACAAAGTGCGCCTTTTGCTGGCACAGCGCAACCGTAACGGCAACAGCGCTTAAAAAGCAAATAAAACAAAAGGCAGCCCGAAGGCCGCCTTTTTAACTTTACCGCTTTTGTTTTTAAAGAGGAAACAGTAAATGCCCTGCCCCGATGTACTTTACCGTCGGGGTGTCCTTTTTTTCATTACGCGCCAATATCCGCCCCAGCTTGACAAAATCCAGCTTCATCTGCTCGGGACGGGCTTTGTGCCGCCCTTTTATCGCCAATATCTGCAGCATTCCTGGAACGTTGCCGGTTGCGGGATTTATTAAAATCCCGTTTTCATCCTGCCAGCCGGCTTCGGGAAAAGCTTTAAGCAAAGCATCTTGCAAATACCAATCCAGCACAAAGTTGCGCATTATCTGCTCAGCCATAACCGGGGCGATTTTTTTCAATGCCTTGCCGATAACGGCAAAAAACGTCGGGCAGCCCTTGTTGCAAACAACAAACAGCCGATCTTCCAAAACCAGCAGCCGGCCGGCATAGACACTGCCCAAATCCGCCACCTCTTTTGATGCATTCCAAACCGAACCGTCACTTTTGTCATAAAGGCGCAGTGTGGCAAAATCCACGCTGTTTTCATTGTCTTTGGGGCTTTGCAGGCTTATGACATAAGAACCGATATCTATAAACCGGCTTTTGCCGTTGCATGGCTCGGCCACGAGTATCGGGCACAAATCCAACTCGTCGGCAAACAAAATCCCCCCTTTGTGCATTATCGGCGGGTCAAATGCCAAAATGTTGATAAGGCTTTTGCGGCAGGTGCTCTGCATATACACTTTATAGCCGCCATACCTGCTTTTGAAAATGCTTTTGCAAAAACCTTTTTCCTGTGTTACTAAGCGGTACAGTTCTTCTTGAGAAATTGTTACCATAATAATCTTTTTTAAAAATTAAACATAAAATTAGTGAATTCGTTATCCGATATAACGCTTTACGTCTTTTTTGTCAAGAAAAATAAAAAAAAGTTTTCCGGCCGTAAGCGCTGCCGGCGGCAGGCGCTGCTTCGCTGCGGTCAGTGCGCGCCGCACCGGCAACGGCTATCCTTTAAAACGGAAGGACGTGCCTTTTGCATAGGTACCGGCTTGCCGCACGGACGGGTTCTTCTTCCATGGCTCCGGATTTAAAAACAAAAAAAGGGGAATATCCCCCTTCTAAAAAAATGGTGGTCAGAGAGGGGATCGGTCTTGCTTCGTAAGCGCTGCCGCGTCAGGCGCTACTTCGCTACGGTCAAGCTATTGTAACGCGCTCCTCTTACGCCCTTACGGGCTAAGCAGCGCTAACAACAGCTGATGCCCGGCGGCAAAAAACATTCACCGGATGTTTTTTGCTCGCCCGGCCCCCGACACCGTGTCGGGGGTTCTTCTTCCATGGCTCCGGATTTAAAAACAAAAAAAAGGGGAATATCCCCTTCTAAAAAAATGGTGGTCAGAGAGGGGATCGAACCCCCGACACGAGGATTTTCAGTCCTCTGCTCTACCAACTGAGCTATCTAACCGGCCACGGGTAGGTTTATATAAAAGTTTTTTCTAATTGGCAAGAACTTTTTTTATTTTTTTGCACAATTTCTCAATATTTTTTTTATCCCTCTGTTTTTAATAACATAATTTGCCGCAAAAAACAGAAAAAATGTTGCGGTGCACGGCGTGCTGCCGCCCGGCGCCTGCCGGCTTTTCTTGCCCTTTATAAAATATACAGCATAACGGATAATAAAATGCACGGCCTGACCACATATGCCGTCAGACAGGCAAAATAAACGCCGACGCCCTTTTGCAGCGGATATTTATCCGCCGTTTCAGGAGCCCGAAAACCGGCTGCAAAACGCCTTTATGTGCATAATCTGGGAGTTTTTTAAGAAAATGCTTGTAATTTTTCTTAAACGCGGTAATGATGATGCAGATTTAATTTTTAATGAGAGGATAACTATGTCTAATCCGTTGGATACAAAAATAATAAGCAAACTGGCCGAAATCTTGGATAAAACAAACCTGACCGAATTGGAATACGAGGACGAAGGGTGCCGTATATCCCTGGTCAGAAATCCGGCCGGGGCAGCCGTTTCCGGCGCATATATTCCCGCGGCAGCACCGGTTGCCGCTCCCGTAACAGCGCCGGCCGCCGCGCAGCCCGCTTCGCCTGATGCTGCCGAAGCTGCCGATGTGGATTATACCAACAGCCCGAATGCCGTTAAATCGCCGATGGTCGGCGTGGTTTACCTTTCCGCAGATCCGAAATCGCCAAACTATGTCAAACCTGGCGATACCGTTGCCGAAGGCGATACCGTCTGCCTGGTTGAGGCTATGAAAACCTTTAACCCGGTTAAAGCGCACAAAGGCGGCAAAGTTACCAAAATCCTGGTGGAAACCGGCGATCCGGTTGAATACGGCGAACCGCTGGTGGTTATTGAATAAATTATCGGTATAAATAAAAAAACGGGAAATTATCTATGTTTGAAAAAGTTTTAATTGCCAACCGCGGAGAAATTGCTCTCAGAATCCATCGCGCCTGCCGGGAAATGGGTATCCGGACGGTAGCCGTGCATTCCGAAGCCGACGCCAATGCCATGCATGTGCGCCTGGCAGACGAAGCCGTTTGCATCGGCCCTGCCCGTTCAACCGAATCTTATCTTAACAAGCCCGCGATTATCTCGGCGGCATTGATTACGGGAGCTGACGCTATCCACCCCGGATACGGCTTTTTATCGGAAAATGCAGATTTTGCCGAAATGGTTGAAAAACACGGCATTACTTTTATCGGCCCGACAGCGGAACAAATGCGCCTTTTGGGGGATAAAATTACCGCGCGCAAAGCCGCGATTGAAGCCGGGCTGCCGGTTACTCCCGGTTCTCCGGCTCTGGAAAGCATTGAGCACGCTAAAGAATGGGCGAATAAAATCGGCTATCCGGTTATTATCAAAGCTAAAGACGGCGGCGGCGGCAAAGGCATGAAAACCGCTTTTAACGACAATGAAATCGCCGAGGCCTATACCATGGCGCGCGCCGAGGCCAAAGCGGCGTTTCCGTCGGACGTGGTTTATATGGAAAAGTATTTGCAGCATCCGCGGCATATAGAAATGCAGGTTCTGGCCGACAAGTACGGCAATGTGGTTCACTTAGGCGAACGCGACTGTTCCATCCAGCGCAACCACCAAAAAGTGATTGAAGAATGCCCTTCGCCGGCACTTAACCAGTCTCAACGCAAAGAAATCGGCGATATTGTTTGCAACGCCATCAAAAAAATCGGCTATCAAAACGCCGGCACGCTGGAATTTATGTATGAAGACGGAAAATTTTATTTTCTGGAAATGAATACCCGACTGCAGGTGGAACACCCGATTACCGAAGCCGTTTCCGGCATTGATATTGTCAAAGAGCAGATCCGAATCGCTTCGGGTGCGGCGCTCGGCTATACGCAAGACGATATCCACTTCCGCGGGCATGCCATAGAGTGCCGCATCAATGCCGAAGATCCGGAAACGTTTGCGCCCTGCCCCGGCAAAATTGCCGAGTGGCACGCGCCGGGCGGCCTGGGCATCCGTGTTGATTCGGAAATTTATTCCGGCTATTCCATTCCGCCTTATTATGACAGCATGATTGCCAAGCTTATCGTGCATGCCAAAACGCGCAATGCCGCTTTGATGCGTTTGCGCCGGGCTTTGGAAGAGTTTATCATTATGGGCGTCAAAACGACGATTCCGCTGCACCAGGAAATTATTTCGCAAAACGAATTTATTGACGGGCAGTATAACATCCATTGGTTGACGGAATATATGAATAAGCGCGGCAAATAACCGGCAGAGTTCTGTCTTTCGTTAATCTTTTACATTAACAAGTGAGCGAAACGGGTTGAATATGAAAGAAAAATTGTCAGTCAGGAAAGTTTACAGAAATGCATACCGCTATGTTATGAGCCATCTGTTTGCCTTTGCCTTTCTGACAATTTTTTACTTTTTGGGCGGCCTGCCCCCGCTGTTGTTCAGCGCGCCGGAGCCGTATAGCATACTTTACCAGTTTTTATCGCTTGTCTATATGTATGTTTTTTTCTATTTTGCCGCAGGCTGCTATTTCAGGCAGCAGCTGTTGTGGGATTGGAAAACTTTTTCGCTGGCCAGCCTGCGCTTTTTGATGGCTGTGGTGCTGTTTTGTTTTTCCATTTTTATTGCATCGCTTGCCATTAACGTCGGCATTTATATGCTGAAGATGTTTTTTGGCGAAAGCGGCGCGGCATTTGCTCAGATTGTGCTTGGCAGCCCGCTCTGGCTTATCGGCAAATATCTGATTATTTTTATGCTGTTTGTGGCCTTTTTTATCGTGCCGTCATTTGCATTTGTTTCCGAAATTACGGGACGGAGCCGCTCGCTGTTGATGACTTATGTCAAAACAAAAGGCAGCCTGCTTAAGATTGCGCTTGCCTCTTTCAGCGCATGGGCGTTGCTGCTGGTGCTGATGATTGCGCTGACGTATGTGCATATTTTGCTGGCCATGATTGCCCGGGCGGCGATTTTTGCCTTTGTCAGCATCCTTTATTTTAAGATGTACGACTTTTTCTATAATTTCCCGGCAACACCCAAAAGAGATGCTTCGGGGCGTTTTGCCAAGAAGATTAAACTTGCCGCCAAGCCCGACAGCATTGCTATGGGACAAGATGAGGCTGATACGGGCGATATGGGAAATGCAGAAGATAAAGAAAATCAAGGAGATAAAGGCAGTAATGGAGATAATGAGGATAAAGACCGCAAGAGCGTTACGGCCGGCAAAATATCCGCTTCTGCCGCGATAAGCCCAAAGGCAAAAGTTTCCGCCAGAGCGCAAAATGGTGCTGCTGACGCGGGCACGCCTAACGGCAAAGCCGGCACCGGCACTGCAAGCCGTAAAAAAGGAAAAACGAAGGCTACGCCGCCTGCAAAACCCGGCGCAATGGCTGAAGCAGAGAAAAAATGAACAAGAGCTGCGAAAAAATGAATAAGGCGGCTAAAAGAATGAAAGTGACGGCAAAAAGAACGTATAAGGCGACGAATGGGGCGCAAGAGAATAAAGGCGATGCCCGGACGGGACGATGTGACGGGGCATGGCGGAGAGCAAAGCTTTTTATGACGGGGCTTTGTTATGCGGGAGGCTTTGTTATGACAGAAGGCTTTTATGCGGGAGATTTTTAAGACAGGGCTTTTTTTTATGGGCGTCAATAGATTCCGGTTTTTCCGGAAAGGGAGTGATAGATTATGTTGGTTAAAGACAAAGATATTTTAGCGGAAGATCCGGACAAACCTAAAGACGGAGAAGAAAAAAAAGAGCCGCAAAAACCGGCAAAGCCACGCATCAGCAAAGAACATATGAGCGAAGCCTGGGGCGATGCCTTTGATTATTACCTGCGCGGCATTACCGAAAAATACCTGATGTTTCGCGGGCGGGCAAGCCGGCTGGAATTTTGGGGATTTATGACTGCGGCCGGCATTGTTTGGATTCCGCTGTATTTCCTCGGCGAATATATTGATATGCCCCTGCTGCCGTATTATTTTTTACTGGCGACGCTGCTGCCGACGGTGGCGGTTACGGCGCGGCGGCTGCATGACGTTAACAAAAACGCGGCTCTTTACCTTATTCCCGGCGCGGTGATTGCCGCAAGCTCGTTCTTTATCGGGATTTATGCCGCCGGGCTTCTGCTTTTTATCTGGGCCGTGCTGCTGGTCAGGATGTTTTCGCGCGAGACGGATTTGAGCGAAGGCTTTTACGGCGCACCAAACGAAAATGATGAAATTTATGGCGACGACAACCTGCCTATCATAAAGAAATTCCGCTTGCTTGCGCTGATGATTTTTGCGGTGTGGCTGGCCGTTACCGGCGCCAAGTTTGACGACTGGTCGCGGCAGGCCCAGCAAAAGGCAGCCTTTACGACGGTTATGGACCGGGTGTTCTTAAAGGGAAAAGATGCGCACTTGTCGCCGGAACAGCTCAAAGAAGCAGAACAGCATATGCGCGGCATTCTCAAACAAATGGACGGGAAAACCGTTTCCGAAAAAGATTTGGCCGAACAGATAGATAAAGCTGTCCAGGCGGCGGCAGGGCTGGCAAAGGACGCTCAAAACGCTCCGAAAGCCGCACCGAAGCCATAGAAGTTGCGAGGATCCGTTGCGAGGGGAAATGAAGAAAAGCCGGTTGTTTGTTTTATTGGCGGTTTTTCTTTCGGCCGGTGCCGGAATATGCCTTTATGCATGGCAGGAGAGGCTATTTTTCTCCGAATACGGGCGTTTTGCCCCGGGCGCAGGCATTCCGCCACTGATTGCGCCGCAGGTACGGTTTCTGGCGGACGGGCTCAATCGGCACGGCTTCAAGAATTATCTTCCTTCCTGCCGGCACATTGCCATTTATGCCGCGAACTGGACGGAAGATGAAAAGCTGCCCGAACTTTCGGCGCAAGAGCGCGCTTGTGCCATTATCTGGCTCGGCTCGCGGCAAAATGCCATGCCGAAAGGGCTGGAGGGCTTTGGCAAAATCTGGGTTTCTTCGCCGCTGCTGCAATCTTTTTTAGAGATTTTCCACCCGGCTTACGTTCCGTTGTTTGCCCTGCCCGCCTCGCAACAACGGGTGGCGGCAAAAGATGATGATGGCGCGGACGAAAAGTTTTATGCCGTTATCGGCCGTCTGCCTTATATAGAAAAATTGCTGCAACAAAACAACCTCCCCTACCGGAAGTATGACTTACGCACCGAAACGGATGCGCTGCAACACGATATGGCGCGCTTTAAGGCGGTATTTGCCGAGACGGGTGCACTTGACATGCAGACGCTGGACGTGCATCCTTTTTTCTTGCAGGCGCTGCAAAATAAAATCCCGCTGGCGACGCTTTGGATCTGGCCCAAGGAAGACCCTCTCAACCGATTTAATGACTTGGTCAACTTTTATCAAGATGAAAATGGCGCGGAACGCCTGCTCAAAGCCATAGAAAATGAAGATGCTGCCGTCCGGCAACGAACCGAAAAGGCTGCCCGACTGATTGAACGCGAATATTCGCCCCGACGAGCCCTCAGAGTGGCGGTTGACAGCCTGTCCCCGGCACCGCTGGCGGCGTATGCGGGCTTTCCGTATGCAGCGGCGGAAAAAGGCAGCCTGATGATAGACCTGCCAACCGCCATCGGGCACTATATCGCCGGCGACTATGCGCTGGCCTCCGATTTGGCCGCCTATCTGAAACCGGACGGGAAAACGGCGGATTTAGTTTTTTACAACTCGCTCTTTAAATATCCGGCGGAAACAGCGATTATCCTGCGCGGGTTTGTGCCGCTTATCTATGACAACATTAAAGCTGACAAGAGGATTTTATATCTGGCTTATCCGCAATTCGGCGAAATCAACGATAAAGAAGATATCCCGGATATTGATGCGTATGCGGATATATTGGCGCGGGAAAGCGCCCGTTTTGATGCCGTTGCCGTTTCTTCGCAGGTTTTGGCTGATGGGCTGCGTGAACGGGGAATTGCCGTTTTTTATATACCGCAGTTTACGAACACGGCGCGGTTTTATCCGGATTTTGACGAAGATTTGCAAAGCAATGTCCTGTTTGTCGGAATAAATACTTTTTACCGCACCGCCGTTTATGACCTGCTGCAACGGGGAATTGCGGTTGATGTTTACGGTCCCGGCTGGCCGGAGGGCATCGCCAAAGCCCCCTATGCCGACAACCGGATTTTGCGCAAATATTACAGTTCTGCCAAAATCGTGCTCAACGACACACGCGACGGGATGAAAAAATTCGGCGTCGTCAGCAACCGCATTTTTGACGCAACGGCGTGCGGAACGCTGGTCATTTCCGACTATATGCCCGAAATTGCGGCGATTTACGGCGACAGCGTGCCGATGTACAAAAACGGCGACGAATTAGCGGCGCTGGTCCGCCATTATCTCAGCCATGAAGACGAGCGGCGCGAAAAGGCGGCGCGCGCCAGAGAAATCACGCTGAAACATTTTACGGCCGAAAAAGCAGCCGAGACCTTTGAAAAAATCATTAAAGGCATCCACGCCCCTGCCGACGGGGAATAGGCGGCAAGGCACCGCCCTGTCTATTCACCCCGCCGCTAAAACAAAAACCGGGTGCCGTTCGGGCGGCTATTTGCGGTTCCAGAGGCGTCCTGTTTCGCTCCGATAATACCAGACATTGCCGGTTTTCAAATTGATGAAACCGCCGTCGCGCAGAGGAATTTCCCTGCCGTCAAGCTTCAGCCAGCCTTTGCCGAATTCTATGCGCCCTTTATATACGCAGCGCTCTTTATCACACTGCAAAGACTCGCCCGGTGGAATTTCATATTTGCCCTTGTGCCTGGCGCCCGTCCACATTTTTTCTAAAAACCTGTTTTTGCGATACGGAGATATTGCCAGATGGCCGGCGGCGTTCTTGTATGCGTAGGTGGTACCTTTTTCATCAAAGACAAAATCCGGGCGCGGGCTAAAGAAAACACCCAGCGTGCCGATGACAATGCCGGCAAGCCCCCATAAGCGCCAGCGCGCCTGCCAGATGCAGAGCCAGAGCAAGCCCAATGTCAAAAGCAAAATCCCCCAATCGGGCAGGCTCCCTACCCCTTCGCCGGCTTTGGCACCGGGCAGCCCGGTTACCCAGGCGGTTATACGGTTGACGGCATCCACACCGGCAGCAAAAGGCTTGACGGCATAGCTCCCCAACCCCAGCGGCAAGCTCAGCAAAAATAACAACAGCGCCGGCATAACCCAAAAGCCGATGACGGGTCCGGCCAACAGATTGCCGAGGCTGGTATAGACTGAAATCTGATTAAAATAATACACGCTGTATGGCAGGGTCATCAGGCTTGCAACCAAATCCGACGCCAGCAGCCCGATAATATATGCAGCCAAACGCCCGGCGAGGCTGCGTTTATCCAGCCAGCCATGGACGCGGGCGGCATTCTTTTCATAATACGCGACCAAGCCCAGCACCGCAGCGAAAGACATCAAAAACCCCGGCGATACGACTGCCTCCGGCGTGCCGATGACCACGACGATGACCGCAAAAGCCCATAAGCGCAGAGAAATGGCGCGCCTGTTCATCAGCACCGCTGCCAACACCAGCGAAGTCATTACAAATGCCCGCAGGCAGGAAACGCTCCGTCCCGAAATCAAAAAATATATAAACGTAAACAGGATTGACACAATCGCCGCCGGCTTGCGCAAATCGTATTTGCCTTCGCCCAGCGGAAACAGGGTTATCCGTATCAGAAAAAAGACCAACAGCGCTATCAGGCTCATGTGCATACCCGAAATAGACAGGAAATGCGCCAGCCCGGACGTGCGATAGCTTTCGTTTAAGCGTTGCGAAATGCCGCTGCGGTCGCCGATGGTCAGAGCTTTGGCAACAGCGCCGGCATCGGGTGCCGCCCCCTTGTCTATAATGCCGGCAATGTATGCCTGTGCGCGGGTTATCCACTTTTCAAACAACGGAGCGCCGCCGGAGGCCGGACATTCCACCTCAAACACCGGGCCTATCGTGTAGCCGACGGCGCTGAGCCCTTTGTAAAAATTGGCGCGATCGCCGTTATAATTGCTTAAAGGGTTGGGCGTCATGCGGCCGGGAAAACGCGCGACCAGCTCCACACAGGCGCCGGGGCGCAGCCAGGGATTTTTAACATTCAGGCTGACACGGAATTCCCCTTTCAGCTCCCGGTCAAAATTATTGGCATCGGCAAGCAAAATGCGCGGGCGGCTGTTGGAATTATAATCCAATTGTTTTATACGGCCGCGCAGATAACTGATTTCCGGCATATCCGCCTCTAACCCGCGTGCACGATACATCGCGTCGGCTTTGGCTATGCTTAGGCCCAACAGAAACACCGCCGCATACGTTAACGGCTTGAAAACGCCGTCTTTGCGGCGATATAGCCAGAGCAGCAACAAGACGGCTTCAAGATAGGCAACAATCAGCCAATGCGAAAGTTCCCACGGCAGGGCAAAATAAAACGCAGCGCCGAGCGCAAATGCCACGGCATACCAAATTATCAGGCTTTCCGCTTCATTTTGGTAATTTTCGGCCGCATAAAGCTTTAGCCGCAGCCATTGTTTGCGCAGCCACCATCTCACCGCCCGGCCTCTTCCTGCTTTCCGGTTTCTGCCCGGCGGCTGCGGGCTATTTCTTCCAGAATTATGGTTGCGGCTTTGCGGCTCGGCGACACTTCGCCGGCGCCCAGCATCTGCCCCAGCTTGTCCATCTTCTGCTTAAACGCGGCGCACGCCCCTGCCCCGTCCGGCGCCAAAAACCTGCCCATTTCCGCAGCGATGCGTTCCGGATTGCAATCTTGCTGCAACAGTTCCGGCACGACGCTTTCGCCCAAAATGATGTTTGGCAGGTTGACCGATTTGATTTTCAAAAAATGACGCGCCAGCCACGCCGTCAGTGGCGCCACGCGATAGGCTATCAAATGCGGCACTTTTATTATCGCCAGTTCCAGCGAGACGGTGCCGGAAGCGGCCATCGCCGCCGTTGCCGCACGCAACGCTTTGCCGCGTTCGGGCTGGGCATCCACAATTTCCACCGGCAGGCCGGGATTGGACGCAACCATTTTGCGCACCCGCTTTTCTACGGTTTTGACCGTCGGCAGGACAAAATACAAATCGTTAAAACGCGTGTTCAATATTTTGGCGCTTTCCAGAAAAACCGGCAGCAGGCGCGATACCTCATTATGGCGCGACCCCGGCAATATCAGCACCACACGCTTGCCCGCGGCAACGTTTCGCCCGGCAAAGAAGGCTTTCGGATCGGCGGTCAACATCTGATTTTCAACAACCGGATGGCCGACACAGTCTGCCGGCAGGCGATACGGCGTAAAATATGCCGGCTCGTTCGGAAACAGGGTCAACAGGCGGTCTATGTATTTGTACATCGTTTTGGCGCGGCCTTTTTTCCATGCCCAAACCTGCGGCGCGACGTAATGCATTTGCAAAACCTTTATCCCTTTTTTACGCAATGCCTTATGCACGCGCGCCGAAAAGCTCCAACTGTCTATGGTTATGACGATATCGGGCTTTTGCGCGGCAATGTCCGTTACCGTCTCTTTGATATGGCGGAGGATTTTCGGAATGCTCGGGATAACCTCGGCCAGCCCCATAACCGCCAAATCGCTGATGTCAAACAACGACTTCAGCCCCTCGCGCTCCATATTCTCGCCGCCGATGCCGGCAAAACGGGCGTCCGGCGCCATTTCTTTCAGAGCGTGCATCAAACGTCCGCCCAGCATATCTCCCGACGGTTCGCCGGCAATCAAATATATCAGCATTTTTCATACTCCGACGGGACAATCCCTTTTATAAACAATCCGTATTCATCGGCCAGCCTTATTACTTCCGGCTCATCCACAATCAATGTGTTGCCGGCGTGAACGGCTATCCCTTTTAATCCGCTCAGGCGGGCGTTTTCTACGGTGCGGACGCCGATGGTCGGCAAATCTATCCGCATATCCTGTTCGGGCTTGCGCAGCTTGACCAAAACCGGCGCTTTGCCCTTGCGCACATATTCGGCACAGCGCTTTATCAGCTTATCCGTCCCTTCTATGCCTTCCATGCCCAGCACCAGCCCCTGCTGCACGACAACCGACTGCCCGACATCCAAACGCCCCAGCGCCGACGCAACCTCTACGCCGCGGCAGATGTCTTCTTCGTCTTCTTTATCCGGCTTTTTTTTGGTCAACACGCCGGGACGTGCCAGCAAATCGGGCACAACTTCCTGAATGCCAACGACTTTCATCCCGTCGGCTTCTATCTCCTTTACCAAGGCACGCAAAATGCCGTCATCACCGATGGCCTTCAGCCCCAGCTTGGCAAAAAACGCCGCAGTGCGCAAATCCGGCACCAGCTCGGCCAAAGTCGGGCGCTTGATGGTGCCGATTAACACCACTTCTTTGACCCCTTCTTCCTTAAAACGCTTGAAACCGGTGCCTGCCTGGCCGATGCGTATCCACTCAAAAAACTTGCTTTCTTCCTCCGGAAAATAACGTTCTTCCGCGTTGCCGTGGATTGCCAGCGCATAATACGGGCGATTGTGCGCCCGGCACCAGTCCATCACCTGTTTGGGCAAATCGCCGCCGCCGGCAATGATGCCCAACTTGCGTTCCGGATTGTGGCTTATGCCGGCATCAGCTTCCGGCACATTCGGCTTGTTCATATTACAGACCTTTCGTTATCGTTTTTTTTACGGCGAAATTTTAACACGGGAAAAATTTTATGCAAAACATTAAAAAATATTATTGACAACTATTTTTTTTCGCGTTATAAGGCTGTTTGTCAGCTGAAATGACTAATCTGAAATATCGCGGGGTAGAGCAGCCCGGTAGCTCGTCAGGCTCATAACCTGAAGGTCGTTGGTTCAAATCCTTCCCCCGCAACCACTAAAAAAGCTTTGGTTTTTTTCCAAAGCTTTTTTGTTTTTGAGATTGAGAGAAAATATTTTGGCATTCCCCAACAGGTGATGGCAGGCATCGTTTGTGTATAGAAACCGCCAGCCATAAAAAAAGCCTTTTGACCACAAACCAGTAAAAGTGCTTGCCTTTCCGTTGCCGGACGAATATGATAGAGCGGATTTAGCGCCGGCGGCATACCAAAGGGAGAAAAAGGAGAAAAGCGAGAAAAGGCAGGACGTCCCCGCCGGAGCTGCCCTGAATATCGGAGAAAAAAGATAAAACCGGAGAAAAGGAGATTGAGATGAAAAAGCTTTTTATTGCATTATGTTTATTTGTGTTGGCGTCCTGCGCCGGGCATGAAGCACCGCGGGAATTCCGGATTTTTAATTCCGCCGGAGATGCTATTTATGTGCAGGCGGACGGGCTTGAAAACGCCGGCAACAAAAAATTGGCCTTTGTCCAGCACGGGCTGGCGTCAAACCTTGAACATCCGGCGGTGCAAACGGCGAAAAAGGCGTTTCTTGACAACGGGTATGTGGTTATTACTTTTGACAGTCGTTATGCATTGGGCAACAGCGACGGCAAGGTGATTGACGGCAGGCTTGCCACCTTTGAAGATGATTTGGAGACCGTTACCCAATGGGCAGGACAACAGGAATTTTACAGCAAGCCGTTTGCCCTGGCCGGGCATTCGCTCGGCGGCGGTGCCGTTTTGCAATATGCAGCACAACATCCGGACGCGGCCGAGGCGGTTGTTGCGATAACGCCGGTTGTCAGCGGCGGCCGTTGGGAAAAGAGCTGTATGGATTTTATGCCGGATTTTTGCCGGGAATGGAAGCAACGCGGCTTTTATGATTATCAAGGCGAAGTTATCCCTTATGCCGTCGTGGACGAGGCCAAAAGTTTTGATGCCGTTGCCGCGGCAAGGGATATCCGCGCAAAAGTGCTGCTGATTACGGCCAAGGACGACCAGGTTATCGCGCCGCAGGATGTTAAAGAGATTTATCCGGCGTTGAAAGGGCAAAAATCCCTGGGCGTGGTTTCCGAAGGCGGGCATAATTTCGCCACCGCCGAAAGCCGGCGGGAGCTGTATGATTTCATCAGCCGCTTTTTGCAGTCGCAAAGCCATTGAGTGATGGCGGGTGCGGCGCAAAAGCCTGGTGATTTTGCCGGGGCTGCCAAAGCCGGTTATCTGGCCGGCAATAAGAGCGCCAAACACTTTAGCCGCAGCTATAAACTAATGTCCGGCCTGCCCTAAAAGCCGATATTTTGCAGTTTAAGAGGACATTTTGTTTCTTTATCTTGACAAATTGTTCCGAACGGCGGCAAGGACTTCCTGATTGAGCGGACGACCCGGTTTCGGCTTGTTTGCGGCGGACGGCTGCATCTCCGGCTTCACCACCTTTTCATCGTGAATCATATTGCCGTTATACGCTTTATCTTGCTGATTTGTCGTTTGCGAAACATTGCGTTCCCCCTGTTTTGTTTCTTCCCGTGCCGTTTCCAAATTCCGATACATACCTTCTTTTCCCAGCGTGTCATACTGTTCAATCATATTGTTGCGGCGCTTGGCCATATTGCCAGATACATTGTCATCTATCGGGTTATACATTTCCACAAACTCGCGCCACTTTTTATCCACGATTTTACCGTTATCATCTACATCCAGCGGCAGCAGCCTGACCTCCCTGTTCGGGCTGCGCATGGCAACATATAGTTTCTTTAACTTATTCTGGTGTGGCAATATTGTCGTTTCATCTCTCATGCCGTTTATCATATCTTTATCAAATTTTCCCCCGTCGTAATAATTTCCGGCCGTGTCAATAAACAACATTTCCTGTTTGTCTTTTCTGGACTCGTATTCATATAAAAAACCGATTTCATATTCTCCAGCCTTTAAACTGCGCTTATTGTGCGAACTCATCTCAAAAGCATAGCCCAGCGAACCGTTGCCCACCATGCCTAAATGCGCGTTCCTTGTATCCGGCTGAACGGTTGCGGCGCCATATATAAAGCACATATTCCCCTCATGCTCGCTGCACAGGACGGCATACGGATTGGCTCCTTGTTTGCCGCCATGGAAGACGGACAGAGGATGCCCGTTTTCTATGATTTCCTGTTTGGCTTTGCTGTCTAATTCCAACGGAGCCATGCCGTTTGCAAACGCGCCATTTATCATATCCTTCTGATATTCTTCATAAATATACGGTGCCATCTCCCTGAGATGGTTTTGAATGAGCTCTCTGGCAAAAAGGTTTTCGTTTTCCGGCGTCAGGTCTGCTGTTCCGTCGGCCGCTTTGGTTGTATATTTCGGCAGCCCCTGCGCTATTTCGGCATAAATCTTATTGTAAGTCTCCGGTTCCTTTTTTTCCATTTTCTGCATAATGGCGTTTAAACGCTTGGAATATTCCTGCCCTTTGCCCCAGTTGATAAAAGTTTCTCCGATAACTTTTTTAAGGTCGTCCTGATTGTAACGGAGATTTTTTTGATAATTGTCTATTGTGCTCCAATCCCTGTTTGCTGCCGTTTGTTCAACCGCTCTGACCATGCTTTCGCGCATCATCGGATTGGAAAGTGCAGGCGTCCCGTTCAAATCTTTGATACTTTCTACCATCATCACATTAGCTTTTAATGCATCTTTCGGATTTAAAAACGGTGCATGGATGCTGTTTTCATCCACGGCAAAAACATTCGGATCTGCTGCACGCTCATCGGTTGATAACACCGCATCCAAGCCTTTTTCCCGCAGCTTATCCACTATTGCCTGCGGTGATACTTTGTTTCCCGAACGGTGGTTAAAGGCAACTCGGGGCGCAACAGGGTCTTTTAATTCTTCATAAAAACGGCGCATAGAAGCAAATGCTGCCTGCGGATATTTGGAATTCAGCAGCACGCCCTCAACATATTTTTCAGACAAACCGCCGGTTTTGACTTCTTCCGGAGCCATATCCGGCGGAGAAGCCAAAAGGTCGCCCTTTTCAGCCACAAACTCGCGGATAATCTGATTTTCCATATCGGCCGGCGGAAATTCCTTGATACAGCGGTCTATCCGGCGCTGTGCATTATTTACGTTTGTTTGCAGATACACACTTTCCTCCTGCTGCCTTTCTATTTTTTGAAGACATTCCCGTTGCAGGCTTTCACTGTTTTCGGATTTGCAGACGCTGTTAAAATACCTCTTGAAAGGTTCGTTTTGGGCAAGCCCTTTACATTCCCGGCAGTCGTCCATCAGCTCCGCCAATTTTTTGCTCCCTTTTTTGTATTTGGATGCGTTTTTCAACTTATCCCACAGGCCTCTGCCCTTTTGCAGTGCTGCGATTTTATTTTCATCAAAAGTTCCGCTTCTGGCAAAATCTTCCATCAGGAGCTCCGCTTCCCGGCGGCGAGAGGGCGGGAAAGTATTGAGAACATCGCTTATTTTATCCCGGATTGCGGTAATTTTATCCATTGTTTCCCGGTTATTATTCAACTCGGCATCTTTTTGCTCCTTTTGTGCAGAATAATCGGCCAACGATTCTCGGGCAGACAGAAGATTTTTATCAGTGGCAAGGTATGCCTCGTATCTTTTTTTATCTTTGGCTGCAAGAAAATCCTCTATACTTTCACCGTTTTTACAGGATTTTACCAAATCTCCATACCATGGGTATTTAAATATCTCTCCGTTTTTATTATCAAACAGTATCTTATAGTCTTTCCAGCCATCTTCCACGTTACCCATCGGACTTCTCCTTAATAATATTTCAGCCTTTATTATATCATTATACATCAAAATGTGACATTAATCAATATATTTCTGTCATACCAGCGATTATATGCTACGGTTAAAATATCAAGCTGTTTACGGATAAAAATCTACAACGGTAAAAAAAGGCACCTTGCGGTGCCTTTGCCTAGCAATGCCAGCTGCCGGACGTGTCTTCTCCAGGCAACAGTGGCCGGCTGTCTGCCTCAAGTTTCTTGGTTTTTCTATTATAAACAATCCCGTCCGTCCGCGGAAATTTTTCCGGATGTTTTTGTGCGCGGCAGATATAATAAAAATCCACGCAACCGCTGATCAATTTGCCTGCCAGCCAGAAAAGAAGGCAGCCCAGGACAATAATAAAAAAAATCTTTGCGATAAATCCCATACCTAAAAATATTTAAAATTTGACATCATAATCGTTAAACGCCGGCAGTGTAGACCGGCTGTTGTAGTTTGTCAATTTATTTATGATATTGCGTGCAGGCGCCGGATATAAAACAGCCCCGGGCAACAGAGGCGACGGGGCTGTCTTCTCTTTACGACGCGGCAATGACTATTTCAGCTTGTCGTATTCCGCATCGGTTACAGGTTCAAGCCACTCGTTCGTTGCCCCTGCGGCAGGAACGGCAATTGCAATATGCGTAAACCAGCTGTCTTTGGCAGCACCGTGCCAATGCTTGACTTCTGCCGGAATGTTGACAACGTCGCCCGGTTTCAGCTCCTGCGCCGTTTTTCCCCATTCCTGATACCAGCCGCGACCCGATACCACCAGCAAAATCTGACCGCCTTTGTGATGAACATGCCAGTTGTTGCGGCATTTCGGCTCAAAGGTAACATTTGCCACGCCGACGCCTTCGCCGGTCAGCGGCTGCAAATAGCTCTTGCCGATGAAATACTCGGCATAAGCGGTATTTTCCGCCCCTTTGCCAAACAAAACGGTTTCGGCACCGGTTTGGTCGGCAATTGCCAAAATCTCTGCTACCTGCCCATCGGTCAGGCCGTTATGTTTGCCGATATTAATGTGGCTGTTTAGCTGGCTTGTTACATTCGGGATGGAAGCCAGCATCGCAATCGTTGCCAGTTCGCGCGTTTGCCAGTCTACATTATCGCGGGAAAAGATATCGCCGAACAGGTGCGCTTTCAGATATTCGTCAATTGCCGGGGCAAAGTCATATAACTTCCCTTTAACCGGCATGCCGACGAGTTTGGTCTGGTTGGCGGCGCCGTACTCCAGGCTGGTGCCTGCCGGTTTAGCGCCCGGCAATTTGCCCTCTTTATCCTTGTTGCCGCGTTCTTCCACCGTCTGCATCAAAGTATTAAGCGCGTTCAGGCTGCGCGGAAATCCGCAGTAGGCATACGCCTGTACCAATATTTCCTTAAATTCGTTGACCGTGACGCCGGCGTCCAGCCCTTTTACCAGAGCCTGTTTCAGGCCGTCCTGATTGCCGCGCGCCGCATAAGATGCCGCTTCCGCGATTGACGCCTGACGCGCCGTCAAAGCTTCTTCTGCCATTGCATTGCCTCCCATAAACATCATTGTTCCCAAAATTAAACCTGTTAAAATATTTTTAGCCATGTTTTTCCCTTTCCTTAAAGGCGGTTACTTCCAGCTTGCAATCCAGGCGTCTATCTCGCTTTCCGGCGTTACCATGCGGCTGCCGCCGTCAGATGCAAACAAAATCTCTTTGGAGGCGACCACGTTTGCCCCCTCACCCGCCGCGGCACGCATATCTTTTATCACATGCCCGGGCCAGCCGGCGTTGGTCATATACAAAACAACGTCTTTGCCGCTTAAATCGGCCGTTGAAAAGAACGTTGCCACCGCGGGCGCCATCGTGTACCACCAGGTCGGCGTGCCGATGACGATGCGATTATAATCGGCGATGTTTACGCCAAGCGGCTTAATCTCCGGCTTGTAGCCGCGGTCAACTTCCGCCTTTCCCTGGCGGGATACATCGTCCTGGCTGCCCGTGTACGGGGTGACGGTTTCTATCCGCGCGATATCGGCATTAACCGCCGCCGCTATCTTATCTGCAATCCATTTGGTGTTGCCGCTGTGTGAAAAATATACCACCAGCGTTTTTTCGCTATCAGCTTTTGCCATTTTGCTTTCCTCCGCAAAAACCGTGCCGGCAGCGGCAATAACGCCAGCCGCCGCCAAACACATTATTTTTAACAATCCGTTATGCATTATCCAAATCCACCAGTTCATAATCGCGCGAACCGAGGCCGATTTGTTCGGCATACGGCAGGATATGGCGCCCGTTTTGCCGCTCCACACGGGCAATGAAATGGTCGCGGCCGGGGTCTTTTGATGCCCAAATCTTGTCTATGCAGGCCTGATCCACGGCAACCGGGTCGGTTGAGGCCAAAATGCCAATGTCGGCCATACACGGGTCTTCCGGATGCGAATCACAGTCGCAATCCACCGACAGATTGTTCATCACGTCTATATAGAGGATATTGCCTTTCATATAATCGGCAACAGCCTTGGCCGCTTCGGCCATGGATTCCAGAAAATCATCCTGCGCGGGCAGCCTGTCCCACAGCTCCTCCGGGCTGCGGGTGGCGCCGGCAGTATGGATATACGCCTTGCCGGCACTGGAAGCGACGCCGATGGACTGGTTTTTCAGCACGCCGCCGAAACCACCCATCGCATGGCCTTTGAAATGGGCCAGATTCAAAATGGAATCATAATTCTGCAAGTGGCTGCCGACAATGTCTACATCAAGATGTTTGCCGTTGGCGGGGATTTCCATATCGCTTTCAGCGTCCATCAAATCCACTTTGGCGATTTTGGTAAAGCCATGCTCGCCAATGGCTTTCAGGTGTTCGGCAGTGGTGTTGCGGCGCCCCGGATAGGCGGTGTTGCACTCCACAATCGTTGCGTCCAGCTCTTTGACCAGCTTGCCAATCAATTCCGGCTTTAAGTAATTATGCCCGCCAGGCTCGCCGGTGGAAATCTTGACACCGATTTTGCCGGGCAGTGTTTTGCCCAGAGCCTTATATATTCTTATCAGGCTGTCCGGCGTGATTTCTTTTGTAAAGTAAACAACAGGTTTTGTCATTCATATACCTCCCTTACTGATGTTCGTTTATACGATAACTTTTAGAGCTAACTCTAAGTCAAGCATAAAATGAAAAATATCCACGTTTGCAGCGCACATTGTTGTTTTTATTGTGTTTTATTTTATCAATTCCGAGAGTGGCGGCGGTTTCAGCGCAGAAAGCGCCCGGTGATGCTTGCCGGGTCGGCGGCAATTTCGTCCGGCGTGCCGGCGGCAACTATCCGCCCGCCCTCCTCGCCACCGCCGGGGCCCATATCTATAATATAGTCGGCATTCTTTATCACATCCAGGTCATGCTCTATCACAATCACGGTGGCGCCGTTTTTGACCAGCACACGGAATATCGCCAACAATACCTGTACGTCTTTGGGGTGCAGGCCGATGGTCGGCTCGTCAAACACAAACACCGTATCGGCCTGCGTTTTGCCAATTTCTTCCGCCAGCTTCAGGCGCTGTGCCTCACCGCCCGACAGGCTCGGCGTTTCTTCGCCCAAAACGAGGTACCCAAGCCCCAAATCCTGCAATGTTTTCAGACGCTGGCAGACAACTTTCATATCTTTGCAGGCCTCCATCGCGGTGTTGACATCCATTGCCATCAGCTCCGGCAATGAATACGGGCGGCCGCCTTTAGCCATGTATTTTACATCTTCCGCCGCTTTGGCATAGCGCGAACCTCGGCACTCCGGACAAGGCACGTCAACATCGGGCAAGAACTGCACATCCAGGCTGATTTCGCCGGTGCCGTCGCAGACCGGACAACGCAATTTGCCGGTATTATACGAAAAGTCGCCGGCCTTATATCCCAAACGCACCGCGTCTCCGGTTTTGGCAAAAATTTTGCGCAGCTCGTCATGCACGCCGGCATACGTCGCCACGGTGGAGCGGACGTTTATCCCTATCGGGGTGGCATCTATCAGCTTGACCTGCCTTATCCCCGGCGCGGCAACGGATTTTATATGCGCAGGCAGCTGTTTGCCGGCCGCAGATGCCGCCAGCGCCGGCACCAGGCTCTCCAGTATCAGCGTGGTTTTGCCGGAGCCGGATACGCCGGTTACAACGGTCAGGCGCCCCTCGGGAATAGCGGCTTCAAGAGGCTTTACGGTGTGGATGGCGCCGGTAGAGAGGCTGATGGCGCCGTTGGCAAAGATTTCCTCATGCGGCCGCCGGCTGGCGGGGTTGATTTCCGTATCATGGGCAAAGAACGGCGCAATGACCGAATTTTTATTTTTAATAATATCAGCAACCGTGCCTTCGGCAATTACCTGCCCGCCTCCGGCGCCGGCTTCCGGCCCCATTTCCACCAGCCAGTCGGCTTCGGCCAGGATATGGGTGTCATGGTCTACCAGTATTACCGAATTGCCGTCGGCAACCAGGTCGCGCATTACTTCTTTTAAGCCGACAATGTTAGACGGGTGCAGGCCGATGGAAGGCTCGTCCAGCACATACAAAACGCCGGTGGTCTGGTTGCGCACCGCGCGGGCAAGCTGCATCCTCTGGCGCTCGCCGGTGGAAAGCGTAGACGCCGCCCGGTCCAGCGACAAATAGCCCAGTCCCAAATCAAGCAGGCGGCGGGCGGTATGCTGAAATGCCTCGCAGATGTTTTCCGCCATTTGGCGCATTTCCGGCGGCAATGTTTCCGGCACGCCCGCAACCCAGCGCACGGCTTCCGACAGCGACATCCGGCAGGCCTCGTCAAGCGCAATGCCGCGCAGCTTCGGCGCCCGCGCCGCAACAGACAGGCGGCTGCCGCCGCAATCCGGGCAGACATCCTGCTTTAAGAATTTTTCCACCCGTTTCATCCCCTTTTCGTCTTTGACTTTGGCCAGGGCGTTTTCTACGGTATAAGTGGCGTTGTAATAGGTAAAATCAAGCTCGCCCGCCTGATTGGAATTTTTGGACTTGTAAAAAATATGCTTTTTTTCCGCCGGGCCGTTGTAAACGATGTCTTTTTCCCTTTCGCTCAGCTCGCGGAACGGGATATCCGTACGCACGCCCATGGCGCGGCAGACATCGGTCATCAACGACCACATCAGCGAATTCCACGGGGCAACCGCGCCCTCGTCTATGGACAGGCTGCTATCGGGAACCAGTGTTGATTTATCCACCGTCCACGCCATACCGGTGCCGTTGCAGGTGCGGCAGGCGCCCTGGCTGTTAAAAGCCAATTCCTCGGCGGACGGGGCATAAAATTTTGCACTGCATTCCGGGCAAACCAGTTCCTGTCCGGCGGCAACTGCCAGCGACGGCGGCACATAATGCCCGTTCGGGCAGCGATGGTGTGCCAGGCGCGAATACATCAGGCGCAGGCTGTTCAAAAGCTCGGTGCCGGTGCCGAACGTGCTCCTTATCCCCGGTATTCCCGGTCGCTGGTGCAAAGCCAGCGCGGCCGGCACATAGCGCACATCGTCCACCAGCGCTTTGGCTGCCTGGGTCATGCGGCGGCGGGTATAGGTGGAAAGCGCTTCCAAATAGCGGCGCGAACCCTCGGCATACAACACACCCAAAGCCAGAGACGATTTGCCCGAGCCGGAAACGCCGGCTATGCCGACTATTTTGTTTAAGGGAATATCCACGTCTATGTTTTTCAGATTATGCACCCGCGCCCCGCGGATTTGTATTTTATCTACCATTTTGCCCTCCTGCAGCAAGGCTCCACGCCCTTGCTTTTCTCGTAGGATTTTGTATGCGGAAAAACAAACGCTGTCAAGCCACATCCGCCGCCTGCGCATAACAAAATTTTTGCATGGCAATGCCAAAATCGGCACATAACAAAAAAGGCCGCCGCCGGAACATCCGTCTTACGGACGCCCCTGTGCGGAAGCCTTTTTATCCTTTTTGCTACCAGCTGACCGGCTGATCCATTATCGCAGCGGGAACTTCCCCGGCATAATATACCGTGGTCAGAACATGGCGGTCCAAATCGCCGTCATACAATTCATTGAACTTATCCGAGGCAGCAATAAACTCAAACGCGCAGACTTTGTCCAGCCATTCTTTCGGGCACTGGATTATTGCCTCGTCGGTTGAAGGGCGCAGGCAACCATAATAGCCGCCGTACCTGTGATAAGTCGTGATGCGTCCGATTTCCCGCAAGCCTTCGGCCTTGCCCTGCGGCGTATGCGAACTGTAAGAAAAGCTCTGGCTGTGAATGGGAACGTTTTCCGCCCAATACAGCTGAGCACCGTTTTCCCTGAGCGCGCGGCGGTGGCGGCGATAACCGGTTTGACCGAGGATAAACTCTATTTCCGGTGAATCCGGCCACATTCCGACATATTCATCCGTGCCGCGCATCAGCGGGCGGATTTTTGCCGCCCGGGCCAAAATCTCTTCCTGAGACATGGCTTCTTCTTGGCGCTCCAGATTTTCCAAAATGCCGATAATCATAGACATCCGCGGTTCGGAAATGCGTGATAATTTTTTTATCCACGCCACTTGTTCTTTAATTTTCATAACACTTATGTTTTTTAATTAGACATAAAAGTATTTATCGCAGTGTTACCATATATCATGCGGCACATTTTTTGTCAACATTTATTTCAATGCCTTGCCGGCGGGCGGTATTGATGCCTCCTGCCGCCGCAGGACACGTCAGATATTATTCAGCAGGCGGCTGACGGCCTGGGACAGCTCCCGGACGTAATCGTTATCGCTGACGGCGGCACGCTTGCCGACCGTGCGTTCCTGATATTTTTTCAAAAACGGAATGTCCACCGGCGTAAACAGGCGGTACAAATTTTCCCCGCCGGACGGCGTGGCGGCAGTGTTTTCGGCAAAACTGTGGCGCAGCTGGTAAAATTTGACCGGAAACCCGTCTTTGTGCGAAAATTTGCGAACAATGTCGCCCTCACCTGCCGCATAGAAAAAGCCTTTAAACGTATCGGGATTGCTCTGCCAATATGCGCGGCAGACTTCAAGCAAATTTGCCGTCCCGTCGCCCGCAACCGCACGGCGCCCCTTTTTGACCGCGGCCAGATGCAGCACAAATTCTATTTCTATGCCGGCTTTGGAGGCCGTATTGAAAATTGACGCCAAAAAGGAAATGTCCGCAATGTCGCCGAAGCAAAACTGCACGTTGTGTTCTTTAAACGCGGCGGCGGTTATCGGCAGCACCGAGGTTGCCTTTATCATACGGTTGTTTTTGACCAGCGGGGCAAACGCTTCTTCCGAATCCCCCAAGGCCAAAACTTTGCGCCCGGACAAAACCAGCTCGTTTAATATATACTGGCCGACGAATCCCGTTGCGCCGGTTATCAGACAAACTTTTACTGCCATCGGCTTTCTCCTTATCCGTCAATAATATGTTTCTTATTGATTAGTGTGGCGCTTTTTTTGATGTTTGTCAATGTGCTTTTTATTTATTTTTTTAGAAAAAAAGCCGCCCCGCAAAGGCAGGGCAGCAATGAAAACGGCTTGGCCGTTTATGTTTAGCCGGCAAACCGGAATGTTAGCGGATAAAATCAGTGCGGGCGCCGGATTCCGGCACGGGCGCGGCGATATCCAGCTTTTTGCCCTCGTCTATCAGCTTTAATGCCCACGCCATATTTTTGCCCAGGTTGCGCATGGTCTGCAACCCCTCTTTATCCTGCAGCACATCTTCGGGCGTGTTGCCGTGCACTTCGTTCCAGTAAGTTGATGAAATGACGGGCATATTGTTTATCGTGAAGTGTTTGTTGATGACATCAATGGAGGCGATTGTCCCGGCACGGCGCGCCGACGCCACGGCTGCGGCGGGCTTATAGGCAAACGCGGCGCCGCCCGAGTAAAACGCGCGGTCCAGCACGCTCAGCAACCGCCCGGACGGATGCGAATAATAAACCGGGGTACCGAAAATAAAGCCGTCGGCAGATTTGGCCTTTTCCACCAGCTTGTTGACGATGTCATCATCAAAAACGCATTTACCCAGCTTGCGGCAGGCACGGCAGCCGATACAGTCGCGGTAAGGTTCGCCGCCGAGCTGGACGATTTCGCTGTCTATCCCCTCTTCCTGCAACGCCGCGGCAACCGTGCTCAATGCGGTGTAGGTGCAGCCTTTTTCATGTGCGCTGCCGTTTATCATCAATACTTTCATTTTTGCTTCTCCCTTTTGGTCTGTTGCTGTTGTTTTTTCCGTTTGCTTTTTCTCTTTGCAAGATGCCAGCAGCGGCGTGCCGCCCAACGCCAGCAAAGAGCCGATTATAAAATCACGCCTGTTCATCCGTTCTCCCGATAATATAGTTCCGTTTTGCGATTATTGCCTCTTCAGGCTGAAAGATTTCTGCTTTTTCTTTATAAAATCCGGAAAAAAATTTGACAAGAAGGTTCAGGAGTTTTGCACCCGGCACGGCAAAAACAGAAACGTATCGGTATAAAAGCGCATAAAAAAAGCACCGGTTCAAACACCGGCGCTTTCATTGCGATATGCTTCCGCTTCTTTGGCAAAACGTTGATATTCCTCTTGCCAGTGCCATTCGCCATTGCCGTTGTCCTCAAGCAGCTTGCGGACATCGCGCAATGCATCATCCACGGGCATCCCCTCCTGGATACGCCGGCGGTAATGGCGCAGAATTTTCAGCCTTTCGTTAAAATAAAAATTGCGGCGGGCGGCATAATATTCCCGGCGGCGCAGATTTTCCTGCTTCTGGTGCCGGGTTTTGCGGATACGAGATAGCATGCCGACAAAGGCAACCATGGCAATAATCCCTATCGCCAACAAAAAATAAACGCTTTCCGAAGCGGATTTCAGCAAAAAAACGTGTAAAAATATGATTTTCATAAATACATAATTATAATTTATCGGTATTGGTTATACGCTTTTTTCGGACGGCAGTCAAGACTTTTTTCCCGAAGATGCCTTTCGGCAAACGAAAGCAGCAGGCGGCAAAAAAGAAAAGGAACGACAACGCAGAAGGATTGTTGTGGAAAAAAAGGAAACGAAGAAAGATTTTTTTGTTTGCCGGGGTTATATTTTAAAAGCATTTGGATTATTTTACGGAGGCAATATGAAAAAATTTATTTTAGGAGCAATGATGATGTTGGCAACCGGAACGGCAAACGCGGCGGATATTTCCCTGCCGCAGCATACGGAAAAAGGCGGAATGCCCCTGATGGAGGCAATGGCGGCACGACGCACGGGACGGACTTTTGATACAAAGATGCTGTCTGACCAGCAGCTGGCGGATTTGCTGTGGGCGACATGGGGAATTTCTTCCGCGGACGGCAAACGCGTGGTGCCGACAGCCAGAAACACGCAGGATATTGAGCTTTATGTGCTGCTGCCGTCCGGTTCTTACCGTTATGACGCGGCAGGCAACGTTTTGAAACAGCTCGGCGACAAAGACTTGCGCTCCCATCTGGCCAGCCAGCCGTTTGCCATGGATGCGCCGGTGCACCTGCTGTTTGTTACCAAAGACAAGAAATACGGCGAAATGCACGCCGGTTCCATGTATCAGAACACCGGGCTGTATTGCGCCTCTGCCGGGCTGAACTGCGTGGTGCGCGGGCTGTATGACCGGGCGGAAATGAAAGAAACGCTGGGGCTTGAAGGCGACAACGAAGTTGTCATTACCCTGGCGGCAGGCTATCCGAAAGCGGAATAACCCCGTCTGCGCCTATATAGCACTATAACAAAACGAAAGCCCGCCTGCCGCGGGCTTTTTTTGTGTTTCTTTGTTCTTTTCTGGCTTATTGCAGCTCAAACATTTCTTTGCCGACGCCACACAACGGACAGCGCCAGTCATCAGGCAGCTCTTCAAACGGAATATCCCCCTCGTAAACATAACCGCAAAGCGTGCAGGTCCAGCGTTTGGCGGCGGGTTGCCCTGCCGCGGCGGACGGTGCCGTTTTTGCAACTGCGGCGCAAGCGGCCTGCCCGGCGGAACGCCCGGCCTTGTAGGCATTAAAAGCCACAGCCACCTGCTCCTTAAAACCGTCGCGATAGCATTTATAAGTCAAAGGCTCGCCGGGGCGGCTGTCAAACGCGTCCACGACCTCGGCAATAAACACCGTATTGCTGGCATATACCAGCTTATTCACCACACGGGCGCGGATTTTTGCCAACGCTTCCGGCACATACGGAAGGCCGTCTATCTCCACCTTGGCAACGTTATTCCACTTTTGCACGTCGCGGCTGCTCTGATAGCCGAAATTGGCTATGACAAACGGATCTATATCTTTCGGCAAAACGCTGATGCCAAACTCGCCCGACGCTTCTATACATTCTTTGGTGCGGCTGGTGTTCATACACGACACCATGACGAGATACGGCGTTACGGCAACCTGGCTGACCGCGTCCACCAGCGACCCGGCGAACCCCGCCCCGTCTTTGGCCGACAAGACATACAAACCGTTGGTAATGGCAAATAAAGCGTTTTCCTGCATTGTTTTCTCCCTGTTTTTTATGAATCC
>CALXTP010000080.1 GCA_944391435.1 uncultured Alphaproteobacteria bacterium | reverse complement strand
GCTCTGCAAACACGCCCTGGCTCTGTTGCAGCTCCCAATCTCCCGGCGTTGCGGAAACAAAAATCGTCTGCGGCCGAAGCTTGTCCCACTCTTCAAACTTCAACGGCCGGTTATCCAGGCACGACGGCAGGCGGAAGCCGTAATCTGCCAGCGTTGACTTGCGGTTGCGGTCGCCGCGATACATACCGCCGATTTGCGGCACCGAAATATGGCTCTCGTCAATAAACAGCAACGCATCTTTCGGAAAATATTCAAACAGTGTCGGCGGCGGTTCGCCCGGCTTGCGCCCGGTCAGATAACGTGAATAATTTTCAATCCCCTTGCAATGCCCGGTCGTTTCCATCATTTCCAAATCAAACCGCGTCCGCTGTTCCAGCCGCTGCGCCTCCACCAGCTTATTGTCGCGCCGCAATTCGTCAAGCCGGAGCGCCAGGTCTTCCTTAATATGCATCATCGCCTGCGACAGCGCCGGCCGCGGCGTCACGTAATGGTTCGCCGGATAAACCGTAATTTCTTCCAAATCCGCCGTTTTTTTGCCGGTCAGCACATCAAACTCGCTGATTTTTTCAATTTCATCGCCAAAAAAGGAAATCCGCCACCCGCGATCTTCATAGTGCGCCGGAAAGATATCCAGCGTATCGCCCTTGACCCGGAACGTGGAACGCACAAAATTCGCCTGGTTGCGTTCATATTGCAGCGCCGCCAGGTTTTGATAAATTTCTTTCGGCTCAATACAATCGCCTTTCTTGAGCGCAAAAGCCATGGACGAATAAGATTCCATGCTGCCCAAACCATAGATGCACGACACCGACGCCACGATTATGACATCTTTTTCTTCCAAAACATTGCGCGTCGCCCCGTGCCTCATCCGGTCTATCTGTTCGTTAATCGCAGAATCCTTTTCAATATAGGTATCCGTTTTCGGGATATACGCTTCCGGCTGGTAATAATCGTAATACGAAACAAAATATTCCACATGGTTATGCGGAAAAAACTCTTTCATCTCGGCATAAAGCTGCGCCGCCAGGATTTTGTTCGGCGCCATAATCAGCGTCGGCTTTTTCATCTCCTCAATGATTTTAGCCATGGTAAACGTTTTGCCCGAACCGGTAACCCCCAGCAGCACCTGGTTTCTTTCGCCTCTTCTCAATCCGTCGCACAGTTGCCTGATTGCTTCCGGCTGGTCGCCCGACGGCTCAAACGGGCTGACGACTTCAAACTGATTGCTCATAGGGGTATATATAGCGCCTGCAATATACAAAAGTCAATAGCGATGGCAACCACCCGGCATCGTCATTTCCTGTTTTTATTCTTTTCCTTACCCGGCAATCGCACAAAAAAAGGGAAGCAGAGGCTTCCCTTTTTTTGCGTACTTTCTTTTCAAACCAGACATTGCTTTACGCGCCGGCTTGCCACGTTGCGGCCTGTTCCGGCTCAGCCAGATAGGCCCGCGAGGCCTCGTCATAGCGCAGCAGAGTTTTCGTCCCGTCTTCATCCGTAAACAGGATTTCCGGAACATTCTCTGCCACAACCGCCTGCGTGGCACAATCCTGGAACATTAAAAGGAAAAGCAAAATCCATTTGCCGTCCGGACGTTCAACCCGCCAGAAGAAATTTTCTTCAAAAAAGAAATCTTCACATCTGTCATATGTATACAGATTGCGGACAATCTCCACTTTTTCCATGCCTGCCACTTCATAATACACGGCCTTTCCCCAGTCCGGAAATTCCATTTCCGTCCCGGCAACAAGCCGTCCCGAACAGGCCAAAGACCCGGTTCCTTCGGTAGTAACAACCCATACGCGCCCGGTTTTGGCATTGCAGAACAAAGACATATTTCCATCCACATCTGTACCCAAAATCACGCCGTTCGGCCGCTCTGCGCTAAAGAGGCGGCAAATGCCGTCCGCTTTGTTTTTAATAAGCAGCACCCATTGCTGTCCGGATACCCTCTTGCTGTATTCGCTGATAACCAGGCGTTTGACGATGCGATTGTCTTTAACGACAACCAAAAGCCCTTCGCTTAGGCGGATATTGCCACGTTTATACCGTACCCGTTTCACAAAAATCGCATAGCGGTACATCTGCCCGTCACGCACAAATTTTCCTTCCGTCTTCGGCAAAAGCAAAAAAACGAAATAGCACAAAAGATAAATCAGCAACCATGCCGCCCAAAAACGGACGCCGAAAAACAACAGCCCGGCCAGGCACAGCGCAAGAACAAACCTCGTGCCGACAAACACGGAAAACCAGCGGCTCGCAGACTTGAGCAAACCTGTCTGAAAGTAAACTTGAAATCCCATAAAAATTAAAAATTAAAAAAAATTAGACATAAAAAATAAAATTTTAGACTATATACCACAAAAAATTTTAAATTGCAACCACAAACATTCCGTCCAAACGCACCGTCCAGGCGCCAACCGGTACAAAAGGCGCAAAAAAGCACCGCGGGTCAAATTCCGCAGTGCTTGATAATCAAATCGCCCAAAATCCAAAGGGCACCGCCGCCCAAAAACAGGTTAACCGCCACCAGATAAACTTTTTGCAAAACGCTGGCACTTTTAACCAGAAAAGCCACATCGGCAATCCGGATAAATTTGGACAAGGCAAAAAGCCCCAGCGCCAGCCACAGCAACACCCGGCCGATGCCCATATAGTCCAGAGCCGCCGCCCCTATCGCTGTAGCCAGCAATAATAACGACCAAAAAAACAAACAGCTTGCCATCCCCGTCATGCGGGTATGCAAGTCAGGCTTTACGCCTTCCGTAATTTTGCGTGCCATAAATAAAAAAATTAAGACAATAAATTAAAATAATAGAGAACTGGAGCGATTTTATCCCGTTTCGGCAAAAAATGCAAGTTTTTTATTTTTTAGGCCGCCTGTTCAAAAAAGAGGGCAATCCCGTTGACAAACAACGCGTTAACGGAGTAAAAAGCAAAAAAAAGATATCCTCGGGACCACTCTGTAAAAACAGGCTATGACTATGACCTTGAACAAGACCAAAGCAGAAAAAACTCTTGATAAATTAAAAATCAACGAAACCGCCATCGTTACCGCCGTTGACTGCGCCGATGCCGCCTTGCGCAAACACGTTTTTGACATGGGGCTGACCCCCGGAGCGGAAGTTGCATTGATAAAGGCCGCGCCGATGGGCGACCCGCTGGAACTGCGCCTGCGCGGCTACGAGCTGACCTTGCGCAAAGCCGACGCCGCCAAAATCCGCATCTCCGGCATCAAGAGCTGTTCCGCCTGCCCGCACTGCCGCCAATGCCATGCCGCCCCGCCGGAAATTGCCCATGCCGGACTGGGCGAAAACATCGGCTACCCTGCCCGCATATTTCCGTCCGCCGTAGAAAAAAGTTCTTTGCGCCTGGCTCTGGCCGGCAACCAAAACTGTGGCAAAACCACCCTGTTCAACAAGTTAACCGGCGCCAACCGCCACGTCGGCAACTTCCCCGGCGTAACCGTTGACCGTGCCGAAGGGATATTAAAAAGCGATGGCAACGTTGTCATTACTGATCTTCCGGGCATCTACTCCCTCTCGCCGTACAGCAAAGAAGAAATCATCTCCCGCAACTTTATCTTAAACGAAAAGCCCGACGGCATCATCAACATTGTTGACGCTTCCAACATAGAGCGCAACCTGTTTTTGACCATGCAGCTGATAGAGCTTGACATACCGATGGTCATAGCGCTCAACATGATGGACGAGGTTAAGCAATCCGGCGGCACGATTGATATTAACGGGCTTGAAGCAACATTGGGCGTACCGGTCATTCCGATTTCGGCCGCCAAGAACCAGGGTTTGGCGGAACTCGCCGAACACGCCGTCAATGTCGCCCGCCGCGGTGAACACCCCGGCCGGCTGGATTTTTGCAGCCCCGACATAGAAAAAGAAAAAAGCGTCCACCAATGCACCCATGCCATCGCCCATTTGATTGAAAGCGAAGCCAAAGCCTGCGGCCTCCCGGTTAAATTTGCCGCCGCCAAACTGGCTGAAAACGACCGCCTCGTTGCCAAGGCCCTCCGTCTCGGCAAAGATAAGCAGCAGCTCGTGGAACAAATCATCTCCGATATGGAAAAAGAGCGCCGGATGGACCGGCAGGCAGCCCTGGCCGATGCGCGCTTTTCGTTCATAGAGCGCCTGTGCGCCCTTTTTGTCCGCAAAGAAGAAGAAACGCCCGCCCGCCGCATGACGCAAAACATAGACAAAGTCCTGACCGGCAAATGGACGGCTTTTCCGTCATTCCTTGGCATTATGGCTCTGATTTTTTACTTAACCTTCGGCCCGCTCGGCGCCTTCCTCTCAGATATCGCCGAACAGGGCATTGCCCGGCTTTCCGCCGCAACGGATGCCGCTTTGGCGGCCTACGGGCTGAATCCCGTTGTCAAATCGCTAATCATAGACGGGGTTTTCGCCGGAGTCGGCAGCGTTTTGAGCTTTCTGCCGGTCATCGTCATATTGTTCTTTTGCCTGTCCGTTCTGGAGGATACCGGCTACATGGCGCGCGTCGCCTTTGTCATGGACAGGCTGTTGCGCAAAATAGGCCTGTCCGGGCGCAGCTTTGTCCCGATGCTCATCGGCTTCGGCTGTTCGGTCCCGGCAATTATGGCCACCCGCACCCTGCCTTCGGAGCGGGACCGCAAAATGACGATTTTCCTGACGCCGTTTATGAGTTGCTCGGCCAAATTGCCGATATATGCCTTATTTACCGCCGCTTTCTTTGCCGAACGGCGGATAACGGTCGTCATCAGCTTATACCTCATCGGCATTTTGGTAGGCATCATGTTCGCCTGCGTCTTAAAACATTTTGTTTTCAAAGGCGAGCCGGTGCCGTTCGTCATGGAATTGCCCAACTATCGTTTTCCGAGCGCCGTCAACGTTTATCGGCTGATTATGGGCAAAGCCAAAGATTTTGCGGCCAAAGCCTTTACGATTATTTTCTGGGCAACGATTATCGTCTGGTTTTTCCAAAACTTTGACATCCGCTTAAATCGGGTACAAAACCCGGCCGACAGCATTTTGGCCATATTCGGCAGCCTGCTCGTCCCGTTGTTTGAACCTCTGGGCATCAGCGACTGGCGCATAACCACCGCGTTTTTAACCGGCTTCATGGCTAAAGAGAGCGTCGTCAGCACATTAAGCATATTATTAGACGGCAACATCAGCCTGCTGCCGCAGTTGTTTACCCCGCTGACAGCTTTTGTATTCCTGGTGTTTTCGCTGTTATATACGCCTTGCGTCGCCACCATTGCCATGGTCAGAAGGGAACTCGGCACACGCTATGCCGTAACCGTCGTTTTGCTGCAATGTGCCATTGCCTGGCTGGTAGCACTGGCCGTCTACCGCCTGGCCTTGCTTATACTCTGATTTGGCCCGACACCAACGCAAAAAGCGCCCTTTCGGACGCTTTTTTTATTAAACTGGCGGAGACGCAGGGATTCGAACCCCGGGAGGACTTGCGCCCTCGTCTGATTTCAAGTCAGGTGCATTAAACCACTCTGCCACGTCTCCACTATGCCCGCTCGCCACAACACCACAAAAGCCGCCGCTTGCTCACGGAAGACGAAAAGCAAATTAGAATATTTTTTTGCCCCCGTCAAGAACTTTTTTTTGCCCTGCTCAAAAAACACACAAAACCATTCCTATTCTGCATCAGGCAGCCGCCCGCGCCAAACCGCAGGCGGCTCTTTCCCGGCTTATCGCATTATCACGGCTTTCAGTGCAGTTCGATTATCCCTTCGCCGCAATCACGCCGTTCCGTTTTATTTTGCACGCTGGCCGTAACCTCGGACGTTGTTCCCGCCGCCACCGTAAAGCGCCATACGCGTTCGTTGTTTTCGCCTTCTTCGCTCTTCAGGCTTTCGGTAACCACTTCGGCCTCTGACGGCATCGGCTGTTTCAACACGATATCCGCCGGTTCGGACGATTTATTGGTAATTCTATAAGCAATCTTGTATAAATTGACCGTTTCCACCGTAATACACGCATCGGATGGTTTCTTTTTATACTTGCGCTCATCAAACTTTTGGATATCTTCCACCTTTGCTTCGGCATAAATGTCAAAAAATTTGCCCAGCCGCAGCGTCAGGTTTTGCCCCTCGGCTTTATTATCAATCAGATTTTCGCCGACAAACTGCAGCGCGCCGCTTTTATCATAATCATAAAAGCTGATTTTCCCTTTCGGCAATGGCATGCCGAGCCCGTCTTCTTTATTGTTGGCAAAATTATACAGCAATTCCGGATGGACGTCTTTAAAAGATGTCTTGTCCTTACCGAAAGTCAATGTAGAAACGATTTCGCCGCGTTTTTTATATTTGACCGCCGGCGCATTGACAAACGACACCTGTTTAATCTGCCCGTCTTTCAACGACGTCGGCTGCGGGATTTTATAGACATAAAACCCGTTGAGATTAATCGGCGCGGCAATAACCGGCGCACTCTCCGCACCATAAGGCATGCTGTCTGCCGCCATAACATTCATCATGGTTCTTTTCAGCATACGCGGCTGCAAAAAAGTCGTAACCGTATTGATGTCGCCCGCCACCAGGTTGACATTGACATTGTCATACGCGCTGCCCGAACTGTTATTGAGCGACACGCGCCCGATAAGTTCCAGCGTATCGGCATTATTGACCTTTGCCACATAATTGGCCTCCCAGGAAAAGCCTGAAGTCAGATAAGCCAGATGCAATTCTTTTTCTCCGCCGGCTTCCGTTTCGGCTTTTGCTTTCAAAACCGGCGTGCTGTTAAGCCCGAGCGGCACATTGTCAAACAACACCCTCCCCGGAAAATTCGTTTCTATGCCGTAATCAAACTTCAAAACCGGCGTTATGCCGTCCACTGCCAGCAAAATTGCACGCCCGAAAACATTTTCGCCCGTTGCCGGGTTGGTATAAACGGTTCTTACACGCCTGCCGATATTGGCATTAAGCATATTCATATAATTAACGCCGGCATAGTCATAATTTTGCTCCAGAATTTTCACCCCGTCGCCGAATATAAATGCCGATTCGGGGCGCATCTGCCTTGCCACCTCGTCAAAGACGATTTCATTCACGCCCTGTTTCATCTGCAATTTCTGGCTTTTTTTGATTAACGCCAAATTTTGGTTATAGATAGTAATTTCCGTTGTCGGCTGCGGCGTTGCCTCTGGCTGTTGCAGTGCCTGAGCCTGCGGTGCCAATACCGTTGTAAAAAACAATGCCGCCGCCAAATTTTTGAATGTCATTCTGTACCTCCCTGACTAATTAAGCTGCTTGTTAAATAACAAAAACTTTCCTTCCTGTCAACGGTGTGCCAGAGCAAAAATTTCTTCTGCCGCCGCCCGCACCGTATCCACCCGGCGCACAAAAGCCCCAACCGTATTGGGACGAAGCAGTCCGAACTGGTAAAAAAGTTTCTTTTTTGTCTGAAAGCAAAACACGATTTTATCATCAGCCGAAACAACACGCATTTTTTCGGCACCGAGCAGCCGGCGCATTTTTTCACCCGCAGCGCGTACCTCCTGCCGGTCGCAAAGCGTCGCCGCCTTCCCCGCCGGACACGAAACCGCCAGCACAATCCCTTCAAAAACCGTCATTTTCAACACAAAAAATTTTGCCGCCGCCATATTATAAAGCCAGTCTTCTTCAAGCAAAAAGCCCTTTCCTGCCATCACGCCGCGGCACTCGCGCGCCTGAAAAGCCCATGTATCCCACAGTTTGTCATCTTTGCTCAACCCCTGTCCGTAATCAAACCGGATACCGCCAAACAATTGCCCTCCGTTGCCGAAAATCAGATTTTCCCCGCGGGTCTGCAAACTTTCGCGCAGCTCTCGAACCATCAGATAGGCCACCGTTATAATGCACAAACAAAACAACAGCTGCAGCAAAACCGCCGGCACATACATCCTGGCCAAAGCCATGCCGGCCATGGCCACCGCCGCCACAGCTGCCGCCTGTGCCAGATACCTCTTGCGCCAATATTCCAAAATTTTTGCTTCTCTTGTCAAAATTTTATAATTTCTTTCCTGCATTTTCTTTTTAAAATCCGCCGGTTAGCATTCAAATTTTTAGAATATTTTAAGAAAAGGAAGGTTAAAATATGATAAAAATTTACGCTTGCACGGGGCGTTTTTTTATGATATACTACTTGAAAATTGCATAATTTGCATGAGGAGAAGACCAATGCCTACCAATAATATGGACACCATTTTCAACAGCCTGCAGGCCGCTGCGCGAAAAAAAGAATTAAACAACTCAGACAAAAAAGAAATTTCGCGCCGCATAAAAGAACTGGCTGACACCATTCCGAACATCACCGACAAACAGTTGAGCCAAAAATACCTGAATATATATAAAAATTTGCAGGCTCGCCATGCTGACGCCGTAGCCGCCGCCGAAGACGCTTTAAACGAAGAACAAAAAAACATCTTGGCCGCTGCCGTACAAACGGCGGAAAACAACGCGGAAATTATCGCCGCAGGAAAGGAACAGCAGCAAGCCCGTGTTGAGGAAGCTCAAACCGTAACCAACGAACAACAAGCCGCCGTGGCTGAAGGCGAACCTCAGGCTGCAGCCCCGGAACAGCCGGCTCCAGCCCGGGAACAGGCTGCCGCCCCGACCCAGCCCGAAACACCAGCTCCGGAAACAGCCATTGAAGCCAATAATACAGATATAGAAACAATCCAATGGATACGAAACAAGCTGCAGGAAGTAACCAACAATCCGAACGCAGACACAACCCTGCGTAAAGGCGAAATCAACGCTGCTGCAACTCTGTTGGCGAGCGAAATCAAAAACGGCTACAAACTGCAGGAAGAAGATAACAACATACTGAAATCTTCCATTGCCTCCCTGCCGCCGGAACAACAGCAGGAAGTACTTTCTTCCGTAAGCAACATGCTGACCTCTGCCATTGCCAACCGCGCACCCGAACAACAAAACACCGCGGAATCGCAAAACGCACAACCCAGGCAGGAACAGGCTCCCGAAGCGCAACCGGCAGAACAAGCTGAAGCCGTCGTCCAAGAGCCCCAAAGCGCGGAGCAGGCTGCACCCAACCTCGGCATTTTACAGCAGAATGTCCGCAACCTGACCGATGAGGATATGAATACTTTAGATGACATCATCGCCCGTTCGGACAATCCGCGCGCCGTAGAAGAAGCCCAGCGGATGAAAGCCAATTACACCGCCATAAAAGAAGAACAGGAACGCGCCGCCGCGGCAAATGCGCCGGAAAATAACGAAAACGCCGACAATAACCAGGCCGCCCCGAATGCCGCTGAAAATGCCGCCGACGGACAGGCACCTGCCGAAGAAGGACAGGAAGAAGCGGCGCCGCAATCAGCCGAAGAAAAAGAAAAACCGCTGACCGAAGAAGAAGTCAACAAATATATGGATGAAGTCCGCGCTTCCGGCGACATAAACGCTTATATGGCAACCATCAGCCCCAAATTAAGCGAAGAAAACATCATCGCCTCCATGTCGCTTGAGCCGACATACTATACCATCAAAGATGAAAACGGCAATGACATCCGTCTGAAAGACGAAGACGGCAATGAGCTGATGAGCTCCACTGCCGAACAAAACCGGGCGACCGCTCTGGCCAACCCGGACGATATGCTGGTTGCCGTAGACTATTACGAGAAACAGGGAAAATTCAACGAAATAGAAGGCACGATTGCCGCCCGCCTGGCACAATACAACGCCGCAGATTTAACGCCTGACAATGCCTATGTCTTGTTGGCTCTGGCGGATAAAATAAAAGGCAGCGAGCAATACGCCTCCGTTTACAATGATTTTACCGCCAAGCTGGCCGAAGCCCTGCGCAGCTATGATAAAGAAAACATGGGCAGCCTGAACGAAGAGCAGCTGCGAAAAAATTATGAAGAGGCGCACCAGGCATTGGCCGGTTTCGTGCCGCAGGATGAAAACGGCAACCCGACCCTGGATGCCTATTCCTTCACCAACGATAACGACAAAGAGTTTAAAAGCGGCAGTAAAAAGAGAAAGAAGACCGAACAGGCCGTTCTGGACGTTGCCCGCGAATTAGCTGCCCAAGAGCTGGCAAAAACCGGGCTGGATCCAGATCCGAAAAAACGCGCCGACCAGATGAATAAGATTATGAACGACAAAGTTCAGATGCTGTTGCACGATCCGGAAGGCAAAAAAACCTTTAACCAGAGCGAAATGGCGGCCAGAATGGCTGCCGGCCATACCAAGGGCGAAACATTCAAAAACCGCCTTGGCCAGCGTTTCAAAAATTCATCTTTAGGCAAAGCCGTAACCTCGCGTTTGGAAAAACTGGACAAGCAGCTGACTGAAGTTTACGGGCAAAAATATGTCAAAGCCAAAAAGGTAACCAAAACCATCGCCAAAATCGGCTGGTCATCGGCCAAAAGTGCCGCCCTGTTTGCAGTTGCCGGCCTTGCCAACCCGGTCGGCGTTCCGGCTCTGATTGCTTATAACACCGTCAAACAGTGGAAGGGCATGAAAAAACAATTAAACGACCCGTCCATCTCCAAAGGCAAAAAAGCCGCCATGGTGCTGGGCGCCGCCGTAACCACTTCCCTCGGTATGGTAACCGCTGCCACCGGCTTATCCGGCATAACCGACGCGCTGGGCGTCAATACGCCGGCCGTGCTGCAATTTGCCACTAACGCCGGAAATACATTGGGCGTTGCCGGGCGCACCGCCATTTCAACCCTGGCGGCAACGGTTCCGAACTGGATAGAAAACCGCTCTCTGGCCTCTCAGAAAAAAGCGCTGGAAGCAGAAATTGCAACCCTCGGCTCGGACGGCAAACCAACAACCGAAGCCTACAATGCTTACAAAGCCAAAGTCGCCGACCTGCAAAGCAAAATAGACGAAACAAAAAACAAGAGCGAACACGGCCAAGGCCTTGGCAACATCGCCAAAAACTTCTTTGGCATAAACAAACGCAAGCTCAAGAAGCTGGAAGGCCAAATGAAAGTTTTGGAAACCCAGAAGCCGCGTGATAGGGCCGCTATCAACAAGGCGCTGAAAGACTTGGAAGTCAAGAGGAGCAAAAACAAGAATGAATTGTTGAACAAGACGCTCGGATCTGCCATCGGCATCGGCATTTCCTCCAGCGGCATTATGCCCTCTGCCGGCGAATGGGCGGCCGACAAGCTGCACCAGATGGCCGACACCGTAACCGATACGGTAAGCAGCACGGTTGCCGCCGTTATGCCGGATAATCAGAACGACAATAGCATGTCCGACACCACCACCTTAATCGGCCGCAGCGTTTACGACCCTGAAGGTCTGTTGCGCGACAGTCTTGAAGCTCAGATAGCCAAAGACATGTATGCCGACGAATTCAACGACCACGGCGCTCCGGATGAGCTGAGCGGTATGAAATCGCATGAAGCCAACCTGGCCGACGCCAAAGCCGAAAATTCCAGCGGGCTTGAAGGCAAGAGCGCTTACGCCCACACGCTGCAGCATTTGGAAAGCCTGGGTGACAGCCGTATTGCCGACACCAACGCCATGGCCGAAGACCTGTGCGAGCGCATCGGACCCAAAGCCAACCTGGCCACCATCGCCTGCAAAATGGCGCCGTATGCCCTTCAAGATGCACTGGGGCTGGAGGGGTTGCCCGGCGACAAGCCGACATCATACAACATGCTGAACCACTTGGCATCAAACGACCTGACGCCGGAACAGCAAAAGGCACTGGACAGCTTTATAGAAAAGAACTTTGACGGCACCCGTTTCAAAACGGAAAACTTTGCCGACTACAACCGCCCGGCCCAACCGAGCCATGAAGACCTGACGGCACAAATCGGCAAAGGCGTTCAAGACACCATCCGACAAAATACCGGCAATGTGCACCCGGATGACTTGGCCGACCTGAACCGACAACCCTACCACTTTGAGCCGGTGGATCACCTGCCCGGACAACAGCCGGTAACGGTAAACGTCCAAACAGTACCCCGCACGGAAGTCCAGACGGTCTATACCGAGCCGGTCTATGCCGCAACGCAATACTACGGCGGTTACGAGTCGCAAGAACCGCTGGCTTATGACGCCGCTTTGTCCAGAAACCTGAGCGATAAATATATCGGCGCTTTCCGCAATCTGGAAACCGGAGAAATCGTTTACAAATCGGCAGCACCAGATTACATTCCGGATAGGACTTGCGGCAGTGCCTATGATGCAATGGAAGACAAAAGGATGGGCATCAACGCTTATGACCGCAGCGGCGACCGCGAATTCAACCGCGAATACGGCATGTATGCCCAAAACACCTATATAAGCCCGACATATGCCGCCGCGCCGACACGCGTCCTGCAGGGCACCGGCACCATTGTCCAAGTTGATGAAAATACCCAAAGCAACAACAATTTCTACACCAAGATAGATAAAGCCTTTGCTGCATTTGACGCCCTTGACCGCGGGCTGTATGCCGCAAACAACGCTTTGGGCACCATTGACCACGGCTTACACGTTTTCAAAGACCGTGGACGCTGGTAAAGCCACAACACACGCTACAAAGCCCGCTCCCACCGAGCGGGCTTTTCATTTATTTGCAATTTGACCTTTAAAGTAACCACCTGCCGACCATACGCTCGGCTGCTTTTTTTTTGCACACTACTCAAACACGACTTCAATCTCTTTTCTGGCCAGTATCACATATCCCTGTACGTCATTCGCCCCCTCATGGCGCAAAACACATTCTTCCTGGCGGAGAACCTCAAACCCGTAATATTTCAACAGCCTGAGAACGTATGTGATGGAATGGACAAACCGCCCCGACGGAACCAAAAAATAATCGCTTTGGTTATAAACATTTTTGGAAACGGAAAAACAAAACAGCCCGTTTGGCTTCAAAGCCTTTATCAACAGGCGGAAAAACGTTTTCAACTCGCCCATATACGTCAGCACATCGCCGGCAATCACCGCATGGTACGGCTCTTCGGCATCGCCCAGAAAATTGATGATGTCGTCAAAATAGAGCTCTTTGTAAATATTTTTCAGCCCCGCAACTTCCAACATTTTTTCAGACACGTCCACGCCGTAAAATTCCTCATTCGGAAAATACGCCTTTACTGCCGCGCCGCACAGCCCTGTGCCGCACCCCAAATCAAGTATCTGCCGCTTTTTAAACAGCTTGACTTTCAGCGTATCTTTCAAAAATTCGGCAATCAAATCCGGAACCTGATAATCCAAATCTTTCAAAATCTCGTCAAACGAAGATGCAAACCCGTCAAACAGGCCTTTGACATAGCTCAAATCGGTCGTATCCACTTCCTGTATGTTGCCGATAGCACAGCTGACATGTTTGACAATCGGATTATCCGGAAACGCCTCTTTCCACCGCTCCATATATTTTTTCGCCAGCTCTTCCTGTTTTTCATCATAAGCTTCATACAGCAGATAGCCGAAATTGATATGGTCGTCAGCGTTAACCTTATCCCCTTTGAGGGCAAAAACCTTCCACGCAAAATGCAAACATTGTTTCCAATTGCCCATTTTCCGAAACAGATTCGCCAGCGAATTGCACAACCAGCTTGAATTGGGCGCCAGCTCGGAAGCTTTTTTCAACATGGAAGAAGCTTCTGCCGCTTTGGAAAGCTCAATAAACGCATTTCCGGCAATAATATAGGGCTCGGCGCTGGTCGGCCGCTTTTCAATTGCCGTTTGGGCATATTCAATGGCGCGCAGATACTGTCCCGTGCTGTAACACGTATTGGCAATATTCAAAAGCGCATTGTACGAGTTTGGGTTCATCTGATATAGTTTTTCATAATATTTGAGCGCCTCGGCATATTCTCCGCGCGAATACAGCGAATTGCCCATATTCATCAGCGCTGCAAAGTTGTCTTCCTTTTGCTCCAGCGCTTTTCTGGCATATTCGCCGGCCTGTTCAAACCGTTTTAATTCATAATAAAGCGTGGAAATATTCAATAGTGCCGCCATAGAATTGGGATTAACCGCCAACGCTTTTTTATAAAGGCTGAGCGCCAGCTTTTTATCGCCGATTTTGTCATAGCAGTTTGCCGCCGTAATCAGATAATTTTCATTGTCGGGCGAAGCAACAGCCAGTTGCAAATACAGCTTGGCCGCCTTTTCATAAGCACCGTCTTTAAAAAAATCCAACGCGTTTTGTTCTATTTCATTCACTTCCAAATATCCTTTTTTCAGACAGTTAGCCCAAACCGAAAACTTAATATACCCCTTTATAACACAAAAAAACATAATGTGCCACGTTTTTATCGCAATTTTCTCACAAAAAAAACAAAAAAAATGTTGACTGTAAAAAAAATTTAGATTAAATAAGTCCTCACCGATGGGGGTGTGGCGGAATTGGTAGACGCGCTAGACTCAAAATCTTGTTTCCTCTGGAAGTATGAGTTCAAGTCTCATCACCCCTACCAATAAAAAAAGAACTTTCGGCAAACTGCTGAAAGTTCTTTTTTTATGCCTTATGCCGGACATCAGGCGGCTGCCGGGCCCGCCATGTGCATACGCATGCCCGACACTTTGCGTTCATACAAATAAAAAGCCGCCGCCACCAATGCTGTAACAAACAACAGCGATTGCGTCACATTCAGGCGCGCCGCTTTGATTTTGCCTTTAGCCAGTGCCACCGATGCAATTACCGAACTGCCGATTCCGGCCATCAGCCCTCCGATAAGGATTACAAAACATTCCGCTGTATTTCCCCCACACATATAACATACAAAAACAATATCAAGACTTTTTTCAGCCCTGTTTTCGCCCGCCAAAACGGCAAAAAAAAGCGCAAAGCATTTATACCGTGCGTTGCGCTTTGCTTTGCCGCTTTTATAATACGTTAATGTCGCTGCTTTTGTTCTTCAAGCATTCTCTGCCAGATAATATCCCGCATGGGTTTATAGGTCTTCTCGGTTGATATGACTTCTTTATACGGGCTGTGTCCGGTTCTGCCACTTTTGACAATGCGTGCCTGCTCGTGGTCCCGCTCCGGCTTTTGCCGCATAAGCTTATTGCCGAGTTTTTTGACATTTTGCGCATGTTTGGTCATCATCCGCCCGATATTGGCCTTGTTAATCGCCGCGCTTGAAGTAGCCTGTTTCAGCGTTTCTCTGGAAACAGCCGGCAGTTGGTTATTCAAAATCGTACTCAGGCGTTCCAAAATTTGCGGATTGTCATAATCAAGGGCTGTGCCATGGCGGCTTATGGTCGCTTCTGCCTCTTTAAACACCCGGAAACTTTCCCGCATGGCTTTTTTATCTTCCGGCCCTGCAAAAATTTTGCTGTCAGGATATTCCCGGTCAAACTGTTCCATCCTTTTCAAAGCCGAACGGAAGTCCTTGTTTTGGGAAAAAGCCTGAAAGACAACAAATTCCCTGCTTTCTTTAATACTCAGCGGCGCCATGTTTCCCTCCTCTGTCTAAAATTATAAATTGTATAGAAGGATTATACCACAATTTCCGCCCCTGTTCAAGCACAAAAACGGCAAACGGATACTTTTTGCCAAAATTTAAGCCGGAATTTACCTTTTTCCGTTATATAAGCCGTTAAAGGCAGGATTTCTGCCAAACGATACCGCCATAACAAAGCCGGCAGCTTTTTTCGCCGGCAAAGGAGAATACCGCCATGCCGTTTCTGCGCACGCCTGAAGAGATTGCCGATTTACGTTACCGCCGCGCTTTAAAAAAAATAACGCTTTTCTTAAAAAACTGGCTCTACCTGATTATTGCAGCCGTTGCGATTCTGACTTGCATCGGTGCGGATTTCGGCAACTGGAACGGAATGTACAACGATGCAGACGGATATATGCGGGCGCTGCGCATTTGGCACTGGCTGCTTAACCCCTCGTTTTGGGAACAGCCTCTATGGGAAAGCGACTATCCGTTCGGCGAGGTCTTGCATTGGACGCGCCCGATGGATATCCTCTGGCTCGTTAACACCTTGCCTTTTTTAGGCCTGGACAGCCTGAAAGATGCCGTATTTCTGGGCGGCGCTTTTATCTCGCCGTGGCTGCATGTTCTTTCTGCCGTCGTTTTGGCCTATGGCCTGCGCCGCCGTTTTAATGTCTATCTGACCCTGTTTGGCTGTTTGCTGTTTCTCTCCGACCCGGTCATGCAAAATTATTTTTTCATCGGCCGCCCGGACCACCATTCGCTGATGGCTCTGCTCGGCATATATGCCGTTTCGCTAAACCTTTGCTGGCTGAAAAAGCGCCACGCCCGATATCTCGCTCTGCTCGGCATAAGCCTGGCCCTTGCCGCTTTTACCGCAATTGAAGGTATGATTCTCTACCTCTTGTTTTTGGGATTTTTCGTCAGCCTGTATGTTTTCCGCAACCTGTCGCTAAGCCCGGCAGTTAAGATTTCCTTCTGGTTCTCTGCCGCTTTGACATTATTTTGGCTTTCCAATCCGCCTTATGAAGGCTGGCTTTACCCGGACAACGGGCGCATCTCCGTCCTTTTCGTTACTTTTTCCTGGCTGATTTTCGGCGCGCTTTGCGGCATAGGGCGCGGCCGCCTGCACACGCGTGCTCTGAAAATCTGGAGCTTGATATGTGCCGCAGCCGGCATTTTGCTGATATTGTTGATTATCTTCGGCAGCAGCTTTTTACACTTCCCCCTGGACAGCGAAATTTACAGCGTCTGGAGCAGCCGTATTTCCGAAATGCGTCCGGCAACCCGGCAAAACTGGGACATCATTATCGCCGTTTACCTCTTTCCCGCCGCATCGCTGCTGGCCGGTGCCGCCCTGTTGCGATACAAGCCCTACCGGCGCATCATGTGGTTAAATCTCACCCTCGGCGTCCCGCTTTTTATCTTAAACCTGGCCGCCATCCGTTTTTCCAATTACCTCTGCCTGTACAACATTATGCCGTGGCTCTGCCTGCTTGAACGCCTGTATCAAAAAAGCGCCTACGCCCGCCGCTGCAGCGACCGTTTTCCGGTTTCCGTCTGGTGGCTCGGGTTAGGCATCATGATAGCCCAGCAATTTCTCTTTTTGCCTTTCAACATCAACGCATTGGAAAAAGAACAAACCGTTTCTTATTCGCACGCCATGTGTGAAAATGTCCGCCGCGTCGGCGGCACGCTGATAACCGACAATTTCTTAAGCCCCCAATATGTCTGGCTTTGCAATGTTAACACCGTCGGCACGCCCTATCACCGCAATCGCGAAGGGTTGGTTGACACGCACCGCATTTTACAAAGTACCGACGACAAAGAGGCCGTTCCCCTCCTGCTTCGCCATCAGGTAACGCAAATCCTTCTGTTTGACCGCCTGTATCGCTATTACGACCTTGCAGAAAAAAATCGCGACAAATTGTACTACCGCCTGATTAAGCGGGAAAACATCCCGGACTGGCTGGAAGAAATCCCCGCGCCTCTCCCTCAAGCCCGCCACTACCGCATCCGTTTATAGCCTATCGCAGCACCGGCAAATATAATGTGGATTTCAAATCCCGGAGCTTGAAATAGCGGGAAAAAACAGTTATGATAGAATAAATTTTTTGGTTTGGAGGTTATTATGCGGCGTGCTACATGTTTATTGTCTTGTTCTTTTCTGGCTCTGAGCTTGGCCGCCTTTGCAGCCGGACCGGCACACGCCCAGGATGATTTGATGATGGATCTCGGATTCGACGGCGACCTTATGGAAATAGAGGCACCCGATGCCGCAACACTCCGGAAAGCCGAACCGCACCCGGACGAAAGAGCCCCCTCCCCAAGCACCGCCGGACAGCCGGTAAAGGAAAAAGCGCCGGCCCGAAACACCTCGGAACAGCCGATAGCAGGAAAAGCCCTCTCAGCCGGTCAACCCGCCGCACAACAGGGCCAGCCTGCGGCCGAAGATGTTTCGGAAGCCTCGTCCCAAAGCCGCAAAATGGAGCCCCATAAGATTATGTATGCCGGCAACTTGCTGGAAAAAGTTCGCAAAGGGCAGGATTTCACCACCGAAGAAATGGAAGCCTGGATAGCCCAAACGGCAGATTTGAATATGTGCCTAGACAACGGCAAAACCATGTTGTTATATGTTGTCGCCTACTCCACCAATCTGGACGCCCTGCGCCTGTTGATGGAATACGGAGCCGATGTCCAGACCCACTGCACACCGCGCTATGAAGCCCTGTTCATTGCCGCCATCAACAACCCTTCGCCGGACGTAACCGAATTGCTGATTAACAACGGCGCCAATCTGGTAGAAAAAGACAATGAAGGCAACACGGCGCTGATTTTGGCCTCAATGTTCAATTCCAGTTCCAAGGTCGTGGACAAGCTGTTGGAATATGGCCTGCGTGTCAATGCAAAAAACAAATTCGGTTATGATTCTCTGATGATGGCCTCCTACGAAAACGGCAACATCCCGATTCTGCAATCGCTGCTGGATAACGAAGCAGACATCAAAGCCACCGACCCCGAGGGGCACACTGCATTGATGGCCGCCGCTCTCCGCGGCAATGACGATGTCATGCAGTATCTGATACGCCGCGGCGCCGATTTCAAAGCCGTAGACAAACACGGCTTGAGCGTTTTGGATTATTACAACAAACGCAAATACCTTGAAACGCTTGGTTTTGAAATCAACCGTTTCGCCACGCCGTCCGAACGCATGAAAGCCGAATTTGATTTTGTCGCCAAAAACCACCACCGTTTCAACACCGCCTTAAAAGAAAGTATTTTTGCCGACAATCCGGATGCCGCCGTGGCTGACGCCATTGCCAACCTGGCCGACATAGATGTTTTAAACGATAACGGCTGCACCACATTTTTAAACGCCGCCCTGTACAACAATTCACGCAGCGTATTGGAAAAAATGATAAACGCCGGCGCCAATGTCAACGCCGATTGTATGGAAGGCAAAACCGCCCTGATGTTCCTGTCTGCCCAGGCCGATGAAAACCATATCCCGGCATTGCAGATAGAAAAGGCCAAGCTATTGCTTGCATCGGGTGCCGAGATTAACCGCACCGATGCTGCCGGCAATACGGCCTTAATGTATGCCCTGGCCAACCATGCCGACATCAATTATATCTTGACGCTGTTATCTGCCGATGCGGACATCAACGCCGTCAACAACCTGGGCGAAACCCCGTTTTGGACAGCTGTCCGCCAAAATCTGCCGCCGGAAATAGTCAAACTTCTGATAGAATACGGCGCCGACGTCAACAAAAAAGACCGCCGCGGTGAAACACCCCTTTGGTATCTGCTCCGTACCGGCGGCAATGAGATTTTGGTGCGCACGCTGCTCAGAGGCGGCGCCGACACGGAAGTCACCAACGCTGCCGGAGATATTCCCTTATGGTATGTCTTAAACAAAGGCGGCTCTGATATGATTATAGAAAATATCATTTTGGCACAAAACGACCTGAACATCAAAAACGAACAGGGAGACACGCCCCTCCTGTTTGCACTGAAAAACAATTATCCGTCCAAATTCATCAAACTTCTACTCAGCCGCGGCGCCGACCCGCAAATACGCGACAGCAACGGCAACAACGCCTATGACATTTTGCGCAACAGCCAGTTTTTTGATGCCGCCGTGCAAAAACGCACCCGCGAGCGTGTTTTAAACGGCCTGCAATAATTGCCCGCACCGGCACTGCCGGCCTTACGCCAGCACCTGCCGCAAGATTTCCGCCGCCAGCAGGCTCCCCATCGCCGCCGGCACCATTGGCAGCGAACCGAGTATATTATTCCCCGCTTCATCTTTGCAAATTTTAACCTTCTCAGGCGAATAAACACAGCGCACCCGGCGCAGGTTCACGTCTTCGCGCCTCAGATTTTCACGCATTTTCTTAGCCAGCGCACACCCTTCCGTCTTATCAAGCGCCGTCACCCGCAACAGTTCCGGCCGCGTCTTGAGTGCCGCCCCCATTGCCGATACAAACCTGATGTCCTTGCGGACCAGAAACGCCGCCAATGCCGTTTTTGCCGGCACATCGTCAATCGCGTCAATCACAAAATCAGGTTTTGCCTCATCTATAAAATCAAGTTGCCCGGGCTCAATCCGCATATTAAGCGCCACTCCGGCCGCATCGGGATTGATAGCGGCAACCCTTTCACATGCGACTTCGCATTTTTGACGCCCGATAGTTTCTGTTGTTGCTAAAATCTGCCGGTTTATATTGCTGGCTTCAAACACATCAAAATCAACCGCCCATATTTTGCCAAACCCGAGTCGGGCAATCATTTCCAACGCATAGCCCCCAACTGCGCCGCACCCGATAACCATAACCGACGCATTAAAAACCTTCGCTGCCTTTTCCTCGCCGAGCAGGGCTATTGTCCGTTGCAGCCTGTCCCTCAAAGCCGTATCCATTTTATCCCTCGTCTCCGTTGTGCCTTTTATCCGTTTTCTTTCATACTTCATTCGGCAACCGTACGCCGTGCAAAAAAGCCTCGGCATTGCCAATCAGCCGCCGCGCCAGCGCTTTGGGCTCTTCTCCGGCAATTTCCGCCAGCCGCCGCAAATTTTCCTGCACCAAATCATTATAGCGCATTTCATCAACCCTGAACGGTGCGTCCGTTTCAAACAAAACCTTGTCTCCTGGCATCATCGCCCACATTTCTGCAGCTTTCTCCTGTTTCAAAAACAGGGCGCCGAGCCCGATATAGCCGCCGCATCCGATAATAAATTTCAATAGTTCGCGATTCTTCACAAATCCATGATGCACAAAACGCACTTTTTCAAGCTCATCCTGATGTTGCACCAGCGCCGGAAACGCCTTGGCGGCATGCACGATAACCGGCCGTCCGAACTCCGCGGCAATTTTAAGCTGAGCCGAAAACAATTCATGCTGTTCAGGGCAGACAGGGCCGCGCAATTCGTCAACGCCGATTTCTCCCACCAATGCCTGCGGAAACGCCTTTAGGTAATCGCGCAATTCTTCAGCCGGCAGCTTTTCCCGGCAATACCACGGATGTATGCCGAACGCGCCCGCCGTTTTATCCGGATATTGCCGCAGCAACGCCGCGATTTTGGCAAAATCCGCCTTTTCGGCCGCCACCAGGACAAACTTCCGCGCCTCGGGATTATTCCAAACCGCCGGTGCACAATCCGCCTTAAAATCTTGCAAATGAATATGCGTATCAATAAACTGCATAACAAACAAACCTTTCGCGGCAGATTTTCCGAATCTGCCGCCGCAATAAGATTAACCGCCGGCAACAAAAGGACAACCGCCATGGTTTTATATACCACACCTGTTTTGAATATCAACTTAAAAAAAATAGCCGCCAACTACGCCCTGTTGCAACAATTGTCCGCTCCTGCCGCGGCGGCAGCCGTAGTCAAAGATGATGCCTACGGGCTCGGTGCCGCTGCCGTCGCCGCAACGCTTTACGCCGCCGGTTGCCGCCATTTCTTTGTCGCACATGGTTCGGAAGGCGCAATCATCCGCCCGCATGCCCCGCAAGCCGAAATTTATGTTTTGCAGGGCATCGGCGAAGATTCATTGGAATATTTCCAAGCAGCCGGGCTGATTCCTGTCATTTGCTCGCCGGATATGCTTGCTTTCTGGAAACAACACCGCATAAGCGGCATTCGTCCGGCCATACAGGTTGAAACCGGATTAAACCGGCTGGGCTTTGCCGTTTCCGAGCTAGAGCAGCTGTCGGCAGCGGATCGGGCTGAATTTTCCTACGTCTTGTCGCACTTGTCCTGCGCCGACGAACAGGCACATTTTATGAACGCCCGCCAGTTGGAACGTTTCCGCAACATAAAGCGGCGCTTTTTTCCGGATACGCCGGCCACACTATCGGCTTCGGACGGCGTCTTTTTAGGCAACGATTTTCATTTTGACCTCACCCGCCTCGGTGCGGCCATGTACGGCATTAACACTGCCCCGTATCGGGAAAATCAAATGCAAAACGTCATTGAGCTTAAGGCTCCGGTTTTACAGATAAAATCACTCCCCAAAGGCGAATTTGTCGGCTACTCCGCCACATTCCGCGCCCCGCACGATATGCGGACGGCCATTGTCTCCGCCGGCTACGGCGACGGCATGCCCCGTTCGCTCTCCAACCGCGGCAAAGTCATTTTTTATCATAACGGCCAGCCTTGTTTTTGCCCGATTTTAGGGCGCGTATCCATGGATAACATTATCTGCGACATAACGTCCCTGCCGCCGGAAAGCCTGCATACCGGAGATTTCGGCTGGCTCATAAACGACGATTACACCGTAGATGATATTGCCCGCGACGCCGGTACCATCGCCTATGAGCTGATTTCAAACCTCGGCAAAAATCCGCGTTTTATCAAACAATACATTCGCTAAGCCATCTCGGCATATTGCTTAAGCGCATCGGCAATTTCAAACACGCGTGACGAATAATGCGCCCCTTTGACAAGCACCGCATCGCCGTCTTGCAAAAGCTCCCGTATCAAAAAATCCGCCACGCCTTTATTATCCGGAAAGTAATACTGTGCCGTACCCGCCGGAAGCTGCGCCAGAATATCTTTTGTTTCTTCGCACACGCCGACCGCCGCGTCTATCCCGGCTGCGGCCATTTCTCTGCCGACTTCAATATGAGCCTGCCGCGAATAATCGCCAAGCTCGGCCATTTTGCCCAAAACCGCAATCCTTTTTCCTCGCACCGGCATTTTAGCCAACGCACGCAATGCCAGCTTTACCGCTTCGGGCTGTCCGGAATAGCTGTCATCAACCAATATGACCTTGCGCCCGCCGATATTAAGGCGATATTTTTTGCCGCGCCCTTCCGGCGGCATAAACGCATTGGCAACAGCCGCCGCCGTATTTAAATCAAGCCCGAGCAGCTGCGCCACCGTCAAAACGCACCAGGCGTTATAATAGCAATGCTCGCCATCGTCCTGCAAAGCCAACGCAACATCAGGATGTTTGTTTTTGCCGAAAGGGACAATCTTCGCCGCATGTTTTTGTGCTTCTTCACGCAAAATGTCTGCAAACGCCGTATCCTCATTATAAACGGCAATTCCTCCCGGACGCAGCCCGCTGAATATCTCGGCCTTGGCCCGGGCAATATTTTCAAGCGTTCCCAAATATTCAATATGCATCGGATAAACATTGGTAACAACTGCCACATCCGGTTCGGCCAGACAGGTCAGATAATCAATTTCGCCGCGCGCCGACATTCCCATTTCTATCACGGCATAACGGGCATTCATATCAATATCCAACAGCGAGCGCGGCACGCCGATTTGATTGTTGAAATTGCCGCTGGTTGCATACGTCGGGGCAAACCGGCTTAAAACGGCTTTCAGCTCCTCTTTGGTCGTTGTTTTGCCCGAACTCCCGGTAAGGGCAATCACCGTCCCCTTAAATTGCCGCCGGTTATATTGCCCGAGCTTGCCCAGCGCTTTTAAGGTACTGTCAACAATAATCACCCTGTCCGGCGCAACGCCGGAAACCGGATGTTCTGCCACCGCCAGCGGCGCGCCTTTTGCCAAAACCTCGCCGATAAAATCATGCCCGTCAAATTTTTCGCCTTTCAACGCCACAAACAGGGTCTGTCCGTCCGTTTTACGGCTGTCGGTTGAAACTTCGCTTATTTCTGCCGCCGCCACTTTTCCATCATAGCCCAAGAGGGCTGCCAGCTCCGCCGAACTCAATGGTTTCATATCTTCTTTCCCGTCAATACCATAAAATTTGCCATTAAGCTTAACACGCCCGATATATTTTGCAACGGCATTTTGCACTTTTTGCGTCCGTACCGCACAAATCCGCCGCCGCCGCGCCATTATCAAAAAAGAGCTTGATTTTTCACTTAAACCGGCGTATATAAAACCGTCAGTAAACACAAGGAGCAACGACAGATGAAATGCCCTTTTTGCGGCGGCACCAATACGCAGGTTAAAGATTCGCGCGACACCATAGATGAAACGGCCATACGCCGGCGGCGCGAGTGCCCTGATTGCGGCGGCCGTTTTACCACTTATGAGCGTATCCAGCTGCAAGATTTGACAGTTGTCAAAAAAAACGGCGAACGCGTACCGTTTGACCGGGAAAAGCTCCTGCGTTCCATCAGCCTTGCCGTCAGCAAATGCGGCATATCCAGTTTTGAGGTAGAACGCCTGGTAGAAGAAATCCGCCGCGAACTGGAAAACTCCGGCGTCCCCGAAATCTCATCAAAAAGCATCGGTGAAAAAGTGATGGACAAGCTGATAAAAATCAACAAAGTGGCATACATCCGTTTTGCTTCGGTATACAAAGATTTCAAAGAAGTCAAAGACTTTGAAGAATTTGTAAGCAAAATCAATTCATAACGCACTTAATCTGAACAAGGGTATAAAAAAATGGCAAAATTTGTTTCCGAAAAAATCAGAAAAAAATCCGGCGCCCGCCTGGCTGCGGTACAAGCCGCCTATATGGCCGCTTTTTCCGAATTGGGAATTGATGAAATCATAGAAGACTTTTTAAAAGGCGAAGTCGGACGCTATGCCATTGAAGAAGACAGCCGGTCGGAAGAACATCTGGTTGAATTGGAAGAAATAGACAAGCCTTATTTTGAAAAGATTGTCCGCGGCGTCCACGGCAAAAAAGAAGCCCTGGAAAAATCCCTGCGTACCTATCTGAAAGACGGCGCCTCTTATGACCGTATGAACGCCACCATGCAGGCCTTGCTGCTGTGCGCGATGTACGAGCTGGCCTATACTTCAGATGTGGATGCCAAAGTCATCATTCAGGAATATGTTGATTTGGCCTACGCCTTTTTCAACAAAAACGAACCCAAAATGATAAACGCCTTATTGGATCAGATTGCCAAAGAAGTCAGAATTTAATAAAAAGCAAACCTGCCGGACGGCAGATAACAAGAGGAAAAAATGGCCATATTAAAGCTTTATACTTATCCGGACAAAATATTAAGCCAAAAATGCGAACCGGTTACCGCAGTAACCGATGAAATCCGCAAGCTGCTGGATGATATGTTAGAAACAATGTATGCCGATAAAGGCGTCGGGCTGGCCGCCCCGCAAGTGGGCGTTCTCAAACGCATGATTGTCGTAGACGATAAAGTTTCCGAAGACGGCACGCCGGGGCCCAATCCCCGTTTCCTCATCAACCCGGAAATCATAAAAAAATCCGAAGATATGATTTGGTTTAACGAAGGCTGCCTGTCTGTTCCCGGGCAATGCGCCGAAGTAGAACGCCACCGCGCCGTTACCGTCAAATATCTGGATTATGACGGCAACGAACAGATTTTGGATGCGGAAGATTATCTGGCCGTCATTCTGCAACATGAAACCGACCACCTGGACGGCATTTTGTATATAGACCGCATCAGCCGCCTAAAGCGCAATATGATACTAAAAAAGCTGAAAAAACAAAAAGAAGAATAGCCGCTGCGCCATCATCTCTCAACATAAGACAAAAGCGCCACCCTTTTCCAAACAAAGAACGGATATTGCCCGGCACACCGCTTGTTTTTGTTCTAAAACCTTGCTTAAAATCCCTTATTTCAACGCCGGCACCGGAACACAGCCGGAATTAGGCAGCCCTGCCCATACGCTGTTTTAACATCTGTAGCACAACATCTCTGTTTCTTCCAAATTTTTCATTCGGACGCACGATTTCAAGCTTATGGGCAATCACGTTGGCATCGTTCTTGACGCCCAGCAGCACTTTTTCCGTTCCGGAAACTCCGAGCACATCCAGATTTTCCAACCGGGTATAACCGCGCAAATCCAACACCGCAGGAAGATTTTTTGCCCCGCGCAAATCCAGCTGTTTTAACGTCCGCGGCCATTGTGCCTCAAACGAACCGCCAAAGTCAACACGCGACATATTAACTTTCTCCAGCGCAGTATATTGCTGCAGTTGCATAGCGGTCGCCGGCAGATTTTCCGTCCGGGAAAAGTTTATTTTTTTCACATTCTCCGGAAATTTCAACTGCTTGACTTCAGACATATCCGTATCGCTTAAAGAAACTTCTTCTGCATTCCCGGCCGATGAAATATCCAGATATATCGGCAAATGGTCAACAAACTCCATATCAATGATTTTTGCCTCATCATCAAACCGCAACTTGTCATACCCGGCAAAATCCTGATATCTCAGATTAACATGCGCCCCGCTGCCAATCAGGTCAAATCCGTATTTTTTATCATACCCTTTTAACAAAAATCTGCCCCGCTCGCGTGCCGCCGCCGCATTATAAGTTTCCAAATCATTGTTGCACGCCGCCGTTGCTTTAACCAAATCCGCAATAGTTTCTTCTGTTTCTCTTTGCGCCACAATTCCCAATAAAACATCACGATATTGGGCATAAGCATTTTGGCTGACAGCAGCACTGATAGCCTGTAACGCCATTTTTTCAATCACCGGCGGATAATTGGTACTCTGCAAAAGAGCCCTGCAATATTCCGGCGTTATTTTCTCCGGCGCCTGTTCCGCAGCCTGCACCATCTGGTAACATTCAAACGGGCTCTTCGGTGTTGTTATATCAACAAAATACGGATTGCTCATTTTTATCTTTCTCCCCGGCAAATAAGTTTAACCCCCATCAACCGTTGCTGAAACATTCTTATTTTAATTTTTCCATATCACATTTTCAATCGCCTGTAAAGTTTAAAATGCAATGAAGCCATAACTCCCCCACTATCATAACAAAAGATGCTTATATATCCAAAATAGACAAGCATCTGCCTAAATTGGAATACAAACTACTTATTTCATCTTTTCGCCAACATGAAGACACAATTCCGTTGCAATCTGACAACACTCAGGCGCATCCTTGCCACAGGGAAACCAGAATCTCGCATATTTAAAATACATTAATACTTCTTGTATGCACGATACCAAGAATTTTGCATAACTCTCCCAATACCGTATTTATCGCAATGTTTAATCAACCAGCCGACTTCAAAACCATGCTTCGCACTATATGCCATCGCATCCGAATGCCCAACGCCTCTCTTGCCCACCCTCAATCTTACTCCGGCGTTGCCTCATCTAATATTTTCCTTGTTTTTATTCCTCCCACATATCCACTTTCCCCATTTTGACAGTCATTTCCCTAACCTGATATTCCGCCACACTTCTCTGCTTTCCAACCTATCGCCTTTTCCCTAAAACCACTATCCCGACACTCCATACTCACCGTCTCGCCGGCCTTTCATTTTCAACCTCTTCACTGCCTACTCTACCTCATTTTTTTACCTCAGCCCGTACCCCTCCTCGGCCACTCCCCTCCTTCGCGCCCACATACTCTGCCCTCAGCTCCCCCATATTCCCCTTCCTCTCCTGACACAAAACTCCTGACTCTGCCTCTGCCCCTCCTCGGCCACTCCCCTCCTTCGCCGCCACATACTCCGCCCTCAGCTCCCCATATTCCACCTTCCTCTCCTGACACAAGACTCCTCAGCCCTTGCCCTAGCCTCTGCCGTTCCTCTCCTTCCAACAACAGCCTCTATCCTCTCTATCCTCTCACCCCTCGCCGCCTCTGCTCCTGGTTCTGCCCCGCTCTGCCTCCTTCTCCCTTTCACCACCACCTCTCGCCCATCTATACCCCATAAAACAAAAGAACCGGCAGGTAACTGCCGGTTCCAAGGACTTGTGCATGTTTGTTACTAGGATTATTATTCAATAATCTTTGTA
>CALXTP010000079.1 GCA_944391435.1 uncultured Alphaproteobacteria bacterium | reverse complement strand
ACAATATGACCCTTGAGTGGGGTTATAATGACGGTGCACAGCAAATTCAACCTGCCGGCCGAATCTTTTACACCCGCGACCCTGCCGCGCCGAAGCGCCTGCAGAGCTATGTATCATATTCCGATGCTATCCGTGCACCGCTGTTTGTAGAGGGTTGCTACACCCCGCCGGCGGAAGCCCGCCCGCTAGATGCCGCCGGAGCGCCATCTGCCTGGTATTTTACCCCATTTCGCTCCAGATTGCAAGCGTTTTTTCTCCTTTGCAGCGTTACCGCCTTTTCTGCCAACAAGCCGCTCCCTGCATGATAATACTTGACTTCCCCGCCGGAACACACCCGAACCTCTGGCAGTGCTTAATCTGGAAACGTTGGATATGGCATCCGGAAGCCACTGTCCGAGCAATGTTATCCTGAAGCGTTAAACTGCCCGGTTCCATCCGGTGCAACCCCCCTTTAAAGCTCCCGCACGCCGCGTGCCGGAGCTTTTTTTTGTTTCCCCGCCGCCCGAAAGCCTGCCTTTTTTTGCGGCAAATTGCCCGGCGCCTCTGTCTTTTGCTTGCCGTATCGCCGTGTCGCAGCGCTTGACAACTTTGCCAAAATGTGCTATCCTGTTTTTGATATTTAAGTATTAGGGCTATTAGTATGTGTGTTCATTTTGCGGGTTTCCGTTAAAATCGGCATGGCTTTCGCCCGGATACGTTTTTTTTAATCCGAGGGAACGGGAGAAAACAAGCCCTCTTTAAACAAACCCGGTAAAAAAATGAATAAAACTTTGGAAAAAATCTGGTGGGCTGGAACGGCTTTGGCGGCAATCGGCATTATCACCTTCTGGATTGCCGGAGTTAACGACTTTGACAATCTGGCAAGCTGGAGCATTATCGGCGCTGGGCTTTGCGCCTGGGTCGCGCTGATATCCGAAGGCTTGCGCCGCCTGCGCCTGCACAATGGTTTTGAGTGCTAAAAATCCATACTATCGGATTTAACGGTTCTTCCTTGCGGGAGGAGCCGTTTTTTTATGCCTGCGTGCCGGATTTTATCCGGCACTTTTATCCCCTTATACAAAATTTAATTGCAAAAAGAAATGCAACGTATATACTCTGGTATATCTTTTCCCCGGCGTGCCGCTCCCGCAAACCCGCAAGCGCCGCGGCGGAGTTTTATCTTTGTGAAAGGAATTGCCATGAAAAAATTTTTGCTCGTCCTGCTGATTATCCTGCTTTTGCTTGTCGGCGGGGTTTATTATCTCTTCCTTAACCTGGAGCCGATTGTCAAAAAAGCCGTCAACAAATACGGCTCACAGATTACCGGCACCGAAGTGACGCTTGGCGGCTTTAAGCTGTCGCCTCTCTCGGGCGAAGCCGAACTGACCGGCATCCGGGTTGCCAACCCGAAAGGCTATCAGGAGCCGTATATTTTAAGCGTCGGCTCGGTCTATGCCAAACTTAATGTCAAATCCGTATTGGAGCCGGTTATCGTGGTGGAACAAATCCGCATTACGGAACCTGCCGTTTCGTACGAACTTAAAGATGTTACAAAGAGCAATGTTTCAGAGTTGCTCGCCAATATCAACAAAAATACCTCTTCTGCAGGGGCAGGCACCAAAGATGCCGCACAGAAACCGGCTAAAGCCGAAACGAAAGCCCAACCCAAAGGAGAAACCGGCGCAGGCAAGAAAGTTGTTATCAACCTGTTAAATGTTACCGGCGGCAATATCAATGTCGGCGCTTCCCTTGGCGGAAAAGGCGCAACGGCAGACGTGCCCCTGCCCGATATCCAGCTTAAAGACATCGGGCGCGAAAACGGCAAAGAAGGCAAGAGCATTGCCGAAACCGTTTCCGACGTGTTGAAAAAGATTTTGGACACGGCATACGAAACCGTCGTCAAGCAAGGCTTGTCCGGCCTGAAGAACCTGGCCGAAGACGGCGCAAAAGCGCTGGAAGGCGCAGCGCAAAACCTGCAGGAAAGCGCCAAGGGGCTGTTGCAGGGGATTTTTTAAGCCGATAAAAAAATCGGACAAAAAGAAACCGGCAGTTTCGCGCTGCCGGCTTTTTTTTTATTTTATGGTTATTTTGCGGTCGGTTTGCCGCCCCGTTCGCTTATGACCGCCCAAACGCCGGAAACGGGCCCCCGCTCATACGGATTTTGGGCAAAAACCTGTACCTGGCAATCTCTGGAAACGGCTTCATACACGCGGCCGTCTTTTTGCAGCCGGTATATTTTAGTGCCGCCGCGGCAATCTTTGCACGCATTGGCGCGAATGCATACGGCAGAAGTAAACAGCGGCGGGCGGGCATAGACCACCTGGGCAAGCGGCAATGGCGAGGACCGGACCAGCTCTGCCGTATTGGCCGGCGAACTTTCCAAAGCGGGGACGCCCCACGCCGCGCCGATTTTTTGCAACGCCGCGGCGGCATAGGAATTCATGACGTAAATGAAGCTGCCGGCGCCGATTTCTATTCCCTTATACTTGCGCAACAACTCAAAAGCATAGTAGTTTTCGGCAACAAACCGGCGCGCTCCCGCTTCATACAAAGCTTGAACAACCTTTTCCAACCCTTTTACATTACGGCATATTTGCGGCAGGACAAACCAGGTAGCACCAAGATCCTCGCCCTGCCAGCTGTCCGGCTTGCTTTCCAGCCCAAGGCGGAATAAATGCAGCTTTTCCGGCGGCCGTTTTGTTGCGGGCAACGGTTTTAGCGCCGGCAGGGCAAACTCTGCCGCGGTGCTTCTGCCATCACCTGCCCCTGCCGCCAAAACATTCCGGACATCATCCAACAAGAGGCGGCGCAAGCTATTTAACACAGAAACGGGCACAAACCGCTTTTCCGGATTTTTTATGTCCAGGGCGGTTACGGCAAATCCGGTGCCGCCGGTTTTGGCAAACGCGCCGCGGGCGGCCTGTTCCGTTTTGGCGGCATCGGCGGCGGGCGGAAAATCCCCTGCTGCGGAAACGGATGCCTCTCCGCATATTGCCCAAACAGAATCGGCGGAAATTTCCAATGTTACTTCTAACGGCATCTGGTTGCAAAAAGCGCCGGGTTTGGGCTTTTGATAGGCATATTTGCCTTTTACCGCCGATGACGAGGCCAGATATACTGGCGCGCCGGCCGGTATAAACGGGTGTTCGGGCGGGAGTTCCAGCTCTGCATATTTGCCGGCGGCGGCTTCTATGGCCGGTTTGCCGTTGACGTACAGAGATTTTATGCCGAAGCCGAACGGCTTTTCAGTGCCGGCAAGGTCTATCTGTATGCCGTCATAACGGGCAACGGCGTGGCTTATTTTTAACCCGATGCGGCTTTTCCCCGCCTTTTCCACCTTGCCGATAAAAAGGCCGCGATGCCCGACAAACTGCGCGTCCACCACGTCTTTGTCGCGGCCGTTGACATGAAAACGGCACCAGGGGCGCGAAAATATCTGCCTGATGTCTTCGGCTTCTTGCAAATCCTTTTTCTTCCCGTCCAACAAATGGCGATAATAATTGGTTACTGCGGCAACGTATAGCGGCGATTTTTTGCGCCCTTCTATCTTCAGCGACAATGCCGGAATTTGCAACACCTCTTCTTCCAGCGCCAAATCTTTCATAGAAAACAGATGGCTCTTCCGGCTGGCGGAATCCGTCTTGCAGCCTTTTTCTTCTACGACAAACTCGCCGCGGCACGGATAGGCACAGCGTCCGCGATTGGCGCTCTTGCCATATTCCAGCGCCGAAAACAGGCATTGGCCGCTGTAAGAATAGCATAGGGCGCCATGGACGAAGACTTCCAAATCCACATCCGGCACGGCGGCGGCTATTTCTTTTATCTCGCGCAGTGTCAGTTCCCGCGCCAAAACCACGCGCTTAAAGCCCAGGCGGTGCAGAAACTTTGCCCCTTCAACATTATGCACCGCCATTTGCGTGCTGGCGTGCAGTTCCACCTGCGGCAATAATTTTTTGGCTAAATAAAACACGCCCAAATCCTGGATTATCAAAGCGTCTACCTTTGTTTTCGCCAAAAGGGCAAATATTTCCGGCAGCTCGCGGATTTCGGCTTCCGACAATACCGTGTTTAAGGCTACAAACACTTTGCGGTCGAGCGAATGGGCATAAGCCGTCAGCTCGTCCAACTCTTCGGGCGTAAAATTTTCCGCTCCGGCGCGCGCCGAAAACTTTGTCAACCCGAGATATACGGCGTCCGCACCGTAATGCAGCGCGGCATAACCGGCTTCAAGGCTGCCGGCCGGTGCCAAAAGTTCGTGTTTCATCCGTTTTTCCTTTTTGTATTGTGTTTTGGCGAGAGCCTTTTTTTGTGATACGGCTTTTTCGCTGTTATCCGCACCCTATGCCGATAAGCCTTTTTTGTCAATAAAAAAAAGCCCGACACCGGCAGTTGCCGTCATGCGGGGCTGTTGCCACTCTCGGCGCCGCGAAAATGCAACGGCGCCGTACCCAGTTTTGCCGCTAATACTCCGAACCGAGACCGAACTGCTCTTCACTCTTGTCTTCCAGCATGGAACGCCCGTCCTCGCCGATTACGCGCTGCATATTGTTAAAGTCAAAATCCGGCTTTAATGCTTCCATTATGACCACTTTGTCATCCAATGTCGCCGGCTGGCCGGTTTTGGGATTGATGCGGACAAACCTGATACCTTTCGGAATGCGGAATTCCAAGTTCGGCTTGTCTTTTAGGGCTTCGGCCATAAAATCGTAGAAAATCGGCAGAGCTGCCGCCGCGCCGGTTTCTACCCGGCCGAGCGTCCGCGGTTCGTCAAACCCGACATAAACGCCGACAACCATATCCGGCGAAAAGCCGATAAACCAGGCATCTTTGGTGTCATTAGTAGTTCCGGTTTTGCCGGCCAGGTTTTTGCCGAGGCGATTTAAACGCGCACCGGTACCGCGCAACACCACGCCCTGCAAAATGGATACCATCTGGTATGCCGTCAGCTCATCAAGCACCCGCTCCCGGTCATCGGTAATCTCCGGCACCGGCGCCTCCGGGTCAAAATGCGCCACTTTGCAACCGATGCAATGGCTGTCATTGTTGCGATACAGGCTTTTGCCGTAACGGTCCTGAATCTGCTCAATCAGATACGGGGTAACTTTTTTGCCGCCGTTGACAAACACCGAATAGGCCGTAACCATATCTATCAGCCGCGTATCATCCGCGCCGAGCGACATGGACAGCAGCTGCGGCAGATTGTCATCCACGCCGAGCCTTTTGGCCATGGACGCCACTTTGTCCATGCCGATATCCTGCGCCAGGCGGACGGTCATCAGGTTTTTGGATTTTTCTATGCCCTGCCGCAAAGTCGTCAACCCGGAAAAGCCTTTGGAATAATTGGACGGCTTCCACAACGGCAATCCTATGCCCTGGTCCAGCACAAACGGCGCATCCAAAATCAAATCCGTCGGCGAATAGCCCAGCTCCAGCGCCGCGGCATAAACCACGGGTTTAAAAGTTGAACCGGTCTGGCGATAGGCCTGGGTAGCACGGTTAAACTGCGATTTCTTAAACGAAAAACCGCCGACCATGGCCAAAACCTTGCCGTTATGCGGATCCATAACAACCATGGCGCCTTCCACATTCGGCACCTGGCGCAGCTCGTAGGCATCGCCCTTGCCCTTTTCCACATAAACGACATCGCCTTTATGCAACACGTCCGATGCTTTTTTCGGCGCTTCGCTGACACGCTGGTCTTTTAAGGTCTTACGCGCCCAGGCCAGGCTTTTGATGCCGATGATCCCCGCGGCACCGGCTTCGGTTTCTATCTTGGCTTCGGTTGCCGAAACGGCCAGCACAACAGCCTTTTCCCAACCTTTTTCCGCACCGGCCGGCAAAACAGCTTTTTTCAACTCGGCACGGTAATCGCCGTTCAAATCTATATTGGCCGTGGCACCGCGAAAACCGTGGCGGCGGTCATAATTTATCAGCCCGCGGCGGAAAACTTTGGTGGCCAGTTCCTGCAACTTCGGATCAACGGTGGTGCGCACCATGAGCCCGCCTTCAAACACGGCGTCTTCCCCCAGGCTTTTGGACAAGACACGGCGTACCTCGTCGCTGAAATACTGGCTGTCTTTCAGATAGCCCGATTTGCGCTCAATGGTTACCAACGGCTTTTTTTGGGCGGCGGCAGCTTCATCTTCGGTAATATACCCGTCTTCCGCCATACGCCCGATAACCCAGTTGCGGCGGGCCAATGCGGCGTCATAATGCTTTTTCGGATTATAATTGTTGGGCCCTTTGGGAAGCGCCGCCAGATAGGCCGCTTCTTCCAGCGTCAGTTCGTTTAAGGCCTTATTAAAATAATTCAATGCCGCCGCCGCCACGCCATAGGCGCGGTTGCCGAGATATATCTCGTTTAAATAAAGCTCCAAAACGTGCTCTTTGGTAAAAGCCCTGCTGATGCGATAGGCCAAAACCGCCTCTTTTATCTTGCGCACCAGCGAACGTTCAGACGTCAGCAAAAAGTTTTTTGCCACTTGCTGGGTGATGGTGGAAGCACCGACCAGCCGCCGGCCTTTGGCATAATTGACGACGTTGGTGAAAACGGCGCGGACAATGCCTAAAATATCAATGCCGGGATGGGAGTAGAAATGTTTGTCTTCCGCGGAAATAAAAGCCTGTTTGACGAGTTCGGGAATTTTTTCTTCCGGTACGAAAATACGCTTTTCGGCGGCATATTCCATCATGACCTGCCCGTCGCCGGCGTATAAGCGCGTGGTTACCGGCGGTTCATAGGTGGCCAGCTTTTTATAATCCGGAATATCAAAGCCATACGCCCTGAACCAGATAAAAACGCCGGCAAGCAGCAAAAATGCCATTAACAAACCGAAACTGACCAGATTGACAAAGAATTTATACATAGACTCATCCGAAAAAAACAGGCTTACACAAAATTCATCTTTGTCAATATATAAGCCTTCCTTCTTTTAGCAACTGCATTTTTTGCCTTATACCCATTTTCTTAAAAAAGCCGGACTGAAGCGATATCCCGCACATCGGGCGTTTTTCCCTAGCGGCCGCCGTGCATTGTTTTCAGCGGATTATATATGTTGCCGTCCGTACGCTGCATTTTTCCGGTCTTCGGATTGACGCCCAGGCCTTCTTTTTTCATCTGCTCCCGATGGCGCTGCATAAAATCCAGTTCGCGGTCGCCAAGATTTTCCCCGTTTTGGCGGCGGCTTTCCAAATCCCGGCAAATAATCTGGTTGATAACCATTTTTTGCAGATGCTGCTTTTCTGCCATCAAAACTGCCGATTGAACCGTTCCTTTTGATGTGCCGCAATGGTACAGGCCGTCTTTGCTTTTGGCCATCGGGGGCAGCAATGATGC
>CALXTP010000078.1 GCA_944391435.1 uncultured Alphaproteobacteria bacterium | reverse complement strand
AAATCCGCCGTTACGTTATGCCCGCAGCTGCCGGATTTGCTTTGTAAGCCTGTAAATTCTTAAGACAGCACCGCCCCTGAAAAGGCGGCGCTGTTTTTTTGCCCTCAATTTTCAAAAAAACGTTCCGTCTAGCGGATAATATTAAACAGGCGCTCCCAGCGGATAGCGGCAATCCAGCTGATAGGATTATACCAGGTCACCGTATCATCATGCGAATAAAACAAAAAGCGTGCCTTGCCTTCAATGTTTTCAAACGGTACAAACCCGACGTCCTTGCGCGAGTCGTTGGAATTATCGCGGTTATCGCCCATCATAAAATAATGTCCCGCCGGCACTTTGAACGCCATCGTATTGTCCACCGTCTTATCGTCAGATAACTCCAAAATCCGGTGTTTTCTTCCGTTCGGCAACGTCTCCACATACTCGGTATAGGTCGTCGGCAAAACGGTATATTCGTCTATGGTATACTGCCCGACCTTTTCGCGCTTGGCCATTTCGCCGTTAATAAACAGGCGCCCGTCCACCATCTGCACGGTATCGCCCGGCAGTCCGATAATCCGTTTGATAAAATCGGTAGAATTATCCCCCGGATATTTAAAAACAACCACATCGCCGCGTTCGGGCAAATCTGCCCACACCCGCCCCTCAAAGGCCGGCTTGCTGAACGGGAACGAATGGCGCGAATAGCCGTATGTATATTTGGAAACAAACAAAAAATCCCCGATTTCAAGCGTCGGATACATAGACCCGGACGGGATTTTAAAAGGTTCAAACAAAAAGGTACGGATAAGCCCGGCAATCACGATGGCATAAATAACGGTTTTAAAAGTCTCCCCCAGAGAGTCGTCTTTTTTCTTCTCTTCAACACTTTCCATAATCATCTCAAAACTCTTGCTATTTCCCCGAAACAAGCGACAGAATAAGCATTAAATTTAATAATTGCAAGCAAAATTTCCACCTTTCTCCAAAGCTTTTTCCCCGGATTGCCTGCCGCTTTCAAACACCGGCACCCGGCTTCGTGCCGGATTGGCCTTTGCGCCGCCACAGCCAAAACTCGTCGCCGATATCGCGGTTGTCCACCGGCTCATAAAATTGCCGCACATAATTTTCATCGGTATCATACCCGGCCGCCACGCCCCGGCGCAGCATAATTTCATTCGGGATATAACGCAGCTCCAAAAATTTCGGCTCAGCCCGCTTTATGGTTTCGGTGCGGTCATAGCGCGAACCGGTCCAGCGGTCGTACGCGTGCGACACGCCGTGAAACCCGAACCACATCCAATCTGCATCTTCATTAAACAGATTGATAATAAAATTGCCGTTCAACACCACATCTTTCTCATCGCTATGCCGCACCACATAGTCCCAAACCTTCATCGCACGGGTAAAGCTGCGATTCGGCAGCGCGCACAACGCCGCCGCCAGCGACAGCGACAAAAACAGCCACACGCACAACACGCCCGCCGCCACCCGGCTTTTTTGCAGCAACAGCTCAAAGAACCGCCCGCAAAATCCGGACATTAACACAAAAAACGGCATCATATAAAAGTCATGCGGCGCAAACATCAGCCACCCGATTCCCATAAAGCCGCCCAGCACCAGCAGCACGCCACCATATGGCTTCATGGCCGGCCCTTTTTGCCACAAAAAAGCCGCCCCTGCCCAAAGCAGCACGCCGCATCCTTTCAAAATCGGCACCACCGCATGGTCGGCATAAGCGCCGTAATAGCCGGCAAGCATCATATTAAACAAATAATTCAGCCGCCAAAACGCCCCGAGCGCCCCTTCGGCATAAAGGTACAGCAAATACCCGGCCGTAGCGGCCAGCGGCAGCACCGCCGCCCATAAAACATCAACCGTACGAAGCCGCCCCTGCCGCAGCAAATACAGATTGGCAACGCCAAACCCCAGCAGCCACACCGCCGCCTTGGCCTGAAACCAGAACGCCGCCGCCACCAGCAAATAGGAAAAGACAAGCCACCGCCGCCGCCCGTCGCGAAGATACAGAAAAAAACACCACACGCCCCCCAGAAAAGCCGCCAGCATAAAACTATCCGGACGCAGATGTACCGCCTCAAAAAACCAATGCGGGCACAACAACACCGACAGTACCCCGAAAACGGCTGCCGTCCTGCCAAACAGAAAATCGCGGTTAATCCGGTAGGCTATATACACGGCTCCAAACAAAAGCAGCACCGCCAGCACCCGCGTCATATAGACCTGCCCGGCGTTTCGCCCGCCGATTTCCAACACCGGCGCCAAAACATACCACATCAGCGGGTGGTGGTGTTCAAAAAAATCCCGATATGGGACTTCCCCGTGCAAAACCAGCCATGCCGCATGCAAATGCTCCGCCGGATCATTGTTGTAATACCCGCCCCACAATATTGCCGCCAACATCAGCACCGCTGCCGCAACACAACCGAGCAGGGTAATTTTTTCCATAACTGGCAAACGATTTTCCATCTTGCCCCCGTTTATTGCCAAAACTAAGGCCAAGCTTAGCCCTTCCGCCCCGCAAAAACAAGCCCCGCCGTACGTTTATTCACACAAAGCCCCCATGCCCTCTGCCCCCTTTTCCTTGCCGCCCGCCCCTTCTCGCGCAAACACTTCTCTCGTCATTGCACCTTTCTCCTATCCCGTGCCCCTATTTTTTCCTTTCCTCTCCCTGCTCTGTTCTTCTCCCTCTTTCTCCCCACACCGGTTTTCCCTCCCCTCTCTCTTCTCCCGGCGCCTCCTCCCTTCTCTTTTTCCTCTCCACTCCCTGCTCTGTTCTTCTCCCTCTTTCTCCCCGCACCGGCTTTCCCGCTTTCTCCCTCAACCTAAAGCAAAAAAATATTGACAAAATACTTTTTTACGGCTAGAAGAAGAACAAACATATATAATTAAAAATCTATAATTATGGGAACAATTGTACAAAAAACGCTTGCGCTCCACATGAACGACCTGATTAGCCTTTGCAGCCAGCTGCAAAGTGAAACCAGGCCTCGCGCGATTTGTGAACTTCGTCGGCAGATAAAAGACGTTTATGCCACCACCACCGAATTATGCGAATATCTCGGTCCGGAAAAATTTGTATATCAAAACAAACTGGATGAATTGCAAACGGCCATCGTCATCTTAAACCGGAAGTATGATGCCATCATCGGCTCCTCCGTTAGCAGGGCCTGGCTGGAATTCATAGTCTGGCTCGTCCGTAACAGTTGGTTTGGACGGCTGTTTGCCTCGCCTAAAGCGCGCAATCGCCGGAAAATGGAAGAAAAACGCCGCCACGAAGCCGAAGAATGTATCCGGCAGCAAAAAGCCGAACGCCGCCGGCAGGAAGAAGCCGAACGCCGCCGGCAGGAAGAAGCCGAACGCCTCCGCAAGGAACGGGAAGAACGTGCCCGGCAGGAGCGTATCCGCAAAGAACAGGAAGAGCGTGCCAGACAGGAGCGTATCCGTAAAGAACAGGAAGAACGAGCCCGCCGGGAGCGTCTAAAGCAGGAACAGGCTGCCAAAAAGCAAGTCAACAAATATTATGAAATTTTCGGCCTGACGCCGGAAACGTTGACGGAAGAAAGCCTGAAGCAGGCCTACCGGAAATTATGCCAGAAATTCCATCCGGACCACAACCGCTCGGCAAATGCAGACGAAAAAATGGCAGAGATAAACAAAATCCGCCAATATTTGCAGTATGAGCTGGATAGGAAACGCCAAAAAGCGGCATAAGGGCGGAACGGCCTTCCCCACGCACCGAAGCCATTTCCGTGCACCAAAACCCAAAAGCCTGCATAACGCAGGCTTTTTTTATACCCCGAACTACCTCCGGTGAAAACATAAAAAACCGCCCGCAGGATTCCTCTCCCCGGGCGGCCGTTCTGTCCGCTCTCAAAAAAGCCGGAACGCATTATTCGTTAATCGCCCCGGTTAATGCCGGCACCTAAAACAGGGTCATATTGTCCCCGTCGGCACGGACATATTCGGCATAATGCTTTTCCAGCCGGCTTTTATAGCTGTTGCCGCGGCGCGTGTTGCGCGAATGGTAATGCATCGCCGTCTTCGTCCAGTCCTGTTTGTTGCGTTCATAAAGCTTTTTCAAAAAACGGGCGCTGTAATCAGCGTTTTTCTGCGGGTCAAACGCCTCATTCAAATCCCGAAACGCGGTACCGTGATATTTAAGGTTAATCTGCATACAGCCGACGTCAATATTGGTAACGCCTTTTTTTTGCAGTTCCTGCACGGCGGCCACGGCCTCGGCCTTGGTTTTGAAATACCGCCCTTTGCCATTGGCATGTATCGTCCACGGCCAAGCGACCCGGCGCCCTGCCTGGGTATTCCAACGTCCGCTTTCAACGGAAGCGATTGTCTGCAAAAGATTACTTTTAATATGATATTGGGCTTCTGCCCTGTCCGCGGCATTTTCGCAAAGTTCAAAAACCTGCGGCTGTGCCGCTGCCGCCTCTGCGGCTTCCATTTCCTGATTTAAGTTCAGACCTAAATTTCCATATGCTTCGTAAGCTTGGGTAGGTGCGGTAATGAAACTAATCAAAACCAACAGAAATACGATGCTTTTTAGCACGATGTCGTTATCCTGAATACCGCTTTAAGGCAAAGGGCGTCCCTGTCTTTAAACTTTCGGCCCGGTCAGTCCCCGAAGGAAAAGTCCTTAAACGCGGGTAAATTAACAAACGCCGGAATAAATAATCCGTTTCCGGCAAAATCCAAGGGAGATAGATACCACAATTATTTTAAAAATCCAGCAAAAAATTTGCCAGATTGGTGACAACTTTGCTTAAATCAACACTAACCCTATGAAAATATTCATTTTTCTGCAACGTATCTTCATCTGCATAAATCTCACGGTTGATTTCCAGCTGCAAAGTATAAGACTGCCGCCGCGGCTCGCAATAGTTAAACGTAATAAAAGCGCCAGAATACGGGCGGTTTTTAGCCACATAATATTCGCGTTTGGACAATTCGTTTTCCACAAAAAAGCTGATTTTATTCGGGCAGCTCTGTTCAAACAGATTCCCCAGGCAAAAATCAATCCTGGGGCTTTCGGAAATAATGGAGCAGATTTTGGACGGCATGGAATGGCAGTCCAGCACCAGGCAAAAGCCAAACTTGTCAAGCGTCCGGCCAATCAATTTTTTTAAGCGGGCATGATAAACATCATACACATTGGCAATTCGCTCTTCTGCCTCTTTATAAGAAATCCTGCCAGCATAAATGGGCTTGCTGTCGGCTGTAACTTTATGGATAATGCCGAGTCCGTAGCGTGAACGCTGTTGATTGAGGCCGATGTCTTCGCGCGGGTAGTCAAAAAACATATTGGGATCAATTTCAACTTTTGCCCGATTCACATCAATAAAAGCACGATTGAGATTAAGCTTTAACGCGGCGATTCCCGCCTCGCGGATGGCCGGCTCCAGCAAATCATATACAAAAATATCCTCGTTTTTGCGCAACACGGACTCATCATATTTCACCGCCTGCAAAAATTCTTCGGGAAAAACCGTCCCGCAGTGCGGAATAGACAAGACCAGCGGATACTTCAGCTCATCGGCATTAAATTCATCCATCACTTTTAATTTGCCGTAATCCACACGGAAGTCAATATTTTCGCTCATTTTTTCTCTTTATTGTCATTAAATTCAAACACGATTGCATCAGATTTATACACAACAAAAGTTAACTTTTCAATAATTTTTGTAAAAACCGCAAAAAACGCTTGCATTCTAAAAATTGTATGGTAAAAAGTCCCTGTTTTACGATTGATAGTTTGTTGTTCATACGAACCGGACCGTTAGTTTAAAAGTAGAACGCATCCTTGACATGGATGTAGCAGAGGAGCGTTACCTCTACGGTCCACCATTTCTCCACAATATAGAACATTCCCCCGGCGCAGCCGTTCCTCTCGTTTCGGCGTAACGCTCCGATGCGTTAGCAGAGGGCTTGCAGGATAAAAAACGTCCAGGGGACGTTTTTTACCGAAAGCTATAGCAGACGTTAGTTTGCGGGCGGCAGTAATGCCGTGCTAGCAAACGTTACGTCTGGCTTGACCGAAGCGCAGCCGGTAGCGTCCGCGCACCGGCTAGCAAGACCGTTACCTCTACGGTCCACCATTTACTTTAGTTCTCCCCACAAATCTCCACCTTGAAACAAACCCTCGTTTCGGCGTAACGCTCCGATGCGTTATACGGTCCGCACATACTCCATTTCACACTCTCTAACTCGCAAAAATACTTCGCCAAAAACAAAAAGATATTGACAAAAACAAAAAAACGTCTAAAATTACCGCCAGTTATAAATTATTAAAATAAAAATTATGACCTATTATGAAAAAAAGCTAAAAAAACTGTTAAACAGGATAAACGACCTTGGCAAAGTTCTGGGATATCCTCTGTTTGTGATGCCGGACGGGACAATACTGAAAACCCCGCCGCAAGATGTACCGTTCAAATTAATTGTTTTTGATGAATTGGATCTGGAAAAAAGTCTTGAAAAACAGGCAATACAGGATTACGAAACATGGCTGGGCAGAACTCCCGGCATAATTTCACCGCCGCAAAGGCAGGATTCGACACCACAAAAGCCGGTTTTGCCGGATTCGCCGGAAATGTTTCAAATCCCCCCACATCTGAAGCCGAAAGCGTATGAAGTTAAAACTCATAAAATATATATATACGCCGAAGAAGACATCAAACGCAAATTCTCCATTGACATCTTTCAAACAGGTAAAATAAATATACACCTTTTTGACAAAGAACTAAAGATGAAACAGTGCAGTATTAAAGAAGACGGACTAACAAAAAATTATTTTTATATCTATAAAAACTAAAACCATGACAGCAGAAACATTTAACGAATTCGGTCGCCGATACGGCTATCCGATTTATGTCTTTTCCGACGGCTCATACGCTGCAACGCGGCTTTACGGAAAGCAGGTATTATTTACGGTTGAAGGCCCGATAGATACCAATCCGGCACATCAACGCCGGTTGACATCAAATCAGGACAAATATCCGGCTCCCCCTTGTCGGGAAATTCAGGAAAATTCCGGCTTTTGGAATAAAATAAAGCAGAAAATCAACACTGTCTTTGAAAAGTCCGAACCGGAATACGCAGACTTTACGGAAGTTAAAGACGCCGCACCGATACGCAAACAAGAAACCAGCCCGGCAAATAGAGACGTAAGGAGAAACCCCGGAATTTTCACCCACGAGGGAAAGGATTGGAAAGTAATCGCCTCCGGCGTAAAAGAAGTGAAAACTTTTCACGCCAAGGAAGCTGATAAAGAGGTTTTTGTCGCTAATTACAAATTCTAAAATTCTCAGCCATGAAAACGCTTATGAAAACCATTGGCTTTTACTTATGGAAAAGAGAGGCCCTGTGTAACGGATTGCAGCAAAATTATTTAGGACGGGCCGGCCGCCCTCTGGCTTACCGGATAAAAAACTGCCCGATACTTCCCAAAGACATGCCCGGCGAGATACACTCATTCAAAGACGGGATCGTAACAATCTATTGCGAACCGCATATCCGCCCGTTGTTTAAGGTGTATATAGCCGGAAATTTCTTTAAGGAAGGTTTCATTATTGAATGTGCGGATAATCTAATCATTGAACAAGCCATGCGTTATTATAACGAAGAAAATAATAACAAATTCGGCTTATGGTATTTGTACATTCATGACTAACCCACATCCCGTTTTGCCTGATGGCGAAACGGGATTGTTTTTTTCCTCTCCCGGCTCTGGTGAAACGCACCGCGGCAAACCTCACAATCCGGTTTCCCCTTCCTAAAAAACAATCCCTTTTTTACGCGGATACCCGCTTGTTCTCGCGTATGATAAAATCCGCCACTTCCTTTGCCGCCCTCTCGGCATCACGAAAATCAACCGTCAGCCCGTCCCATTCGCATACCCCGCTCCCGATATCATATTTGCAATACGGCGTTACGAAATACCGTCCGTAGACATTGGAATCATCAATATGAAACCGGATATTTTCCGCCACGCAATACTCGGCCTTGGCTCTGTTCCACAACAGCGTATCCACCTTAAAGCTGCCGTCGTCAAAAAACTCAACTTTCCCCTGCTGTTCATAAAAATCAAGTATCGCCCACACTTCATCATATTCAATCCGGTACTTTTGCAAATACCGCTCAATATCCTTTCTCGGGCCGCCCGTTATCACATACACTTCCACACCCCGCAGGCGGATTTCATGGCAAAAGGACGCAAACAGCTCCGGCGCCGCCGAAATAACCCCGTGAAAATCTATGCCTATCTTATCTGCCATTTTCTTTCTCCTTATATCCGGCACTGCTTGGCCCGCCCTGCCGTTTGCCTGCCGCAGCCTAATGCCTGCAGCCGTGTTTCTTTTTGTTTAATCGTTGGAAGAAAACAATTCCTTCAACGAATTCGGCGCCAACGTTGACAGCGGATTTATGGAAATCTTCGGTGCGCTGAGGCTCCCCGCCACGCTGTAATTTGTCGCAAAAACGGTTCCGTCCTTGCCGGCCAGCATCTTCCCGACCAGAGGAATATTGCCGATAAAAGTATTGAGCCCGTACGCCGGAATCACCATCCCTTTCGCCTCCACGTCTTCATCTGCCAAATTATACCGTCCGCTCATCGTCACACCCAGCACCGAGCCGAACATCCGGGCATCTTCGGTTTCCAGATTCTTGGTTGAAAACGTATAAGAAAACGGTGCATTAAAATGTGTAAACGTCAGCCCTTCGCCGGTCAGCATATCCACAATGCCCGACAACGACGCCACACTCAGCACCTTGGCAAAAATCGGCGTATTGACCAGGGAAAAATCGCGAATACGGGCATGCCCGCGAAAATTCTTGTATTTATCGCGCTTGGCCTCAATTTTCAGATTGCCGCCTTTCATATTGTCATAAAGGCGCAACACCTTGAGCGTGCTTCCGGCATTATTGGAATCAACCGTCAGCATATATTCTTCGCCGCGCGGCTCAAAATCAAGCTTCATCTTAACATCGCGGCTGGAACCGTAATTGCCGACCATATTCATCCTGTGCAATCCGATTCCGTGGCGCAATTCCGCCTTGCCGGCAAAATTTGTAACCGGAACCTGTTCGTTCGTCCATAGCTTGTTCACGCCGATGACAATATCGGTATCCATCACCTCTTCCATCGGGTCTTTAAGGCTTTTGGCTTTTTTCTCCGCCTGGCGGTCTTTCTTTTTCTTGTCAAAAAACTCCGTCAAATCATACGAGTCGCCCGAAACCGTCACTTTCAATGCCAGATGCGGTTCATAGCTGAAGTTTACCCGCGCTTTGGCAAAAGCTTTCGGCGCTTTGATTTCGGACACATCAATCTCTTTAAGCCGCCCGGCGCTGTCCGCCGTCATCTTCCCGGTTGCCGAAAACAGGGATTTGATAAGCTGAAAATAAGTAACTTCTTGCAGTTTTCCGTCTTTAATCAACATTGTCGCTTTGGCGCGGCACGGAGCGCCCTTTTCTTTGGCAAATCCCAAAAACGCATAATCAATCGCCGTATCTTTAAGCGAACCGTCCACCGCCAGCTCAATGCGCCCGTCATTCAAAAAAGTAACCGTTGCGCGCAAATCGGAACTGCCGGTAAAATACGGAGCCGCCAGGATTTCGCTTTCAATCCCCAGCTTTTTCAACACCTGGTCATCCACTTTGACATCGGCAACAATCCGGCTTTTATGGCTGGTTTCGCTAAAATTCTCTTTCAGCGCCAGCGTCAGGGGAATCCCCTGATATTTTGCCACGCCCGTCAGGTCAAAACCTTTTTCGGTAACCTTGAGTTTCAACTCATCGGCCACAAATGTTTGCCCTTCATCCAAACCGAGATATTCAACCTGCCTCAAATCGCCGTTGACTTCCACCTTCAGCTCTTCGGGCTTAATGTCTTTTTTGAGCTCAAAGTCCAATTTAAGGTCTATATCAACATCGCCCGCCACCAAATCGGGATTAACCCCCATCTCTTTGGTAAAACCGAGCGGTTCATGGTCAATCAGCTTCAGCGCATCGGTAATCGTGGAATTTCCGGTCAAATCAATTTTGATGTAATTGTTATACTTGTCCAAATCATACAGCAACACGCTGCCGCCGGTCAAAATCACGTTATCGGAAACGCCTTTATCCACTTTGATATTGATTTTATCCCGTGAAAACTGCGCCGTTCCATACACATTGCGGATAATCGGCATCCCCGACAGATAATACAGGTTGGCATCGGCAAACCCCGCCTCGCCGGCAAGATTCAGCAGCCCGAAACTTTTCGTCTTGTCGTCCCAACCGAAATCAAACGTAAAATCGCCGCTGGTAACCGCCCCGCCGTACAGGCTCTCTTTGCACCAGGCCCAGGCTTCTTCGCCGAGATAGCGCGGCCACAACAGCGACAGCTCGTCCATCTTAAAAGCCCCCACCTGCGCCCGAAACCGGATTTTAAAATTCTCCAGATTGCCTTTAAAGAAATAATCCTCAAAACCGGTTGCCGACAGGCTGAGCTGCGCCTGTTTGCCGTCAAAATCAAATGCCGCCTTGTCTATGGCCACCTTGTCCAGGCCGCCGTGCAGCCGCCCTTCCAGATTAAACGACGACACGTCATAGTCAAAATCTTCGCTGTCGCCAAAGCCGATTTTGCCGTGCCCCCCCTCAATGGCAAACGTAACGTCTTTGATATTGTCGCCGAGATTATCGGCAAAATGTGCCTTGTCTTTTAAGACATTGCCAAAATCAATCAAAGCCGAAACTTTGCCGTTGACGGGAATATCCACCATCCGCAGGCTGCCCTTTTCCGGCACCAGGATATCATACAAGTCGGTAATCACCAAATCCGAAAAATTAAGCGTATAGCGCACTTCGTCGTTTCTGATACGGTATTTGAGTGTCATATCCAGCGCCGATGCCCGGTTGTCAAACTGCACCGCGCTGTCGGCTTTGAGCACGATATCGGCCACCCCGCGCTCAAAACTGAAGTTCATATCTGTAAACGTAAACTGCTGCCCGGTTTCCGCCTCGGTCATCTGCAAGGTGGCATCGGTCATGGTAATGGTGTTGATAAAGCTTTCCAAATACAGCTGTTCGGGCGAATTGAAACGTTCCAGAAAATCATCAAACTGTTCAAAATAAAACTGCATTTTTTTCAGATTGCGCCGCGCCCGCCGATGTTCAAGCCGCTCTTTTTTTTCATCTTCGGGCAACGCATTCCATTCCGCCCGCCGCTGCTGCCTTTTTTCCTCCGACACATTGCCGTTCCGGCGTCTTTCCGCTCTTTTGGCCCGCTGCTTTTCCCGCTCTGCCCGTTCTTTTTCTTCGTTTTTCTCCGCATCTTCGGATTTCAGCCCGTAAGAAGCCGTTATCCGCATCATCGGCTGTTCAATCGTTACCGAGCTCGGCGCCAGCATTCCCTTCAGCAGCGCCCGCGCCGAAAAGGACAGTGCCAGCCGCGGCGCGTCAACCTGATACGCCCCGCCTTTATCCTTAAAAGAAACATCTTTGGCAATAATTTTTACCGGTTGCACCGAATGGACAAGCTCCAGATTGACCGACCCGACATCAAGATCATATTCGGCGGTTTCGTTAGTCAGCGCCTGGATAATATACGGCCTTAAAAAGTTGACTTTAATCGGCCCTTTGCCCAAATGCCACAACAAAACCAGCAGCGCAATAAGCGACAACGCGCTGGCATAATCCCAAAACAGGGAAAAAAAACGCAACTTTTTGCTTTTGGTGCTCAAAACATCTCCTCAAGGCAGCCGACACAAATGATTTATTTATCTAACACGCCCTTAAAGCAATGTAAACATCTTTTTGCCCCTATCCACGCCCGGATGTCAAAAAATTGCACCCCTGCCTGCCCGGCAAGCTTCTCCCGCACTTGCGGGCACCGCCCCAAACCTTTATCCACAACCTTTTTTTTAGCTTGCCACCACCGCCGTTTTTTACTAAAATTCTGTCATAAAAAGCTGGACTGTAAAATAAACGGATTTTGAAAAATGAAATCGGAAGATTTGCCGCAAGAACTTGCCCGCTGCCTCGGCTGCCGCGCCAAGCCATGCGAAAAAGCCTGCCCGCTGGGCGTGTCGCCGCACGATTTTATCGCTGCCGCCAAGAGCGGGGATTACAAAGCCGCCGCCGCGCTGATTGCCGAACGCAACCCGCTGCCGCAAACCTGTGGCCTCGTCTGCCCGGATCGCTTTTGCCAAAAAGCCTGTATCCGCGCCCGCATAGATGCCGCGTTGGAAATCCCCTGCCTGCAGGCCGAGGTTATCCGCAAAGGCGGCTTGCCGCCGCTGGAACTGCCTCCGGCAGAAGATACGGGCCGCCCCAAAAAAGCAGCCGTCATCGGCGGCGGACCGGCCGGGCTCGGCGCCTTGCACGAATTTTTGCGGCACGGCTGGCACATAGATTTATATGAAAAAAACGCCAGCCTCGGCGGCGCGGCGCGCCTTATTCCCGAGTATCGCCTGCCACGGGCGGTACTGGATGCCGAAATTGCCCGCTTGGTTGAAAATGACCGCGTCACGCTGCATCTGAATACAACCGTCAACGACATAAGCACACTCGTTTCCGGCTATGACGCCGTTGTCGCTGCCCTGGGCGAACCGGCTCCCCGCCGTCTCGGTATCCGTGGCGAAGAAAACACCCTGCCTTATACCGATTTTCTTTCGGCTCCCGAATACCGTAAAAGCCGGAAAGCGGCCGTCATCGGCGGCGGCGAAGTCGCCATGGATTGCGCCTTGACGCTAAAAAAACAAAGCTGTCCGCAGGTAGAAATGTTTGTCCGCCGGCGCCGGGAAGATATGCGCATTATGGCACGCGACCAGGCGGCGCTTGACGCACACGGCATTATCGTCCGCGCGCTGTCATCCGTAACTGAAATTATTCCGGACGGCAAAGGCGGATATACCCTGCATGCCGTAACCAACCGCATCAACGATGCCGGACGCGCCGAAGCAATTCCGGAAACGGCATGCGAACTGGCCGGCTATGATATGATAATCATGGCGCTGGGGTCATTTTTCCCGCCCGCCGAAATTCCCACGGCAATAGCAACGGCCGGCGATATGTCAGGCACCTGCGGCACCGTAGTCCAGGCGCTGGCCTCCGGCATGGATGCGGCCCGCCGGCAAATAGCCGCTTTTGCGGTTTCAAAGGAGGAAGGATGAAAATCACCCTGGGCGTCATCGGCAAATGTAAAGCAAATTCTCCGGAAGGCGAAATCATCAAACGTTATGCCGAACGGATGAAATGGACTCTGAATATCAAAGAAAAAGACAATTCCTCCCAAAAGGATGAAGCCGTTTTTTTGCAAAGCTGCATTTCCCCCGGTGCCAAAGTCGTGGTGTTGGATGAGCGCGGCAAAAATATGTCCAGCCCCGAACTTGCCGGCATATTGGAAAACTGGATGCTCTCCGGCTGCTCCGAAATCTGTTTTTTAATCGGCGGCGCCGACGGCCACTTGGATTCCACCCGGCAAAAGGCTGATTTATTGCTGTCTTTCGGCAAACTGACCCTGCCGCATATTTTAATGCGCGCCGTCTTATCAGAACAAATTTACCGCCTGGAAACCATCATTGAGGGGCATCCTTACCACCGTGCCTGACCGCCGGCCGGGCATTCCGCCGCCCGTTCAAAAAAAATTTGACTTTTGCCGCAAATTATCGTATGATAGCCCGGAGAATTTAAATTTATGGCTATTATTCACCTTTTAACTCTATAATCATGAAAAGAAAAAGTCTTTTTTGGTTCAAACGCAACCGTGCGGAAATTATCCTATCGGTCTGCTCCGCCGCTGTCATTATGGTATTTATTCCCGTCTTGATGCACTGTCAAAACGTAAACTGGAGCATCGTCATTTCCCTGTTGATGTATGTCGTGGAAACATTGGCCGTCTGCCTTATCGGCACGCGTGCCAGATTTCCTTTTTCGGCTTATTACTTCATCACCGGGACAATTTGCTTTTTATGCGTTATCGCAACGGCCGTATGCCTAAACCTGCGTTACGGCATCACATCTCAGATTGCCGTCATCGCCTTTGGTGGCCTGCTTGCCTATACCATCAGCCTGGCCATAAACGCCAGAACGGAAGAACGTAAGGAATTGCATCGACATAAGGAATTGCGTCGGCTTCAAAGCCTGCGCAACCGCATGCCAAAGCTGAAATAACAGCCGCATATCAAAACCGCCGGAACACGCCCGGCGGTTTTCTTTTTTTCATAATCATGTTCTACGGTTACGAACGCTCAAAAGCCTGCCCTTTTATTCGTCCTCTTGCAGCTGCTCCGCGCCGTAAAAACAACCGGCACGGCGCCCGTCTGCGGTTTCGGCTAAGCCTTGGCCTTTTCTCCGTCGGACGCTTTGCTCTTAGACACGGCACACTTGCCTTCCAACACAGCCCCCGGCTCAATTGCGATGGTTTTATAAACCGAATCGCCGATAAAAGTGGCCGTACCGGCAATAAACAGGCTTTCCACGGCCAGCGAACCGTTAAGCGCCCCATACAGTTCCAAGCTCCGCGCCTTAACTTTGCCCACCACCGAACCGGTACTGCCGACAACCAGTTCGCGGCAGGTAACATCGCCCTCCAAACGCCCGTCAATATGGATAACGTCGCCCTCGGTAATATTGCCGACAATTTTCGTCCCGGCACTGATAATGCACGGCACCACGCTTTTCTCACTGCGCATCAGCTTGGCCATTTTCAAAAACAAAACTTTTTTAAACTTTCTCATCTGTTCAAACCTCCGTTCCATCTTATGCTCCTCAAACAGCGCCGTCCAAAACTATATGGCCTTGATAAACACCATCGGATTCATCGGCACGCCGTCATACAAAACCTCATAATGCAGATGCGGCCCGGTAGAACGCCCGGTATTGCCGACTTCGCCGATAGCCTGCCCCTGCGCCACCACATCGCCGCGCTTGACATAAATCTTGTTCATATGCCCGTACTTGGTTTTAAACCCGTTTCCATGGTCAATTTCCACCAATTTGCCATAGCCGCTCGCCACACCGGCACGGGTAACTTTTCCCTCTGCCATCGTTTTGATTTTATTGCCTTTATTAGAAGCCAAATCCACGCCTTTATGCACGGCGCTGCGTGCATTGAACGGATCCGTCCTCTTGCCGAAAGGCGACGAAAGCCAGTATGTCCATACCGGCTTGCCCAAAGGAACACGTTTCAAAGCCTCTGCCAAATAGGCATTATCATCAACCGCGGCAAATGTTTTCTGCACCTGTTCCAACAGCTCTGCATTTTGCCCGACCGCCGGATTATCCGGAATATACGCCCCTCCCTTGCTGTTTTTCTTGGAGTTGGCCAGCGGATTATAATATTTGCCGCGTTTTCTGAGTTCGCGGTTAACGGCAGACAGCGTCGTTTTGATTTTATCCATATCTTTGTTGGAAACGGCTTCCACTTTTTTCAAAATATCCAGTTCAAATGCCTGCAACGACCGTACGGCCTCTTCCAGATGTGCCACTTTTTCTTCCAGCAGCTTTTTCTCTTCAATCGCCAGGTCACGATGGATAACCGCATCTTTCAAGGCGCTTTTCTTGCTGAAATCCTGTTCGTTAATCCAGTCTTCCTGCGCCGTAATCTGGCGGATTTTTTCCTCAATAACCTCCGCCCGTTTCAAATAGGCATTAATCCTGTCGCTTTTATCATCCGACTCTTTGCCGAAATTTTCCATCAGCGCCGAAATATTTTTATGCACGATAACAAAATCGCTCATCAAATCAACATAAGCGCTGCGCGTTTCGCCGAGTTTCCGCTCCTGATACGAGATAATCTTGTCCGACACCGCATACATCTGGTACGAACGCGCCATCCAAACGCCGAAAGCCAGCATCAGCACAAACACAATCCACTGCAATTTCGGAGATATTTTAAAAACCTTCGTCTGCCCGTTGGAGCGGATAATAAACTCCTTTTCGGAAAAGAATGATCTGCTTTCCGTCGGTTGATAGCTGACCGTTTTCGGCCTTTTTGGTCTTCTTTTGTATCTCAATGGCAAAACCTGATTCCTTAATGCTTTGCCGAACGCGCTTGACATCTGGTGCACGCCGGCCCTACGGCGCCCGTTATAACAATTATTTTCAGACTTGGCAATTTCTTTTTACTGTTTATCAATATCTTTATCCAAAATCACGTATTCGCCGTCGCCGACCATATTCAATACAATGCGCGCCCTCTCCTCCAGATAATCCAAATCCAGCGATTTTTCGGACAGCATTGCCACTTTGCGTTCCAGATTTTTCTTAATGGCGGCATACCTTTCTTTTTCGGCCTGTGCCTCTTCAACCTTGCTTTTCAGATAAAGGTACCTGAAAAATCCCCGGTCGCCTTTAATGGCATTGATGGCAAAATAAAAGGAGAACACGCCCAAAACAATCATCAGTCCAGATTTTTTCACCTTATCCAAAATATCATTTAACGTATTCATCTGCCCGTCTGCCTCCCCGGCCGGTTGTCCGCGCGTCCGTAGCGGTACGCCTTCTGCCGCGAAACCCGATGTTCCGCTTTAAACATTAAATAGATAATACGGCATGTATGGTTAAAAAATCGTTAGAGCCGGCTTTAAGAATAAATAAAAAATGCTCCACCGCCGGCAAGACGCCTTCTGCTGCTCTGGATACAGCCGCTATTTCGGCGCATTCAGCCCGCCGCGCACTTCAAAAACGCGCACGCCCCCGGCCGCATCAAAACTTTTTGGCATTCTGCGCCGCACGGCATCGTTCACCGCCGCCGCCGTAACTGCCGCCACTTGCGCCTGCCTTTGTTTCAAAAAGTCTTTTCCGAGCCGCCAATACTGCATTTGCTCCAGCATATCGGCAATATTAAGCAGGCTGCCGAAACGCAGGTTAAACGACGACATAAGGCTTTTTTTAGCCAGCTCCAGCTCTTCGTTGCTAACGCCGTTATTATAAAAATCCTGATACTCCGCCGCTGCTATGGCCATAATCTTATCGGTATTTTCCGGCGTTGCTGAAAACTCCGCCTGCCAGAGGTTTACCGCATCGCTAAACGTAAAAGTGCTGTAAATGCCGTAGGTCAGCCCCTCTTTTTCGCGGATGGCGCGGCTCAGGCGGGAAGAAAGCCCCGCACCGCCAAAAATATAATCGGCAATGTATAACGGATAAAAATCTTTATCCGAACGCGAAATCCCCTGCGCTGCCGCCGTTACAAAACTCTGCGCCGAAACCGGAGAAACCTCCGTTGCCTTTTCCCGGTAAAAATCCGGTTCAAACACCGGCAAATCCCGCACTTCAGCCTTATCGGGCAAATCGCCGAACACCCGGCTCAAAAAAGCCTCTGCCTCCGCCACATCCATATCTCCGGCAATTCCGACGGTTAAATTATCCTTTCCCATAACCTTTTTAAGATACGCCCTTATATCGGCAGCATTGACCGCTCCGAGCGTTTCATCGTCCGGAATAGGCTCCCGCCCGTAAGGATGTCCGCCGTAGAATTCATGGCGCACCAGCTTAGCCAGCTGCCGGCCGGGGTTTTCCTCATGCTGTTGCTTAATCATGGCCAGCTGCCGCCGCGCCAGCGCCATATCTTCACGGTTAAGCTGCGGCGCATACATAACCGCGCGCAAAATATCCGTTGCGTCTTTCTCAAAGCTTTTGACATAGCTCAGCGAAAAAATCAGATTATCCGCACCGGCCGACACTTGCAGGCGGATGCCTTTTTCCTTCATAATCTCGCGCAATTCCCGCCGCGAAAACGCCCCCGCGCCGTCAAGCAAAACACTTTCTGCCATCAAGGCCGTGCCGGGCTTTGCCTCATACGCGCTGCCCGCCCGCGCAAAACGAAACGTAACCGCGGCCAGCGGCACGCTGTGCTCTTCCATCAGATAAGCGCTGATTTTTCCGTTTAAAGCCGGAACTTCGCGCACTTCGCCCTTAAATGTCCTGGCTTTAAGTTTAGACTGCGCCAGCAGGCGTTCGGCATCAAAAGCTGGCTCCCGGTGCCACGCCGCCCATACCGCCGCGCCGGCAATTCCCGCCGCCAGCAACGCCGCCGTTAAAAACCGGGCTCCGGATTTAATCTGCATTGTTTCCTCCCTGCGTATTCCCGGCCGCCGCGCCCTCTGCCTTTTCTCTGCCGCACAAAAAGCCTGTTACCCGCCCGCCGGACGCCGTTACTTTTTTCCATGCCGCAATCACGTCATCAAGCGCAACCGCCCGGATGGCTTCGTCATAATCGGCAATTTCCTCAGCCGTATAGCCGGACAACAGCATATCGCCGGCAAAGTTGGCCGACGACCGCGGATTTTCTTGCAAATACACCGCATCGCTGACCACCCTGTTTTTAATTTTATCCAGCTTTTCCGGCGACAAATCGGCAATAGCCTTTTCCAACGCCTTGCCGATAAGATCTTTTATCGCCCCGGCCGGCCGGGTACTGCGCCCGTTTGCCGCCAGCCATTCCGGCGCAGGTGTGGCATAAATGCCAAACGAACCGCCCAATTCCGGATTATATGAAAACCCGACATCAATCCCCAACAGCTGTTTGCCGCGATACACCAGCTCGTCATAAAGCGGCGCGCTGTCATCTCCGGTCAGATATTCCGCCAGCATTCCCAGCGCCTGTATATCCTTTTTGCTGAATACCCCGGCATCCATACGGAAAGAATCGGCATAACGCGGCTGTTGCACGCCTTCTATCCGCATAAGCGTCTCCACCTCGGACGCCCGGCCTTTTTCCAGCGTCGGCGTAGGTATCGTCATTGCCGGATTAGCCAGCTTCCCGAAATATTTTTGCGCCAGATCTTTTGCCTCTGCCGCGCTGATATCCCCGGCCAGCACCAGCAGCGCATTATCCGGCCGGTAATAGCGCCGATAAAAATCCTCAACGTCGCTTTTCGTCAAAGAGCGGATTTCCGACGGGCTGCCGCTGACCGGATTGGCCAACGGATGATCCTGCCACAAAAGTTTGCTAAGCGTTTCATAAAACAGCGGCACCGGATTGGTTTCAAAACGCTGCCGCCGTTCCTGCAAAACAATATCCCGTTCGGCGGCAAAAGCCTCGTCGCTGATATCAAGCCCCTGCATTCTGTCGGCTTCCAGCGCCATCATCAGTTCCAATTTGGCAATGTCGGAAAATTCATAATACGCAGTCTGATCATAAGTGGTATAAGCATTGCCGGAAGCGCCATGTTCTTCCGTCAGCCGGTTAAACGCCTGACCGGGCACCCGCTTCGTGCCGCGAAACATCAGATGCTCCAGCAGGTGTGCCGTCCCGCCTTTGCCTTTCGGATCATTTACCGACCCCGTTTTGTAATACAGCATCTGCAACACGACCGGCGCCTTTCGGTTTTCCGCCACGGCAACCCTCAACCCGTTGTCAAGCACAAAATAATCCAGCTTCATCAGCCGCGCTTCCGCCGCGCCGCCGTCCAAAAGCAGCCCCAAAGCCGCCACAGTCAAAAACAGCCCGCCCCGCGCCATACGAAAAAAGCCTCCGGCAGCCTTTTTTTGTTTTATTTGCCCGTACAAATCCGTTTCCACCATATGCCTGCCTCAAATTTCAGCCGCCCTCAAAATACGGCAGCCGGCACCCCGCCGCCTATTGCGGCCGAACATCAAAATCCGGCGGCAGCACAAGCTGGTCGCGTTTGGAAACCTGCGTTTCATCTGGCGTGGATTTAGCCATGCCGAGGTCTTCTTTTGTCAGCCCGCAACCGGATAAAAACAACACCGCCGCAAATAAAATAAATACTTTTTTCATCTCCGTTTTCCTTTCCTTCATCTCAACCATCCGTCTGTTTTACTTGTTTCCACCCCGTTTACACCGGCATCTTTCCGCCCGCATATCCGAAAAACTTCCCGGCATGCCGCCCGCACATAATCAAAAAGGCATGCCGCCCGCACATACTCAAAAAGGCATGCCACCCGCAAAACGCTGCACCGCCGCTTACGGCTGCTTGTCCGCTGCCTGCAGAGAATTTTCGCCGGCCTGCCGCAGCGTTTTGTTTTTTGCCTCCTTGGGCTTATCCCCGGTTTTCTGCCGCCGGTCCTGTTCTTCTCGGCGATTTGCCCAAAAACCGTCAAAAACAATCAGCAGCGCGCCGATACATATAAAGCTGTCTGCCAGGTTAAACGCCGGCCAGTGGTACCCCAGGCAATGCACATCCAGAAAATCAAACACCGCGCCGATACGCACCCTGTCAAGCACGTTGCCGATAGCCCCGCCGATAACCAGCCCGAGCGAAATCTGCACCAGCAAATTTTGTTCGCGTTTCAGCCAATACAGCAAAAAGCCGACCACCAGCAGCGAAAAAGCCGACAGGATATAAACGCCGTCGCCGCCCAGATTATTAAACATGGAAAAGCTGACACCGGTGTTCCACGCCGAAACCAGATTAAAGAAAGGCGTAATCTCAACAACCGGCTGCGTTTCGGACAAATAGCCGAAAATAAACCCCTTTGACACTTGATCCAAAGCAATCGCGGCCGCGGCCGTTCCCAAACCTATTAACACAAACGCTCCTTTGCTGTTTATTTATTATATTACTGTCCCGTTGGGCACGAATATAGCATACTTTTTTTATCCTCCAAGCATTATTTGCCTTTTTCCCCAGCCTCAAAAATGCTTGCTCAAAAAGCCGTTCCCGGCCCGAAAGGCGCCAACCCTAACTGCGCGGCAATGGTTGCGGCAACATCGGCATAAGTTTTGCGCCGCCCGACATTCTGCGCCCCGGTCTGCCGTCCGAACGCCAACACCGGCACACACTCGCGCGTATGGTCGCTGCCGGCAAAAGTCGGATCGCAGCCATGGTCGGCCGTAATAAAAGCCATATCGCCTTCGCCTAGCAACGGTTCTATTTCCGGCAGGCGGGAATCAAAATACATCAGCCCCTCGGCATAGCCTTTGACATCGCGCCGATGCCCCCACATCATATCAAAATCAACAAAGTTGGTAAACACGATGCCGTCGCCTTTCATCGCTTTAACTTCTTCAAGCGTTTTGTCCCACAGTTCTTCCAGCCCGCTCGCCGCCACTTTGCGCGTCACGCCCGACCCGGCATAAATATCTGAAATTTTGCCGATAGCGGTAACCTGCAGCCCCGCCCTCTTGGCAAAATCCAACAACGTCGGCGCCGGTGGGTTGAGCGCATAATCATGCCGGTTTTTGGTTCGCACGAAACTGCCGTTTTTCTCTCCCGCAAACGGCCGGGCGATGACCCGCGCGATACGATAGGGCTTTACTTCTTCAAATGCGATTTCGCAAAGGTCATACAGGCGCTTCAGCCCGAATTTTTCCTCATGTGCTGCAATCTGCAGATTGCTGTCCGCCGATGTATAAAAAATCGGCTTGCCGGTAGCCAGGTGTTCCTCTCCCAATTCCTGAATGATAACCGTGCCGGACGCCGCCTTGTTGCCGAGAATGCCGGGCAGCCCGGCCCGTTCGCAAATGCGCTGCACCATTTCTTGCGGAAAAGACGGATATTCCGGCGGAAAATGCCCGAAATCGGACATAACCGGCACGCCCGCCATTTCCCAGTGTCCGGAGATGGTATCCTTTCCGGCGGAAATTTCTTCCATGCAGCCGTATTTTCCGCGCATCGTCATTTTAGCCGTTCCCGACACCAGCGGCGCTTCCCTGCCGCAAGCCATTTTGCCGGCCTCTTTAAGTCCCAGCGCCTCCAGGTTAGGAACGCTGAACCCGCCATAATTTTCGGCAATATGCAAAAAAGTATTTGCCCCCTCGTCGCCAAACGCGGCAGCATCTTTTGCACCGCCGACCCCGAATGAATCCATCATCAGAATAACCGCTTTTGTCATAACTGTCTCCTTATAAAAATCCGTACCGCTCACCGCCAGCCGGCGCTGCCCGCTGCCTTATTTATAAAGGATTTTACGCCAGTCACGTTTAAAAAGCTTTAAAACAGGCAATGTTTTCCTATGTTATTTTAGCAGATACGATAGCCGCACCACGTTCTTTATACCTTACCCCCATTCCTTCCCTCCTCCACTGCTTCCCCTCTCCTCCGTCCCCATTCCTTAACCCTGCCGCGCCCCTCATTCTCCACCCCGCTGCCATCCTGTTTTATTTTTCTTTTTTTGCCAAAAAAACATCTTGACAAAAAAAATAAACCGGATATAGTGCCCACCGAAATGTAATTTTTATGTTAAACTTAATTGTTTTGTCGTATGGATAACTTGAGTTTAATGGAAATCCCGGTTGCTTTTTGGCAAGCCAGCGCAATCGCTATTTCCGCCGCTGCCATTGCAGCTCGCATTTTTTACAAAAAACACCAGCAAAAACTTCAACGTGCCGCCAGCCGCGCTGCTGCCCGCCTTCGTTTTGAAGTTTATCGCTGAAAGAGAGTGGAAAATTAAAAAATAAAAAAGCCCCCGACTTTCCGTCCGGCGGCTTTTTTTTATAAACATTCCGGCAAATTATTGCGCGGCCGCAGTTGCAGCTGTTGCACCTTCCTCCGGTGCGGAAACCGGCAAATCTCCGGGAACATCTTCAGCCGGTTGCATAGCCGGTCTGCCGAATGGCTTCCCCTGGCGGCGTTTTTTCAAGCGTTCCATCCGTTTTTGATGCATTTTTTGCAAGATTTCTTTTTGTTCTGCCGTCAACACGCTTTCAAACCGCGCCTTATTTTCCTCTCTCAGCGCATCGGCCTGTTGGCGCAATTCATCCATCTGTTTAAACAGCGGTTCCATTTTTTTCATATCTTCACGGCGAAATTCCTCAATTTGTTTTTTCTGTTCATCAGTCAGTCCCAACCGTTCGGCAAAACGGTCTTTCATGTCCTTTTGCGGATGAAAGTCCGGATGTCCCGGGCGCCTCAAATCATCTGGACGGCGCATATCGCCGCCGCGAGCGCCTCTGTGTTCAAAACGCCCGTCCGGCCCATGCTTTCCGGGTCCGCGAACACCGTCATGGTGAAAAGGACCCGGCATCGGCTGCACCATAGCAGCAACCGGATGCTGCGCCCGCCAGTGCTTATGCCATTTGGCATAATCGCGCGCCGGGCAAAACGTCAAAGCGAAAACCGTCAGTGTTACCGCCACGCCGGCAACAAAAGCGCCAGCTCCCGTCAACAAAAGATATTTTCTGTTCTGTTCCATGGTTCTTTCCTTTCATAAAAAAACATTTCTGTCCGCCCTTCCGCTTCGGCGCCTTTAGCCCCGCCGTCCGGTTCGGCATTCAAAGTTCAAGATATGCCAGTTTTTCATGCAGCTTCCGTTTGGCATTAAACAGGCGCGACTTAAGCGTCCCCGGGTTAATCCCGAGCTTTCGTGCCGCCTCGTCATAGCTGAGGCCGTCAAATTCAACCGCCACCACCGCCTTACGCATTTCCGCCGGCAGCTCGTCCACGGCTTTGAGGATAAGCTTGCGCCGGCATTTGCACAGCCACTCCCTTTCGGGATTGCCATCAGCGGCCAAAGCGTCCAGCCCGCCATCCTCTTCGCTGACGGTTGCCGCCAGCAATTTCCGGCTTTTGCTCCTGAGATAGTCTTTGCAATAATTTTCTGCCACCACCCGCACCCATGCACCGAATTTATCCTGTTCGTGGTAGGTGGAAAACTTTTGCCACAGGCGGATATAGATTTCCTGTTCTACATCCTCGTCGGCGCGGTTCAGCATTTTTTTCACCACGCTTCTGACCAGCCTTTTGCAAAACCAGTTGACATTCTGCATCAGACAACCTCTAACAAGCCATAGCCGTTGAGCGGAACAGTCTCATCAGCCGCCACATTATATGAAAAATAGCTGTCACTCTCATACAAAGCCGCATAATAAGCCTCAAACTGTGCCGCGCTCATGGGTTGCGCCTGCATCAGGGACGTCGCCCCGAACCACACGCCGCAAATAAGCGAACACAATGCCCCCGCTGCCCACCGGCGCTGCTTGCGCCGCTGCCGGTAAAGCGGCTTGGCCTCTGCCAAAAGTGCCGAAATCTTGTCCATCGTCAAACTTCTTTCATCGTTTTCAACTTACATCAAGTTTAACGTCATAAAATTAAAAAAGTTCAAATTTTTTTGAAAAAAAACTCAAACAGGCAAATACCACTTTGAATCATTGAAATAAAATGCTTAAAAAAAACACATTGACAAAACGCCAAAATGGCAATATACAAACAACAACAACGTAAACATATTATATTATTAACTTATATTATTGACTTGAACCGTGCGGATAGCATCGTTCGCGAAGGATTAGGAAAAAGGCCGAACCTCGTTAAAAAAAACAACAAAATTATGATCAGGGTTGTAAAAATTATCACGGCAATACTTTGGTTTGCCATGTGGTTGGCATTCTTATGCATTACAATAGCCGCATTCTGCAGAATGCTCAATATCTGGTTTGTGGAAGTACCTGCCACCGACAGGATGATATCCGGTTTATTCTTCTTTTGCACAAGTATTTGCTTGGGCTACCTCTCAGGATTTTTCAAAGAATTGATTCACTTTTGGGATTGGTGAAGTTCCGAAAAGCAGCATTGCCACAAAGTTCATGAGCGGTTCTGTTTTTTGTTTGGGGCTGTGCGCTTTTATAGGCGCCTGCTCTCTTCTGAAGATTATCTCCGAGGAATTTTGAGATAGTTTCAAATATAAATAAGCGTCCGCAACGGGCGCTCTTTTTTTATGCCGTGTTTTCGCTACCGGCCCCTCACACCCGGGCGTCCTGCCCTCTGAGCGCCGCCAGCCACTTTTCCCGCCGCACCGCCAGCGGCACCGACGCATTGGCAGGGCTCGTAGACGGCAGCAGCAGCCAGCGTTTCGCCTCCAGCAATTCCGGATAAAACCGGCGAAACAGCTTATGCGCCGTCTGCCCGTTAAACAAAAGGCATTCTATGCCGGGATAACGCGCAAACAAGGCCGGAAAGTCATTCGCCGCCGCATTTTTGATATCCGCATCAAGGCTTCCCTCGCGCAAACAGCTCGCCACCGCGTCCCACAGCCCCGTCCCATGCGCCAGCAGCAAACCGGTTTTAGCGGCATACGGCGGCGGATTTGCAGGGTCATACGCCTCGCCGTAAGCTTCAAAAACAAACCGCCAAAACAAATTGTGCCGATGGGCATAATATTCCTGAGCCGCCAGCGATGCTTCGCCCGGCATGGAACCGATAACCAGCCGCCGCGTCCTCTCGTCGGCAATATAAGAAAAACTCCGCGGCATAACTTAGCCTCCTATCCTATCTAACCCGCCCAGAAATAAGCCAGGAATAAAATAAAGACAACCACTCACTCATAACACCCAAAATTTAAACTTGTGCCGCAGGCACGCCAAGGGCTCGGATAGTGCCGGTGCTTGAAATCAATTTGCTCCCGCGGTGTACATAAAAAGCGTACATAAGGGAGCAAATTGACGATAATGACCGGTGCTATACAAGCCCCAATTAGTTAAACTTTGTCCACTCGCGCACATTCTGCGTCAGAAAATCCGGCAGTTTATCTAGCCCAGACGCGCCAGAAGCTTTTTTATGCCCGCCGCCGCCGAAATTCGCCGCAATCGCCGAAACGTCAACATTATCTTTTGACGTACGGAACGACAAATTCCACTTGCAACGCTTATTTAAAGAAAAACTGACCATAAAATCATAATTGGCGATATTGTCCAGCGACTCAAAAAAGTCGGAGCCGGCCTGCGCCATATTGGCGGCAATAAACCGCAACCCGTTGTATGTGCCTTCAAACGCCATATTGCGCGACAGCCGGTAATCGCGGTGTTTGATAAAGGCCAAAATCGCTTTGCCTTTTTCCACCATCAGCGGCACATCAATCTGCCCTTCAAACAAATCGCGCCAAACCCGCTCGTAAGGACGGTTGACGCCGAGCGATTGAAAAGCAAACTCAAACGGGCGCACCCTCTTGTCGCGCAAATCAAACAAATCGTTAAGCGCCAACAGTTTCACCCCTTCCGGCACCGGCTGCGCCGGAAAAAAATATTCCCATGTCAGTTCAATTGCCGCTTTGCCGACCATGCGCAGACCTTTAATCCCCAATCCGCCTTCTTTTTTAAGCTGCTCTTCATAAAGCGCTATCGCCGAAGCATGGTGGTCAATCCAAATCAGATTTTTTTCCGCATGCAGCTTAAACATATATTCCATCGGAAAGGATATATCGCAAATCACGACATCCTGGTGCTTGTCAATCTCCTCATACGGAATTTCCTGGTCATAGTTATAGCCCAGCAACTCGCAATCGCCGTGGGCATATTTGACAATCGCCGCCGACCCTTTGCCGTCATGGTCTGCCGAATGGTAAATGCATAACATTACTTATTTTCCTTTCTTCTTTTTACAAATATTACTCGTCTGCGCCGCCTCTGCTGCCTGCGCCTTTTTTTGCCGAACGCCGGAAACGCCTATCCTTTTTCAGCGGAAATCGCGCTCTGCCGGAAGCCTCTGCTGCCTAAAACCCTTCTGCCCTGGCCTCTGCCTTTTTCCAGTTTGCTTCATAGCCGTCGTAAGCCACATCAACCCCCTTCGGGCATTGTTCCTGGATTTTGGCATAATCGCATTCCACCGCCATATGGGTGATAATCGTCTTTTTGGCCTTCAGCCGCTCGGCATATTCCAAGAGCGTATCCAGCCCGGCGTGAAAGCGTGTCCCCTCCGGCGTCGTCAGCGGCATAATCAAAACCTCCGGCCGCCGCGTGATAAAGCGGAACGCGCTCTCCGGAATATCGCGAAAATCAGAAATATGTACAACCTCGCCGTCATTAAAAACATATCCCGTACATTCCACGTTATGCCCCTGCAGCTTAACCGGCGTTACTTTCAAATCGCGAAAATAAAAGCTCTCTTCATATTCAAACGGATTCGGATGCAGTGCCGCCCGATAAACCGGTTCCACGTCTTCCTTGCGTTCGGCTATCAGATACGGAAAGCGCGTACGGATAATATTGAGGTTGTCCGGCGACGCAAACAATTCTATCGCCCGCCCGGTAATACGGTTGATTTCGCGCAAATCGTCAATCCCGTGCAGATGATCGGCATGCGTATGCGTATAAAAAACAGCATCAATATCGCGGATATTGGATAAAATGAGCTGCATACGCAAATCCGGCGATGTATCAATCAAAAACTTCACGTCGCCGATTTCCATATATGTCCCGCTCCTTAAGCGGATATTTTTTTCATTCTTGGGGTCGCAATCGCCAAAACCGTTGGCAAGCGAGGGCACGCCCGGCGCTGCACCCGAACCTAAAATAATGACCTTAGACACTCTGCACCTTTCTTCCAAGCACGGAGCAACCGGCGCTCCCGTCGTCCGAACCAGATTCCGGGCGGGTTGCCTTGTGATATAAATTAAAAAAGTTACCCGTAGTTATACGCGCGGTTTCTTCAACCGTCAAGCCCCTAATCGCGGCAATTTTCTCTGCCGTCTTAACCACAAACGCCGGCTCGTTGGTTTTGCCGCGGTAAGGTACCGGCGCCAGATACGGACTGTCGGTTTCAATCAAAATCTTATCTTGCGGATAAGACTTAAAAACTTCTGCCACTGCCGCCCCGCTCTTAAAAGTAACAATCCCCGATGCCGAAATATAAAACCCCAGCGCCAAAACCTCTTTTGCAAAATCCGGCGTGGACGTAAAACAGTGGATAACCCCGGCAAGCTCCGGAAATTTCCGCTTGCCCGCCGCCAGCATTTCCAGCATATCGGCTTCCGCCTCGCGCTGGTGAATCATCAGTGGCAGCCCAGACACCCCCGCCGCCTCAATATGCCGCGCAAACATTTCCTTTTGTTCGTTAATGCAGTCCGCCCCGTAGTGATAATCAAGCCCGCATTCGCCGATGGCAATAACCTGCGGCTTTTCCGCCGCCTTCACAATCTCGTCAACACCGATACGCCCGAGCTTGGCTTTGGCGCTGTCGGGATGGATACCCGCCGACGTCCACATCATCGGCGCCAATCCGCCCGCCGCCCGGAGCCGTGCCATCCTGTCGCACATCAAAAGCTGTGCCTCCGCCTCGTCCAAATCCCTGCCGGCATTGAGCATTGCCTCGACGCCCGCCGCCGCTGCCCGGAGCGCCGTTTCATCATCTTCTATATGGCAATGGCTGTCCGTAAACATTTTTTATCCTTTCGCAACCGCCCGCGATAATACCCTGCCGAGCGTTTAAAAAGCTTTAAAAAACGCCGCCCGCAAATAAAAAAAAGCACAAAAAAACGGCTTGCTTTTTTTTTCTTTCTCAGCGCTCTCTTCACACGGTGCCAGGTTTCACTTGAGATAATCTGCCGCCGTGCTTTCCCATACGGCACGCCCTTTCCCGGCACCGCCGCCAGCGCCTAACACGCGCTGCCGATACCGGACAACACCTGGAGCGCCGCCAGCTTTTTATCCATATTGAGCCGCGTCGTCTCATCTAAAACTTTAAGCGCCGCCTCGTATGCCGCATACAAATCCCGCGGCTGTTGCGCCCCCGGCAGCGCCTCGCGCACAAACCGGCACATCAGCTCGGCAAACAATTCCCAGCAATCCTCGTCGCCGGCCGCCTCAGACGCCAAATCCAACAGCAGCCTGCCGTCGCAGCGGCTCCCCGCAAAACAGACCACTTTAATGTTCTCATACATCGCCAGCGCGTCATTATCGGCATAGCGGATAGCCCGCCCGATACTGCCGCCGGCAATTTTCGCCAACCCCTGCACTTCGCGCTCTGCCAACGCCGGCTTATAGCGGCGCAGCAGGCTGGCCACCTGCCCTTCCTGCAGCGGTTTCAGCGCCAGTTTGGCACAACGCGAACGTATAGTCGGCAGCAGCCGCCCCGGATTATGCGAAATCAACAGCAAAATGCTTTTATGCGGCGGCTCTTCCAAAATCTTCAACAACGCATTGGCGCTTGACGGGTTCAAATCATCGGCGCTGTCCACCAGCACCACCCGCCAGCTGTCATTAAACGATTTTTTGCCGAGAAATTCCACCATATTGCGCACGTCTTCCACTTTAATCACCGCCGAGCGCTTCAACCCTTGTTTCATCTCTTCGTCAACCGTTTCGCCCTGGTTAATCGCCTTAATCAGCTTTTTCTTGTCCGTGTCAATATAGTCGCGCTCCAGCACCCGGAAATCCGGATGCGACTTCTGCGCCACCTGGGCATATATGTCGCTGTCAACGGCTATATCCAGCGAATTATACACTTTACCCGGCTCTGCCGCCAGCAAAAAGCGCGCGATTTTATAAGCCAGGGTTGCCTTGCCGATTCCCTCGTCGCCGGTAATCAGCCAGCCGTGATGCAGCGCCTGCGCGTTATACGCGGTCAGAAAAAGCTTTTCTTCGGCCTCATGCCCGATAAGATACGGGTTCATATAAGGATAAACCGCCTCATCAGCCATTTTTGCCTCACTGCCGGTAGCGGACACGGCGCCCGCCCGTTTCTTCTAAAACATAAGCATCGTCAATATAAATATCATCATCAACATAAACGCCGTCTGCCGCGGTTTCTCCACCCGTTCCCGCACCATACGCCCCGTCCGGAACAACCGGCGCTAACGGACGCTCGTTCAGCAACTTCCCGAGATAAGTACGAAAATCGGCAAATTTTTGCATTTGCGCCTCCGCCACGGCATCAAGCGAACAGTTATCGCCGCAAAATGACGGATTAAAATTAACATCTGTCCCGCCGACATAAAACGTCCTGGCTTTTTCTTCAAACGCCGCCTGCCGTGCCGCATCATCGCCGTAATAGCGCCGGATAATATCACGCCCGACCGCTTCATAACAGGCATTAACTTCGGCAAACGTCTGCGACAGATAAGCCGCCGCATCGTATGTATTGCTGTTATAAAGCATGGCTTTTTCCAATTTCAGCCCGTCAGCCTTGCCGTCCAGACAGGACGCAATGGCATCCCGCCATTCTTCATTCTCGGCACGCCGTGCCTCTTCGTCAGCCGCTCCCGCAGCCAAACCGTCTTTTTGGGCCTGGTAGCGCTGAGCCGCCCCGGCTTGGGGATAAGCCGCCGGATTATACCATTCGCGCAAAGGCTCGCGCGCGGTTTCCCGCTCGTTTTTGCTCGGGTAAACATATTTGATTTCTTCATCGGCCCAGGCCGCCGCCCCTGTTGCCGTACCGGGTTCTTTTTGTTTTATGCTCTCTTCCTTTTTTTCGGCAACGGCACTCTGCCCGGCAGCCATTTCTTTGGCAGCCTCGCCTCCGGCTTTGCCCGCAGCAATATCAGCCGCCGCCCCGGACGCATCGGCACCGGATTTTTCACCCGTTCTGCCGGCCTTTTCGCTTTCTTTCCCCTCAACAACGGCCGTCATCGCCGCCTTGAGATTATTTCCCGGCGCAACGTCTGCCGCTTGTGCCGTAACCCGTGTATTGCCAGTTTTTGCAGCCTGTGCCGCAGCTTTCGTATCGTCGGATTTCGCCTTCGTTACCAGCGGCAGCGCCTGCACGCGCGAAACATCGCGTGCCCCTTTGGCCTGTATGCCGTAACCGTCTTCCTGCCCGGCCGCCGGCACAAGGGACGACGTCCCCGTCATAACCGGTTCAAAAGCAAAAATCCCTTCCAGCACAGCCTGGTCTTCAGGCTTAATGACCGCCACCTCTCCGGCAGCAGCCGGTGCCGACCAAATACCCGCCGCCACAAGGCAGCCCAACAGCGCTTTATACTTCATCAACTGCATTCTCCCTGTCTGTCCCCGTCCTTTTTTTAAGTGCTTTTCAGCCGCCTTTTTATCATTTATTAAGGAATACAGGCGTATAATAAAAACAAAGTTTGTAATTGTCAAAAAAATTTTTGCGGTTTTTGCATAACGCAAAAGCATGAATAACCCGCAGTAAAAGCTTTACAAACGGCTGATTTAAGATTAGGGTCAAAAGCTGAAGGAACTGATAAAATGACAACACTAAAAAGAATACTGCAAGAGCCGGCAAAAATGTGCCTCGGCTTGTCGTTGCTGGCATTATTGGCCGCCTGTGCTTCCGAACCGAAAGAATTTGAATATAAAAACCTCTCGGAAGAAGTTGCCGCCATCAAAGCCGACGGCGGCATATACAAAGTCGGCAAGCCATACACCGTTTTGGGGCAGAGCTACACTCCCGCCGAAGATTATGACTACGAAGAAACGGGCATGGCCTCTTGGTACGGCGATGACTTCCACAACAAACGCACGGCCAACGGCGAAACTTATGACATGCGGGCAGTTACCGCCGCACATCGCACCTTGCCGCTCCCGTCCGTCGTCCGCGTAACCAATCTGGAAAACGGCAAATCAATCATTGCCCGCGTCAATGACCGCGGCCCCTATGTCAAAAACCGCATCATTGACCTGTCGGAAAAAGGCGCCGAGCTGCTGGGTTACAAAAACAAAGGCACCGCCAAAGTCAAGGTGGAGATTCTGGAAAACGAAAGCCGCGCCATTAAAGAGGCCATGCTCTCGTCAAACAACACCTCTGCCACTTACGGCAATAAGATGATACCCTACACCAACAGCCAGAAGGCAACAGCCGCGGCCGCGCCATCTGCCCGCTATGAAATCAGCACTTCCGCGCGCCGCCCGCTGCAATATACGTCGGAAATCAGCCTTGCCGCTAACACTTCCGCACCGGTAAGCATCCCTTCCGCGCCGGACGAAGGCCCTTATTTCGTACAGGTCGGCGCATTTGCCGACTATGACAAGGCCAAACAAATGGCCTCCAACATGAAACGTTTCGGCAACGTATCCATTTACGAAGCCTATTTAAGCAAAAACGGCGTTTACCGTGTCCGCCTTGGCGCCTATGCCAACCGCGATGAAGCCATGAAAATTTTAGACCGGGTATTAGAATACGGCCACTCGGACGTAACGCTCGTAACCGATAAGAACAATTAGGAGAACAGACACTATGGGGTTTAATAAATTTTTTGCCTTGGCTGCCGGAATATCCTGCCTGGCGGCGGCAACGGCCAATGCTTTTGAAACCAAAGCCAGAAACGCCATCCTCGTGGATTACGAAACCGGCGCATATTTATTTGCCAAAAACCATGAAGAAATGATAGCGCCGGCCTCTATGAGCAAGCTGATGACCGTATATGTGCTGCTAAGCAAAATCAAAGACGGCGATGTCTCGCTTGATGAAACGTTTACCGTCAGTGAAAACGCCTGGCGCAAAGGCGGCGCTGCATCCGGCGGCTCCACCATGTTCTTAAAAATCGGGCAGGAAGTCAAAGTGGAAGACCTGTTAAAAGGCATATTGATACAATCCGGCAATGACGCCTGCATTGTCGTCGCTGAAAACATTGCCGGCTCCGAGCCGGAGTTTGCCGCGCTGATGAATGAAACCGCCGAAAAAATCGGCTTAAAGCATGCCCATTTTGAAAATGCGACCGGCCTGCCCCACCCTGACCATAAGGTCTCGGTGGAAGACCTGGCTTTGCTGGCGCGCCACATCATCAAAGAGTTTCCGGAGTTTTACCCTCTTTTTTCGCAAAAAGAATTCACGTTTAACGGTATCCGCCAGGGTAACCGCAATCCCTTGCTATATAGCCTTAAGGGTGCCGACGGGCTCAAAACCGGACATACTTCCGAAGCAGGCTTTTGCCTGACCGGCTCGGCCGTACGCAACGGCCGGCGCCTGATAGAGGTCATGGCGGGGCTAGAGAGCAACAAGCAGCGCGCCGAAGAAACGGAAAGCCTGATGACCTGGGGTTTTGCCAATTATGACAACTACAAATTTTTCACCAAGAATCAGATAATGGCGGAAGTCCCCGTCTGGTACGGTGCCGCCAAAACCGTTACTGCCGTTGTGCCGGAAGATATCGTTAAAACCATCAAAAAAAGCGGCAAAAGCAAATATGCGGCCAAAATCATCTATGACAAGCCCCTCAAGGCTCCCGTTCTGCAGGGCGATAAGATAGGCGAGCTGTTCATCACCTACGAAGGCGAAACCACCGACAAAATTCCGCTGGTCGCCAAAGACAGCGTCGCCAAAGTCGGCCCGTTCAGCCGTTTCCTCGCCAACTTAAAATATTTTGTTTTCGGCAATGAATAGCCGGAGAGAGGCCATGCACAGGGGTACTTTTATCACTTTTGAAGGAGGCGAAGGCAGCGGCAAATCCGTCCAGCTCCACCTGTTGGCCGAACATCTGCGCGCCTCCGGGGCACAAATTGCAACCACGCGTGAACCGGGCGGTACCGAAATCGGCAAAGAAATCCGCCGCCTGCTGGTAGAGGGCAGCAAAGACAAATTTGATGAAATAACCGAAATACTGTTATTTTATGCAGACCGCCGTATAGACTTAACCCGGGTCATTTTGCCGGCGCTGCAGGAAGGAAAATTTGTCCTTTCCGACCGTTTTAACGATTCCACCATCGCCTACCAGTTCTACGGCTCAGGCAAATTTGCCGACACCGGCATAATGGATATGCTTTACCAAACGGTCGCAGGTTCGCTCAAACCGGATATCACTTTCCTGCTGGATATTGAGCCGCGCCTGGGGTTGAAACGCAGTTTTGACAAAGCCGGCACCATGGCAAACAAAGAACTGCGTTTTGAAAATGTGGATATTTCCTTTCACGAACGTTTGAGAAACGGCTATCTGCAAATGGCAGCAAAAGAGCCTGAACGTTTTGTCGTGATTGACGCTTCCGGCTCCATAGAAGAAGTCCATGCCGCAATTATGCGGGAATTTGCCAAACGCTGCAAACTCTGACGGTACGGCGCCTGCCCCATTTATAAACGCTATTCATACACGGCGGCTGCTTCGGCCTGCCTCATCATTTCATCGCAAGGCGTCCGCCCGTTTTGGCGATAGGATTCTATCTGTGCCGTAAAATCCAGGCGCTGCCCTTTTGGTGTCAGGCAATAGCCGGAAACCGCCGTGCCGTCCGCATACGTCGCCCGCATCGCCGGCTGCCCGTCGGGATAATAGGTCTGGACATTGCCTTGCAGTTTCCCTTTGTCATAATTTTCTTCCCGCGATAAATTGCCGTCGGGATAATACAGCCGGCGGATGCCGTCGCGCACGCCGTTGCCGGTATGTGCCTCTTCGCGGATTTTGCCGTTGTCGTAATAAACCGTTACCACGCCTTCCGTCTTGCCGTCGCGGTATTCGGCCGAATAGCGCAGTTCGCCGTCAGGAAAATATGTCCTGTACTTGCCGTGCCTGGCTCCGTTGGCATAAGAAATCCGCGCCCGTACGGTGCCGGACGGATAATACAAACGCAACTCGCCGCTAAACGGCGCCTTGGTTGCCGCATCTGTGCAATATTCGCCGCCGCTGTCGCACTGCACTTCGTTTTGTACAAAAAAATCCCGCTTCGCCCAAACGTCAAAAGCCGCCGTCGCCGCCACTGCCGCCGCCAGCACAAACACGCCTTTCTGCAAAACCGCCATCTGCCTGCTCCGCCATAATTAAACCTGTCGCCAATATAACCATTGCCGCAACAGATGTCAAACCAAAGATTAAGGCTGCGCGAAAGAAAACACCCAGGCCTTAAATACGCTGCCCGTTTATCAAATCCGCGGCAGCAAAAACGCTGTACAGCTGCGTCACGACTTCCCGCATTTTGCCGTAAAACGGCGCCGGCAAAAACAGCGATGTCGTTTCAAACATATCCTGCCCCGTCTGCACCGCAATCATCACCCGGTTATTAAAAAAGCTGAACTCAATCCGCTGGCCGAAAAAGCGCCGTTTTATTTCCAGCATTCTCTCCATCAGGGCCGGCGTCAGCAGATAGCGCGCCTCCACCTGATCTTCGGCATAAACTTCCCACTCCCTCTCAAAAACAGGATCTTCCAGCTGCACCCGTTCCAGGGATGATTTAAAAAAGAAGCTTGCCGTAACCGAACCGTTAGCATTTTTCTTTTTGCCGTTCAAGGGTGCCGTCAAAAAATTAAACCAGCCACGATCAACACGCACCACGGTCTGCCCGGAAAATTTTTTGCCCGTTTCCAACACGATGATTATCCCGCGAAAAACGGTCTGCCGCCGGCTTCCGCGCCGCGTCCGCACCAGCCGGGTCAGATGCTGCTCGGAAATTTTGATATCGGTACCATTATATGTTCCCGCCAAATCATCATCAACATCGCGCCCGTCAAAGCTCCCGAACAGGCACGACTGCACCAGGCTGTCCCAGGTAATATCCGAACCTTTTTCCGAATAGCGCATATTGCCCCAAAAGGCGAGGATTTTATTCATCACCAGCTTTTTGCTGTCTTTTTTGTAATGTGAAGACGGGCAGGTAACCCATGCTCCGGCAACAGACAGAAAAACAAAATAAATCCATAATGCATTTTCGCTGAATACGACCTCCGGATTAAGCTGCCGCACCGTGCAAAACGCCACATACGCGCCCGCCACCGCCACACAAATCGCCAGCCGCCGCCGAAACTGCCGCAGATACTTTTGCCGCACCGGCTCCAGCCCGTTATAGTCGCCGCGCAAATTTGCCTCGTAATATGCGCGAAACCTCTGCTGCACCGCTGCCAGCCCGTCTTCCTTTTCTTCCACCATACTGCCCTCCGCAAAAAAATATACATTTTGATATTATCCGGCAAATATAAATTTTTTATAAATAAGCCCCGGCAACATCGCCCAGCCGCAGGCTTTCTGTCGTAGCAATATTTTGCAGGCCTGGCAACATCCGTTTTTTTAAGAAAGTGCCGCAACACATATTTCGGCTTGACAATCGGATTGCCGGGTTCTATATTCCCTGCCGTAAATTTAATTATTAAAATATTGTTGTTATGAAAATTGAAAGAGTTTTGGCCATAGACGTGCCGCAAATGAAAAAAGAAAGTAGTGGTTTTTTCCTGGGAACTTATGACATTTTGAGCCAGCTGCAACAACGTTTCAAACAAGCTGCGCCCGTCGGCTATCCCCAAAGAGAAAATCTGATTAACGAATATCGCAACTATGTCGGGCTTGTCCAGCGTATGGCGATAAAATGGGAAAAAGATTCTTCTCTTCATCCGGAACTGGCCGCAGGGCTCGCGGAAATCCGCAAATTCCGGCAACTACTGGAACAAACCCTATAAAAAGCAACAATTTGCCATGAGATAGTTAACCCGATTGTTAAACCATTAAAAATTAAAGCCATGTTGCTGACGATTTTTGTAAACGGTGTTTTGGTATTTTGCCTGTAACCTGAACATCTGACAGGTTTACCGCAAAAATGATTAAAAAGAGGCTTTCCGCCTCTTGCCCGCTCCGATCAGAGGGGCATAAGCAAAACAAAAAACAGCGCCTGAGGCTCGCCCTCCGCGCTGTTTTTTTGTTACAATTGCCATCCGCAATCAGATGGCAAAATTAAGATTTTCAAAATAGTCCAACGGCACAACCTTGCCCTCTCCTTTTCCGTAAGAAACCCGTACTGTATCACCGGGCTTCGTCCATTTCAGTTCGGGATAGAACTCTGTGCTGCCGGTAAATTCGGCACCGCGAACCTCTTCAAACAGGAGATAATAGACATTATTTTCCTGCACAATGCCGCGCACGGTCACATCTCTGCTTTCTTCAAGAACATTGCCGTCAACAATCTTGTCTCGAGAGGTTTTCTTCAACATGCGGAGATATGCCGCCTCGGCGTCTTGCTTGGAAACGCCGCTGCCGACTGCCTGCCGGTTGTTAAGAGCCAAAAAGCAATAGCCGACCACATTGCCGGAACTTCCCTT
>CALXTP010000077.1 GCA_944391435.1 uncultured Alphaproteobacteria bacterium | reverse complement strand
AAAAAAATCCGGCGTTAAGCTTTTTTTTAGCTTTTCTGCTTATTATATCTATATCCGGCGGGGCGCGTTTGCGCCGTTATGGCAAGCCAAAGGGACGAAACAATAAAAAAGGAGCTGAAATTAAAATGTCAATCGGAAAGACGGTCGGCGTTATGGCTGACAAAATGTTGAAATTGACCGGAAAGGCGGTTAAAAAGCTTGAGGATTACGGTAACCAGTCGGCAGAAGAAAATAATAATGAAAATGCCCGCAAACTTGCGGCTGCCATGAATAAACTCGGCAAAAAGCTGGAGGACAAGCACGACCAGTATGTGGCCAGTGTGGAACAAAATGCCGATGATTTGGCAGAGAAGGGCAAGGAAGCCATAAGCAAGCTTAAACATGTGTATGAAGAAATGAGAACCCGTGCCGATACGGCAAAGGAAAAGGCAGAAAACGATGCCAAAAAAGATGTCGGCGCTGCTGACGGCGATTCCGGCAACACACCCGAGGACTCCGGCAAAGGCGGGGAATAGCACGGCGTTTGCACAGAGTTTGGGGGTTGCGGCGTTTATCAGAGCGTTGCAAGGCTGTTGGAAAAATTAAAAAAATTGCCGCGTATTGAAAAAGCTTTTTCCTTTGAGGGAAAAAGCTTTTTTTGATACCGATACGCTTGTTCCGGCGGTTTGGCGGCAAGTGCGCTATCGGCGGCAGTGCATTATCATACCGATGGCGATAATGAAAAAGCGCAAAATCATCAGCGCGGCACAGAAGGCAATAAACATCGGGATATCCCAGCCCAAAACGCGGAAGATGACGGCGCCGAGGAACAGGTTCATGCAGCGGACGGCCCATATTGCACTTTGAAGCCGCTCCGGATTGCTGTTGCTCCAATGAAAAACTTCTGTTGCGGCATAGCATAACAGGCCGTAAGCGGCGAGCATCCAGGCGGCGTAAATGCAGCCGCGGGAATCAGGGTTAAACCATCCGTCGTACATGAAAAATAAGCAGGAAAGCACGGCGCAAACCACGCTTGAAACGGCAACGGTGCCGAAATGCAATGTCTGTTTCATAAAAAAATAATTTTTAAGTTGTATGGCAATAATATTTTTATGCACGCATCATAGGGACGGCGCCGGCCGATGTCAAGCGGATTATGAAGCCGGCAAGACGGCTGCTGAAAAATAACGGCCGTTTTTATGCAACAGTTTTCGGACACATATCCCCCGGATTTTTCTTAGCAAAATAAACATGTTGGCTTATCCCGGCCTTCATTTCCGCCGCTGAAAAAAAACGGCCGTTATTTATATGCTACCGTATATTCTTTCGGCGGTAAGGGATAAGACGGGCGCCCGGCAGCATCGTGCCGTATGTCGCGGCCCGGCTTGGGCGGTGCCGGACGGAAGGGCAGAATGTTTGGGGACGAGGACGTTATGTTGTGGAAAAAAATTAAGCAGAGATTGCATTTCGGAAAGAAAAATAAGCGCAGAATTAGGGCGGATTTGAACGCGAATACCGTCGTTTTGCCGCCGTACGGCAGTATTTTGCTGGATATCCGCGGCAAAAACAATACCGTACGCTTTCCTGAAAATATGGCGGCGGGGAGCAAAATCAAAATTAAAATATGCGGCGAAAATAATGTTATAGATGTTAAATCGGCAGAGGCGCTTAATCTGGATATTATGTTCGGTGATGCTGAAAATCCGATTGCCGGCGGGGTGCTTTCCATCGGCGAACGGACGCAAATCAACGGCCTGGAAATTTATATGTTTGAAGATGATTCCAAAGTCAGCATCGGCGCGGATTGCCTTTTTTCATGGAATATCAGCCTGTGGTGTACCGATACGCATACGGTAACCGATTTGGACGGACGCCCGCAAAACCGCGGGCGCTCGGTGGTTATCGGCGACCATGTCTGGGTCGGGCGCGATGTGCATATTGCCAAAAATACGGCTATTGCGCCGCATAGCATTGTCGGCTGGTGCAGCAACGTCGTTTCTGAATTTGCCGAGCCGCATACGGTGGTGGCGGGCAATCCGGCCAAAGTGGTCAAGCGCAACGTGGATTGGTCGCATTTGCGGTTTAATGAGGCTATGCGCCGGTTTAACGAGAAAAATCCGAGTGCCTGACCGCCGGTGGCAGCGCCAGTGCCTGCGGCAGTGGCAGCACCAGTGCCCGCGGCACCTGCATAAGTTGTCCTTTGTAACTTGAGAGAGAGGGGGAGGTGTTGCGGGATGGATTGCCACGCTCACGTTGTTCGCTCGCAATGACGGAGAAAGATGGTACGGCGCCTGTGGATAAGCGGGGAAAAGGGGCGGATAATCTATAAAAAAATCTTGATTTTTAGGGCAATTGTGCTATCTATCCTGCGTCAAAAAAAATAAGAATCGGGCAGCCGGCATGCCGGCGGCTCCCTGTTTTGTTGGAGGCAATGCTGTTGCCGTTGCGACTCGTTCCCGGGCGGAGGCTTCGGGCTTGCGGTATGGGGCGGCGATGTTCCGGTGCGAGCCAGGGGCAGAGACTTCGGGCTTGCGGTATGGGGCGGCGATGTTCCGGCAAAGCGGGAGCGGACGGTGCGGGCTATCCGCGCGGTGCTGCCTTATGAAACTTACTTAAACTCTAATTTAAGGATATTTAAATGTCAGATGTGAAAATGAAAATGATGGACGGTAACGAAGCGGCCGCTTCGGTTGCCCACCGCATGAACGAGGTCTGCGTTATCTACCCGATTACCCCGTCGTCTCCGATGGGCGAATGGGCCGATGCGTGGTCCGCCGCCAAACAGAAAAACCTGTGGGGCGTCATCCCCGATGTGCAGGAGATGCAGTCCGAAGCCGGCGCCGCGGGCGCTTGCCACGGGTCGCTGCAGGCCGGCTCTTTAACCACGACTTTTACCGCGTCGCAGGGGCTGCTCTTAATGATCCCGAATATGTACAAAATCGCCGGCGAACTGTCGCCGTTTGTTATGCACGTTGCGGCGCGTTCGCTCGCCTATCACGCGCTCTCCATTTTCGGCGACCACTCTGACGTGATGAGCTGCCGCCAGACCGGCTTTGCGATGCTGTGCTCCAATTCGGTGCAGGAAGCACACGATATGGCGGCGATTGCGCAGACTTCAACCTTACGTTCGCGCGTGCCGTTTATGCACTTCTTTGACGGTTTCCGCACGTCGCACGAAATCAAAAAAATCAAAGTGCTTTCCGACGACGATCTGCGCGAAATGCTCAAAGGTATTGACTACCACTTTAACGCCAAGCACGCGCTGCGTCCGGAAGCCCCGGTTATCCGCGGTACGGCGCAGAACCCCGACGTGTTCTTCCAGGGGCGCGAGGCGGCAAATAAATATTATGATGCCGTTCCGGAAATCGTCCAGGAAGAAATGGACAAGTTTGCGAAGATTTCCGGCCGCCAGTATCATATTGTTGACTACTATGGCGCGGCCGATGCGGAGCAGGTTATCGTCATTATGGGCTCCGGTGCCGAAACCGTGCAGGAAACGATTGACTATCTGAACGCGCAGGGCGCTAAATACGGCGTGGTTAAAGTCCACCTTTACCGCCCGTTCCCGGCGAAGGCGTTTGTCGCCGCGTTGCCGAAGAGCGCCAAGGTTGTTTCCGTGCTTGACAGAACCAAAGAATCCGGCTCGGCGGGCGAACCGCTGTATCTTGACGTGGTTGCCACGTTGGCACAAGCCGCGGCGGCGGGCGAAATCGCTATGCCGAAAATCGTCGGCGGGCGCTATGGCCTGTCTTCCAAAGAATTTACGCCGGGCATGGTCAAGGCGGTTTATGACAACGGTGCTGCCGCCAATCCGCTTAACGGCTTTA
>CALXTP010000076.1 GCA_944391435.1 uncultured Alphaproteobacteria bacterium | reverse complement strand
TAGAGGTAGGCGTGGTTCCGGAAATGACCAGCACGATTGAAGTGTTGTCAGAACGTGCTGGAAATGTTCCGGAAGGGACAACGTATGTTGCAACAGATGTGCAGCATCTTGTGGTAACAAACTATGTCCGCGCTGTCAGCGATGTAGAGGTTACGACCAACAAAAACGAAGCGGTCGTATTTGATAAAGAACATTATATCGATCTCTACGAGTAAGTGCCTTCAAAACCTCTTTGCAACCGTCCTTAACGGACGGATTGCAAGGAGGTTTTTTTATGCCTTTGTGTGGGAATATGTTGCCGGCGGTTTTGGGAAGGGCCGGCGCTTGCCCCGGCGGGCGCATGCCGTTTAAAATAAAATCTATGTACAAAAAACTGTTGATTTTTTGTATATTTTGTATTAGCTTCACAGTGTTTATAAATTATTGTGCCGGGAACTATTTTTTGTATCTTATTATAGCAAGAGGCACATTGTCGTTTTTTTGTTATGACGCTGGCGCTGTTTATCGGCGGCCCGACGCTTTATATATGCGAGAGTTTTTACTTTATAGTTATAATCATTTAAAATTTTGCTTTTATGGACAATTTAAAAAAATGTTGGAGCTGCGTATTTAAAAAACGCGCGAATCTGGCAGCTCTGCTGCTGTTGTGTATCATTGGCATGTGGCTTGCCGGCAGTTGTACGGATGTACAGGCCGAGAGGAGCTCTTCTGAAATTGCCCCGGGCGATACGATTGAGGTAATTACCGAGCATTACTGGGAGGCCGAAAGGGTGCTGCTTGCCAGCGTGACCGTCAAGGATACGCTGGTTAAAAGTGATGCTTCCGTTAAGCAGACGGCAACCTTGCGCGGCGATATTGACGGGGAGAAGTTTTCGTATAATTTCTCGCCGACAATGTATTTGAGAGTCAGGCTGGCGAAAGCGCGGATTGATGTGGCATCGGCAGATAAACTGCCCGTGACGCTGTCAAGCCGCAGAGTTGTCAACCGGACGCCTTACCGCAACGGCAATACGCTGGGCGAAGATGTGGTTGAAGAGTTGACCTTCTCTGACGGACAGGTGGCAACGGTTTTTTACGGAAACAGTTTTACCGCCGTTATTAACGGCAGCGATACGCTGGCCGTGCCGCACTTGGAAATAGAATCGATAACTTTTGAAAAAGTTGAGATTGAAAGCTTTGGCAACAAGACGGAAACGGAAGATCCGTACAAAGCAACGCTGGTGCTTGAAGCCGCGTATAAAGCGGAAGGCGTTTCCGCCGGTGCGGAAATTGCCGACAATGTCAAATTGTCGCCGTGGTACCGCAAAGTGGTTACGGAAGAGGCTACCGAAGTAACAGGGGTTGAATATTCCGGAAAATATGTCGGCTGCCCGTATACGGCATATGAACTGACAGAAAAGGTTACGACCAATAAGGGCGAAGAAACGCATACTTATACGGTAGACCTGGCTCTGGATGTGAAAGCGCCGGCAGAACGGGAGCAACCCAGCCGCGACAGCCTGTTTAATCAGGTTTCAACCGGCAGTTTGTCTGAGGAGGTTTTATCTGAGGTAACAACCGGGGACGGATTTACGGTGCAGACTTTGTCCGGAACCTATGTTTCTTCCAATACCGGAACCGAGTCCGGAACGGTTGTAGAAAGCACAATCAGCTTTACTTATCAGAAACCGGTGCATTTTGAAAGCGAATACGGAAGCTATGATATTCCCGATATCGGGCTCAAGTTTACCGAGCTTGCTTTTGATGTGACGAAGATTTCTGATAGCGACGGCGAGAAGACTTTCCGTTCGGTTAATTCGCTTTACGGCGAAATTGCCGGATGTACGCTGGATGTTATTGACGAAAACGTGTTGTTGAAAGTTTCCAATGAGCCGGAAGGGCTGGCCAAAAAGGATTCTATCTATACGCTGACGGGGAAAGATGATGACTATGTCGTTGATAAGGAAATTATCTGGAGCGACGGTTCAAGCACCCATTCCTCTTACAGCTATGAGGGCAGACATTCGGCAACGGCCGTGGCTTTCGGCGAGAAGGTGACGACTTCTCTTGAGTGGAACGAAGGACAGCTCAGACAAGCGTCAACTTCCGAAGAAACGGAAGAAAAGAAGTTTTCGCAAACGACAAAGTTTACGGCAACTTATACGACAACCAGCTGGCAGTCGGCAGCAACCAACGGACGGGAAAGCGGAACTTTTGCTTTTCGGACAACGTCTCCGAAAGTCGTCTTTACGGACGGCAACGTGGTTAAGACTTTTCCGGAGCGGACGTATGCCATAACCGGACAGGGAGCCGACGTGGCGCCGAATTATACGACATTGGTGCGTAACGGCGTTACATACAAGGCTTATCCGTATGATTATACGGCGCGTGCCGTATGGAACGGCGGCAATCCGGCATCGCTCGTATCGGCAGGGTATCTGCTGGTGGCAGCCGATGAAGAAGGAGAACCGACCTATACGACCAATCAGACGTGGAACGGTGCAACGACGACCGTGACGGTGGTAAAAACCACGCCGCACAGCAACGGCGAAGATGAAACGGAAACGTTTACCAAGCCGTTTACGGTAACGCTGGGCGAATTGACTGACGGAAAATTGTATGCCGACAATACGGAATTCAGCACGACCGAGAGCCATTCTTCCAGCAGCAGTTCGGCAGTGGACGGCTATTGGACGGTTAAAACCTATGCGGCGACATATCGCTATGTGACCGGAAACGGCGTTGTGGAACGGCGGCAGGAAATTGATGTTCGCGATGCGGAAATCATATTTGACGACGGAACTTTTTCGCATACGTTTGATGTCCGGCTGGCGATGAGCAAAAGCGAGACGCTGCAGGCGGATGACGTGCGCACCGAGGGCGATTATGTCGTAACGCCGCACCTTTTGACGGTTACGGGCAAAACGGCGGACGGCAAATCTTTCAGCACGGACGGTATTACCGATATCTACGTGAAGAAAGAAGACGTTACGGTCAGCGGGTCTGCGAAAAAAACGGTTGTTTATGCCGACGGCACGGTTGATTTTGTGTTGGAAAAGCAGATGAGTGACGGAACGACCGAAACGGTACGTTCTTCCGAAACTTTCGGCGCACGTTTTGCTTTTGATTTTGCCAATACGGCGGCGCAGACCAGGAATGTTTCCAATGTTGATTATTCGGCAGCGGGAACGGCCGGCGCAGCGACGACTTCAAGCCATAACCGGGGCAGCTGGCAAGTGACGAAATATCGTTATCCGTATACGCATACGCTCAGCAACGGCGTGACTGCCGACCGGATTGACAGCCCGTATTCGTACAGCAATTTCAGCGCGACGCTGGATGATGCCGATTTGGGCGTGGTTTCGTTTGATATGCCGGTGGTGTCTTTGACGCCGAAGAATCTGCAAATCAGCCTGCGCGGCGAAAACGGCGGCTATGACGAGTACAATGCGGCGGTTACGGTGGCCGGAAGCGCTCGCGGAACGGAAGGCGCTTATAACGCTGACCTGCAGGTAACGCATATCCTGCGCATGGAAGGCGGTGACGAACCTGACAATCCGCATTTTGGCAAGCCGAAAGGCTTCTATGTTACGGCAACGCTGGATCCGTCGGCAAAAGTGACGCGGAGGGCGTTCCTGTTCCAATGGGAGCGCGGCGTTACCTATGCCGTATGCGATTATGAAACCATGCTGCCGTCCAGCGGCGACTTTATGTATCAGGCAGATACCTACCAAGGCTATAACGCGGTCGGGTTTGATGCCGATACGAACAGCTGGCTGCCGGCACGCGGCGTTGATACGGCCAATACGCTGGAATGGTATTTCAGCGATGGGCGTCTGATGTCGGCATTGAGCGATTTTGAATGCATGACGTACGGGTGGAAAAACGTTGTCAACGGGCAGTATGCGCTGGAAATTTCCGGCTATACCTATGTGACGGACGGCTATCAGATTACGGTAACCGCGCCGAACGGCGAAACGGTTACGTTTGACAGCCACTACGAGCGTTAAGGCTTTGTGCTTCTATTAAAAAAAGCGCCTGTCCCTCTGGGGGACGGGTGTTTTTTTTGCCGGCAGGCGCGGCGGGGTTTAAACTTTTTGTTAAGCTATTTGTGTTAGTTTTTATGCAAAAGCGGCAATGTATTGGCGCGATGAAGGGAAAAATATGGAATTTAAAACAACACTCAAACATTTGCGGCAAAAAATATTAAAAAAACCGATAGTTCTGGATTTGCTCGGCGGGGCGGCGTATTTGTATGCACGGCTGGTCGGGGCAACGGGAAAATATGAAATAAGCGGTATAGACGAGTTTGAAAAACTGGTGGCGGACAATGATGGAGGCATCTTTGTTGCCTGGCACGGGAGGGCGTTGCTGCTGCCGTATTTTTGGCGCAATCCGCGGCAGATGAAAGCTCTGGTGTCGCCGCATAATGACGGGCGGATTATTGCCAAATTGCTGCGGGGTTTTAAAATCCTCAGCATAGACGGTTCCAGCGACCGCAAGGCGCTGCCGGCGGCGTTGGATATTGTCCGCGAATTGGAAAAGGGTACCGTGGTGGCTTTGATTTCCGACGGGCCGCGCGGGCCGCGAATGCGCCTGAATAAGAGCGTTATTTATTTTGCGCAAAAGACAGGCAAGCCGGTTATGGGTTTTACATACAGTTCGCGCGGAGCCAAGGTTCTTAGCAAAAGCTGGGATGCCATGCTGCTGCCCAAACCGTTTGCGGAAGGGGCAGTGGCGGCGACAAAGCCGCTGTTTGTGCCTGCAGATGCAACGGAAGAAGACATGGAACAGATACGCCTTGCTTTTGAGGCGGAACTCAACCGGCTGACGCAAGAGCTGGATAAGCGGTTTGATTTGCCGGAGATATTGCCGGCAGACGGACAAAAGGAAAAACGAATTGCACCGTTTTTGAAAAAGGCGCGTGCAAAAACGCATAAAAAAGGGTAAACGCCGTCTGCCCGCGTGCGGCACGATGGCAAAATTAAGGAGCCGACTATGTTTATCGGGGTTTATAAGACATTGATGACACTTGCTTTTCCGATTGTGAAAGCAACATATATAAAAAAGCGCAAAAAAACCGGCAAAGAGGATATTGCAAGATTTAACGAGCGGCTCGGCCTTTATAAAAAGCCGCGTCCGGAGGGCCGTCTTTATTGGATGCATGGTTCATCAGTGGGCGAATCTGTTTCCATGCTGCCACTGATTGACAGGCTTTTGGCAGAAGATCCGGACTTGTCCATTCTGGTAACGACGGGGACACGCACTTCGGCTGAGATTATGGGCAAAAGGCTGCCGCCACGCGCGTTTCATCAGTATATCCCGTTTGACGTTCCCAATTTTGCACGCCGGCTGCTTAAACATTTCCGCCCGGATGCGGTAATGTGGTTTGAGTCGGAACTGTGGCCGTCGCTGCTGTCGGAAATAAAAAAGGCAAAAATTCCGCTGGTGCTGGTTAACGGGAGAATATCCGACAAATCGTTTCAAAACTGGAAAAAATATAAATTTGCTGCCAAAGAGCTGTTGTCATGCTTTTCTTATTGCCTGGGACAGTCGGAACAAGATAAAAACCGGCTGATGTTTCTCGGTGCGCCGCAGGTTGGCTGCGTCGGCAATCTTAAATATGCGGGCATGCCGCTGCCTGTTGATGAAAAGAAAATGGCAGAACTGAAAGCGGCCATCGGGACGCGGCCGGTTTTTCTTATCAGTTCTACCCATCATGACGAAGAGGAACAGCTGGCCATGTATCTGACAGAGCTGCGCGACAATGTGCCCGGCGTATTGACAATCGTAGCACCCCGGCATCCGGAGCGCGGGCCGGCCATTGCCCGGATGTTTGAACACCGCTTGTATAAGACGGCGCTGCGGTCAAAAGAGGAGCCGATTACGCCGGAGACGGAAATTTATGTGGCCGATACTATCGGCGAAATGGGGCTGTGGTACGCGTTGGCGGCGGTCAGTTTTGTCGGCGGGTCGCTGATACCGCATGGCGGGCAAAACTTTATGGAGCCGGCACGCGACAAAAATGCGGTTATCGTCGGCCCGAATATGCAGAATTTTACGGAAATGCTCAACCGGGCACGCTTTTATGATGCCGTGCTGCAGGTGGTGTCGGCGCAGAATGTGGTGGAAGAGGCAACGGAATTGCTGCTTAGCCCGGAGCTGTTGGCAGAAAGGCAGCAAAAAGCCTATGACTGGACGGTACGCGAAGCGCGGGTTTTGGATGGGATTGTGAAGGTTTTGGATAAGGTTATCAAAAGATGAAAACGCCGCATTTTTGGAAGAAAAAAGGTGCCCTTTCTACATTGTTGATGCCGTTGGGCTTTGTTTACGGCGCGGCGACGAAATTACGTCTGAAATATGTCCGTCCGCACAAGTGTCCGGCAAAGGTTATCTGTATCGGCAATATCACGGCCGGAGGGGTCGGCAAAACGCCGGTGGCGATGGCTATGGCTGAAAAATACCTGCAGGCTGGGAAGAAGGTTTTTTTTGTAACGCGCGGTTATAAAGGCAAACTCAAAAATATTTTGGTTGACCTTAATAAACATACGCCGGAGGAAACGGGCGACGAAGCCAGGCTTTTGGCCGGCGTGGCGCCAACCGTTATTGCGCCGGACAGGGTCAAGGGCGCGGCGATGGCTGTTAAACAGGGGGCGGAGATAATCATTATGGATGATGGTTTTCAAAATCCCGGATTGCATAAAGATGAGAGCTGGCTGGTGTTTGACGGAGCAACGGGAATCGGCAACGGGCGGGTTATTCCGGCCGGGCCGCTCCGGGAGACGCTTGCCGACGGGGAAAAGCGCGCCGACCGCATCCTGATTATGGGGGAGGACAAGACCGGGCTGGCGGCGAAGTGTACGCTGCCGGTTTTTCAGGGCCGGCTCAAACCGCTGCCGTTTGGGTTGGAAAATAAAAAAGTGTTGGCGTTTGCAGGTATCGGACATCCGGAAAAATTTTACCAGACGCTTAGAAGTATCGGCTATGAACCGGTGGTAACACGCGATTTTGACGACCATCATGCCTATACCGGCGAAGAGCTTGGCGAACTGCTGGATTTAGCCGGTATGCAGGGTTTGGCGCCGGTAACGACCGAAAAAGATTATGTCAAGCTGCCGGATGCGGTGAAAAAAGATATTTATTGCCTTAAAGTGCGGGCGGAATGGAAAGAGTTTCCGGCTCAAAAGTAAACAAACGGCAATGGGGGAAGTTCAAGAAAAGCGAACCGATGATTTTTAAGGTTCCTTTTTTTTATTCTATTGTCCGAAATTCTAACCAACCATAATTGCAATAAATTATCCACAAATAATCACTGATAAAAAAAGGAACGTTTTTTATCAGCAGGAGCGGTGTATGGCGCAACAACAGAAATTATCCGTAATTACGGTTTGTTTTAATGAAAAAGAAATTGAGCGGACATGCCGGAGTATTGCCGGGCAATCGTGCCAGGATTTTGAATGGATTGTTATTGACGGAGGATCTACGGATGGTACGCTTGAAATTTTAAAGCGATATCAAAAGCGGATAGATAAGCTTGTATCTGAGCCGGATAACGGTATTTTTGACGCGATGAACAAGGGTATAAGGCTGGCTTGCGGCGAATGGCTCATTTTTATGAATGGCGGAGATTTGTTTGCCGATGAATTTGTTATCGGGAAATTTTTTGCGGAAGAGGCCAGATTTTTGGATGCCGGTGTTGTTTATGGCGATTATTACAGGATTTATGGCGACGGGCGGCGCGAATATGCTGCGGTTGATGTGAAAGAGTTGGATAAGCTGTTTTTTTATAATAACTGCATTTGTCATCAGGCGAGTTTTATCCGGCGCAAATTGTTTGAAAAATATGGGGTTTATAATGATAAGCATCGGATTGTCAGCGATTGGGAAAAGTGGATTGTGTTTGCGGAACATAAAGTTGTTTTTCGGCATATAAATTTTGCGATTGCCGATTTTTATTATACCGGTATCAGCTCGCAGATGACGCCGCGGCATGCTGATGAAAGAGCCGAGGTTATTGCTGCGCACTTTAGCAAAGATGAAATTGCCGAAAGCCAAAGAAGACAGTTTTGCCGGCGTTATGTTAAATTTTTTAACTTGTTGCCTTTATTGGTGTTTAAACGGAAAAAAAGCGGTTCGCGCCTTGAAGTTTTGTTGTTTGGTTTTTTGCCTTTATATAAAATTACAGACAAACGCGGTACGATAAGGCATTATTTGTTCGGAGTTTTGCCGTGGCTGACGGTTAAAGAAGAGGCCTGACGGATGTCGGCAGATGCGGCACATTTTGATATATGTTTCATACAAGACGGAAAAAGAGGCTATCCCAAAAAGCTCTTGATGCGCGGGGAAAAAATGATGTCATCTTCGCACAGCCCGCGGGCTATCAGCATATCACTTTTGCGGCGGGTGCGCGAAAGGGCAACATACAGCTGGCCGTGGGCGAAGGCGCCACGGTCAATGTCTACCACGACGCGGTCCAGCGTTTTTCCCTGTGCCTTGTGGATGGTCAGTGCATAACCCAGCTGCAGCGGAAACTGGATGAAAGAGCCGGTTTCCTTTTCGCTAACATTGCCGGTTTCTTCATCAACGTCGTAGGCGAAAGATTTCCATTCTTCCCGACGCACGGTAATGACTTTGTTATCTTGCAGGCAGCGGACGATGATATATCGGTCGGCCAGCTTTTCCACAATGCCGGAAGTGCCGTTGATGTAGTCCGGGTAATTGTTTTTGTTAAATACGACCAAAGCGCCTTCTTTCAGGGTTAATATTTTGGGCGAGGGCGTATCCTGCATCTTTTCAAATGAGCCGGAGAGTACTGCTTCGTACTCTTGTTCCGGCGTGTCCAAGGCAGCCATGCGGCGGCGGTTGATGCCTTCTGCAACTGCGCGGTAGGGCGTGATGGTTATGGCGGTGGCGATGAAATCCGGCGGGTAATTTTCCTGCCGGTTGAAGTATGAAATTGTTTCCGGCAGGTTTTCGTTGCGGCGCAGATTTTGCAGGTAGTGCAGCAATTCCCGGTCGCTCTGGCGGTAGACTTCGGTCAGCTCAATCTTTTCAAAGGCGCCTTTTTGATAGGCTTGGGCATCAAAAAAATAAGGTTCGGCAGTGCCGTATTCGCGTTTGAAAATCGGGGCGGCTGCCGGTTTGATAATCGGGGGAAGCTGGCACAAGTCGCCGATAAGGATGATTTGCAGCCCGCCGAACAGCGACAGGCTGCCGCGCGCCTGGCGGCACAGCGCTTCTATGGCATCCAAAATGTCGGGGCGCAACATGGAAACTTCGTCAATAATCAAAATGTCGGTCTTTTTTAGGATTGATTTTAGCTTGCGGCGGCGTGTGGCCAAAACTTCGCGCAGAATTAAAAAATCGCTTAACGGCAGTGTAAACATGGAGTGGATGGTGGCACCTTCTATGTTCAGCGCGGCAATGGCCGTGGGCGCAACCAGGCGTATGCGCTTTTTGGAATTTTTTTTCAGATATTTGATGAAAGTTGATTTGCCGGTGCCGGCCTGTCCCTGGATAAACAAGTTGCGTTTGGTATGTTCTATCAAATCAAACAATTTGCGCTGGGTGAGGTTCAGGCTATCCAGGTCTTTGACGGATTTTGAAATGGCTTTCAGCGCATTGATTTCACTGTCAGATGACGTTTCCTGCAGGGCCTGTCCGGCAAGAGCCGGCTTTTCCGGTTGCGAGGCGGCTGTTTGAATGTGCTGCGCTGCGGACATGGCAAAATCCTTTGTTTTTGTTTTGTTCTAATGTATGCTAGGCGGGAGAATGAGGATTGTCAAGGGCAAAAGAAGAGGAATGCAAAGCTTTTTTGCTGTTTAATGTACGGCGGTACAAAAAACGGCGGATTATTCCGCCGCCGTTTGAGTAGCCGTTTGCAGGTTTTCCTGCCGCTGCTTCATGCGCAGGTAGCGGCGGGTGATTTTTAATGCGTTTTCAAAGGTGGTGGCGGTTGATACGTCGTGCCAGGTCAGCCCGTTTTGCAAAAAGGCTTCATGCAGCATGCGGCGCGGCTGTTTTTTGATATTGGACAAGATGATTTTGGCGCCGTTTTTCTTTTTGACGCGTTCAATAAAGCCGACCAGGGCATTGGCACCGCTGATGTCTACCAACGGGACGTATCCCATGCGGATGATGATGATTTTGGGATCGGCTTTGATTTTTTGCAAATAGCGGGTAACGTCAAGAGCATCTCCGAAAAACAGAGGGCCGGAGAATCGCAGCGAAATGACGCCCTGCTCGTGCAGAACCTGTGATAAATCGCGTCCGCCGCCTTTGTATTCCAATGCCTTTTCATCGCTTTCTATTTCAACTTCTTTGCTCATGCGATGCATAAAGATGATGCTTGATAAGATGAAACCGACGGAAATGCCGGTGTTTAAGTCAACCAAGAGCGTCAATATCAGCGTGACGACCAGGGTCAGCGCATCGCCGCGCGCCCCTTTCAGCAGATAATATATTTTGGTCAGGTTGAGCATATTCCAGCCGACAATGACCAGAATGGCCGACAGGCAGGCCAGCGGAATGTATTTGGCGACTCCGGCCAGCAACAGCATAAACAAAAGCAGAATGACCGATTGCATGATGCCGGCTATGGGCGAATAGCCGCCGGATTTGAAGTTTGTGGCGGTGCGGGCAATGGCGCCGGTGGCGGGTACGCCGGAAAAGACCATGCTCATCAGGTTGGCAGCCCCTTCGGCAACCAGCTCGGCGTTGGAATTGTGGTTGTCGCCGCTCATGCCGTCTACCACCGTGGCGCTTAACAGCGATTCAACGCCGGCCAGAAAAGCGATGGTCAGGCCGCTCGGAAAAACTTTTAACATCAGGTTTATGTCCAGTTCGGGCAAGCGGGGAGCGGGCAAAAAGTGCGGAATGGCGCCGAATTGCGAGCCGACGGTGGCCGGTGCGGCGGAAAAGACGGCGCATACGGCGACAAGAACGGTGGCGCCGACAACCGCGACCAGATAGGCCGGCAGGTTCGGGCGCTTATAACGCACATAAAAAATGGCGGCAAAAGAAAAGGCGGCAATAAATACCGAAGCGGCGCTGAAATCGTCCAGATGGGCCAGATAAGCCTGCCAACGGGGGATAAAATCGGCGGGGAGATTTTTGATGTCAAGCCCCAGCAGGTCTTTTATCTGCGTGGTAATCAGCATGGCGCCGATGCCGGCGGTGAAACCGGTTACGACCGGGTAGGGAATATATTTGATGTAGCTGCCGAGGCGCAGAAAGCCTGCCAATATCAAGATGACGCCGGCGATGAGCATGGTCATGGATAATCCGGCTGTGCCGTAATTTTGCACCACATTGAAAATAACAACGACAAAAGCGCCGGTTGGCCCGCCAATCTGATATTTTGAACCGCCGAGGAGCGCAATGAAAAAGCCGGCAACGATGGCGGTATATAGCCCCTGCGCCGGAGTTACGCCGGAAGCGATGGCCAGAGCCATGGCAAGAGGCACCGATACGACGGCAACCGTCATGCCGGCCAATGTGTCGCGGCGGAATTTGTTTTTATCATATCCGCGGCGCATAACCTCTATCAGCTTGGGGCAAAAATTCTGCATATAAAAATGTCCGAGTGATGCCAGTTTTTGTTTTATGGGATTTGCCAGACAAAGCCATGCCGCACGCATATTCTTCCTACCTTTATTAGTGTTAAGTTGACAAGACAAAATCCCCCGGGAGGGGGATGTGAAACGCGTGTTTCCGTATGCCGTTACAGGCGCTTGAAAACACACGGCCGATGTTTATACAACGTTGTCCTCAAATAGCAAGCAAAAATTTAACACATGGTTAAAAAAATGCCGGAAAAGCAAAAAAAATCCGTTTGCAGCGGCGATGCACGCGCAGAGCTGCTACATGCGCAGCTTAATGTTGCCCCAGCCGCCGGCTGCCGGTTTGCCAGAAGATGATGAGCTGCCGCTTTTTTCCGCCGCACCGCTTTCATCCGTGCCCGGCATTTTCCATTTCATCAGCGGGGCGTTTTCTTTTTGCTTTTTTTCATAAGCTTCGGTTTCCTGCACGGTTTCGGCAACGCCGTTTGCTACCGTTTTTTTCAATAATGACGGCGAATTGAATGTTTCGTGCGTTTGGTCAAACTGGCTGATGATATCGTCAATGACACCCTGTTTGATGTTAAAGGCCGTGTATCTGCCGGCGTAAAATACCGTGAATGACGGGCAGGGCGAGGACAGCAGGATGTCCGTATAATCTACGCCGCGCACAAAACGCAACATGACACGCGGTTCTATGCGGCAGTCGGATCGGGCGGTGATGATGTTCGGGCTTTGGGTAAACAGGGCTTCATAGGTGGTTGCCGTGGTGCCGCGGTCCAGCTCGCCGCAATAGTCCACGATGGCAAAGTTATTCAGGGTATAATTGTTGCTGTTCGGCGTGTTGGCGGCGACATGGTAGCAAAAGACCTGTTCGGCGTTGATGATGTTGCTGGTGGCGGTATCGGCCGTGGCTTTGGGCAGGGTGCTCATGATATAGGGTATAATGGTTTGCCGCCCGGAGCTATGCGATACGGAAGGCAGGCCGCTTTCATTGTCCGAACCTATCGGCAAAACATTTTCGTCCAGCCCGAATCCCTGCAGCTCGGGCGGCAGGTCGTTGAGCGTGCTCTGTGCCGAAAGCGGTGCTGCATATGCGAGCGACGCGGCCATACATACGGATAAAAACATTTTGGACATTGATGATACTCCTTTGCCGACAAGGTTATGACGCGGCGGTGCATGCCGCCCGGTATTTCGCTACCCGGTATCCGATTATACGCCGCAACAGGTTAACAAAAGATAAACGGGCGGAGAGGCTGCACACCGGCGGAGGGCGTGTCCGGCACAGGCGGGCAGGGAAGGCGGCCGGAAGGCTTGGCGCAATGCATAAAAATATTTTGTTTTTTTGCCGATTTTTAAGACTTCATTTAGATATTGCCCCTTATGCTGAATGCAATAGTTTTTACAATCTTGGTTTAACCTTTTTTCAGGCAGGAATATCGGATTATGTGGTCTGTTTTGTCATATGCGCCGGAGACGGTCCCTTACAGGGCTGTGATGGCTTTTGTTTTTGCGCTTGTTCTTTCCCTCTTGACCGGCGGGCGGCTGGTGGAATTCCTTAAAGGGCACGAAAGGGGCGGGCAGCCGATACGCGGCGACGGGCCGCAGTCGCACCTGGAAACGAAAAAAGGGACGCCGACGATGGGCGGGCTGCTGATTTTGGGCACGAGCCTGCTGGCTATGCTGCTGTTTGCCAATGTTAAACAACATTTTGTGTGGATTTCCATGCTGGTGCTTGTGGTGTACGGGGCAACCGGGTTTGCCGACGACTATGTCAAGGTTAAAAAACAGACGCCGAATGCCATGACAGCCAAGATGAAGCTGTTTATCCAATTTATGGCGGCGGTGCTGGCCGTTAATGTTATTGCTGCGGCAACGCCCAATTCTATTGAAAGCCGGCTTTATATCCCCTATACGGACTGGTCGTTTGAATTGTCATGGGTGTATATCCCGTTTGCGGTTATCGTGATTTCCGGCGCGTCCAATGCCGTTAATCTCAGCGACGGGCTGGACGGGCTGGCGGCCGGGATGCTTGCTATCGTGTTTGCCGTGTTTATGGTGTTTGCCTTTGCAACCGGATATCCGGCCTTTAACGAAACGGCGTTTCCGTATGTGCCGAAGAGTGCCGAAATGGCGGTGGTTTGCGCGGCGCTGGCCGGCGGATGTGTCGGCTTCTTATGGTTTAACCTTAAAAAAGCGCGCGTGTTTATGGGCGATACGGGGTCGCTGGCGCTGGGTGCCGTGCTGGGCGTGGCGGCGGTTATCCTGAAGCATGAGCTGTTGCTGGCGATTGTCGGGATTGTGTTTGTTGCCGAGACGGTTTCGGTGATGATACAAGTGCTTTATTTCAAAAAAACGGGCAAACGCTTTTTCCGGATGGCGCCGATACACCACCATTTTGAGCAGCTCGGATGGAGCGAAGTCAAAGTTGTTTATACGTTTTGGGCAGTTACGGCCGCGGCGTCGGTTGCCGGATTGTTGTCTTTGATGTGAGGGGCAAAGAATGTTTTCTTTTGCGAGACATAGCAAGAGCAAAATATCCAACTGGTGGTGGACGGTGGATAAGGTTACTTTTTCGCTGACCATATTCCTTATTTTTATCGGGGCGATGCTGGTGCTTTCGGCAAGCCCTTCCGCCGCGCATCGCGACGGGCTGGCTGATGATTATGCCTTTATAAAGAAGCAGGGCGTGTTTATATGTATGGGGCTGGTGTTGATGATCGGCGTGTCCATGCAGAGCCTGCGCACCATCCGCCGGCTGGCCGTGCTCGGTTTTTTATGCGCTTTTGCAGGCGTGGTGCTGACTTATGTTGTCGGCGATGCGACCAAAGGGGCGGCGCGGTGGATAAAATTTGCCGGCTTTTCGTTGCAGCCCTCCGAATTTGTCAAGCCGATGTTTATTGTGACGACGGCCTGGCTGCTGGATGCCAATAAACGGATTGAAGATTTTCCGGGCATGGCAGTGGCCGTGGGGCTGTTTTTGATTACGGCGCTGGCTGTTTTCGGACAGCCGGATTTGGGTATGACGGTGTTGATTTCCGGCGTGTGGGCGCTGCAGATGGTTTGGGCAGGCATTCCGGTTTGGCTGATTGCCACTTTGTTCGGCGCCGGGATTATGTTGGTAACGGGGTCGTATTTTTTTCTGGCGCACGTGCGTGACCGTATAGACCGCTTTTTGGCGGCGGAAAATGAAATCGGTTCGCAAATCCAAAAGTCCATGGATGCGTTTGCGAACGGCAATCTGCTCGGGCGCGGGCCGGGAGAAGGGTATTTTAAGATGACGCTGCCGGACGTGCATACGGATTTTATTTTTGCGCTGGCGGGGGAAGAATGTGGCGTGTGGCTGACGACGATTATCGTGGCGGTATTTGCGGTTATCGTGGCGCGGGCAATGATACTTTCCATGCGCGACAATAACCTGTTTGTGATGTATGCGGCTTCCGGGCTGGCGGCATCACTCGGCGGGCAGGCAATCGTTAATATGTGTTCCGCTTTGCAGCTGATGCCGGCCAAGGGGATGACGCTGCCGTTCGTTTCTTACGGCGGGTCTTCCATGTTGGCAAGCTGCCTGGCGATGGGGATGCTGCTGGCGCTGACGCGGAAGAATGCTACGGCGGAGGATAAGGATAATGCCTGATGTGCAACAGGGCCTGAAGGGCGGAGGAATAACATTAACCGGCGGGAAACCGGCGGACTGAAAGGAGAAAACCGATGTTCGGTCGTTTATTCGGGGCGAAAACGCCTATTTTGGACAGCCTGCCGGAGGTGCGGGGAAAATATATTGAAAATGCCAAGCTGGCAAAACATACCTGGTTTGGGGTCGGGGGACCGGCCGAAGTGCTGTTTTTGCCGGAAGATGCAGATGATTTGAGGACATTTTTGGTGCGCAAGCCGGAAGAGATTCCGGTTACGATTATCGGCGGCGGCTCCAACCTGCTTATCCGTGACGGCGGAATTCCAGGCGTGGTTATCAAACTGGATGCGCCGGCGTTTAAAAAGGTCAGCTTTAACGGGACGGAAGTTACGGCCGGAGCCGGGCTCAGAAATATTGATTTGAAAAAAGAATTGATTGCGCATGGGACAGGCGGGCTGGAATTTGTCTGCTCGGTGCCGGGGCGCATCGGCGGGCTGTTGCGTTCCAATGCCGGCTGTTTCGGCAATACGGTGGCCGATGTGTTTGTCAAAGCGCACATCATGAACGGCTGGGGCAATGTTTATGAAACGACGGCGGAGGATTTTAATTTTTCATATCGTTCAAGCATGTTTCCCGACGACTGGATTGTGCTTGACGTTACGCTTAACGGTCATATGGCCGCGCCGGAGGAAATCAAAAAGACAATGGATGAGCAAATGGCCTATCGCAAGAAAACCCAGCCGGTCAATCAGAAAACCGCCGGTTCTACCTTTAAAAATCCGGAAGGGCTGCAGGCTTGGAAACTGATTAAAGAATCCGGGTGCGCCGGATTGAAAGTCGGCGGGGCGGAAGTTTCCGATAAACATTGCAATTTTCTTATCAATCGCGGCAAAGCGACGGCTGAAGACATTGAAGAACTGGGTGAAATGATTATTGAAAAGGTCAAAGAGAAAACGGCAATAACGCTGGAATGGGAAGTTCGGCGCATGGGCGTTAAAAAATAACAGGAAGTTTGAGAAGTTTAACGGGGTTTTGATAAAGGAGCGGAAAGTTCAGGTAAAATGACGGCGGCGGCAACTAACAATATGAATTTGCAGGATATGAAGGTTTATCCGGAACATGAGTGCACTTACCGTTTTCTGGGATTGGCGGCGGCGCTGCTGCTGGCTTTTTCTTTGGGGCTGACGGCAATGATGGTGCGCGATAATGTCGTGGCCGAACAGTTTAACCGGCTGATGCAGTCCGTTTATGAATTTTCAGCCAAGCGCGGGCTGTTTGTTGAAGATGTTATTGTGGAAGGCAATTACCGCACTTCGTATGATGACTTGATTACCGCGCTCAACCTCTCCGAAAACGAGAGCATCTTAGGGATTGATATAGATAAGCTGCAACAGCAGATTGAACAGCTGACATGGGTGCGCCGGTGCGTGGTCAGGCGCAGCTTTTTTCCGAACAATATCCTGGTGCATATTGAGGAACGCCAGGTGCAGGCAGTTTGGCAGTATGAAGGGCGCTATTATCCGGTGGATACCGAAGGCAACGTGATTGAGGTTGAAGATTATGAACCGGATACGCCTGTTTTGGTCTTGACCGGCGAGGGGGCACCGCAACATCTTACCGAACTTGTCAAAGTGCTGAATACCGATGAGGAGCTGGCTTCGCGCGTTAAAGCGGCGGTTTATGTTTCCAACCGGCGCTGGAATTTGATTTTTGACAGCGTTAACCACGGCGTAACCGTGAAATTGCCGGAAAAGAAATTTGCCGAAGCTTATCAAAAAATTGCATTATTAAATAAAAGGCAGGGAATTTTTAAGCGTAAATTAACTTCCTTAGATGTACGATACAGAAATAAAGTTATTGTTGATATTGACAAGACAGCCGAAGATTTGATGTTAACACGCTGAAAGTAAACGAAAGGAATGCTATGAACCATTCTTTTAACAAGGCGCAGATCGTGGCGGCGTTGGATATCGGTACTTCCAAGGTTTGCTGCATTATTGCCAAAGTTACAAGAGAAAAAAGAGTTTCTATTCTCGGATACGGCTACAATGCCTCAAAAGGGATTAAAAACGGCGTGGTAACCGATATTAACCAGGCGACGATTGCCGTGTGCAACGCCGTGGAAGCCGCCGAACAGATGTCTAACGAACGGATTATGGATGTGATTGTCAATGTTTCCGGCGACCGTACGCGCAGCGTGGTCAGGAGTTCGTCCATTGCTATTCATAAAAATCGCCCTGTCAGCGAAGATGATGTGAAAAAAGTAACCGATAAAGGCGTTTTGAAGGTGAATGTGGAAGGCAATGAGCCAATTCACTTTTTGACGATGGGATATCAGGTTGATAACGGCGAGGAAGTTAAAAATCCGGTAAATATTTACGGCGATACGCTTAATGTCAATATATTGCTCGGCCTGTATCCGCGACCGATGTATAAAAATCTGGTAACGGTGGTTGAAAGCGCACATCTGGATGTGGAGATGAAAGCTTTTTCAGCGTATGCTTCCGGTTTGGCCTGTCTGGTGGAAGATGAAAAAGAACTCGGCGCAACGGTTATTGATATCGGCGGCGGCACAACCAGCATCGCCACGTTCAAGAACGGACATCCGGTTTATTTTTCCTCTATTCCGGTGGGCGGAATTAATGTGACGAATGATATTGCGCTGGGGCTGACAACGTCGTTTAATTATGCCGAAGAGGTTAAAAACCGGCATGGGTGCGCGTTCCTTATCAGCCAGGACGAGCAGGAAATTATCAATGTTTATCCGGTTGGCGAAGAAGACGACAGCAGCATTAAACAAATCTACCGTTCTGATCTTATTAACATTATTTCGCCGCGTATTGAAGAGATTTTTGAATTGGTCGGGCGCAAGCTTGACGAGGCCGGCTATAAAAATACCGCGTCGCACCGGGTGGTCTTAACCGGCGGGGCGGCACAACTGCCGGGCATGCGCGAAGTGGCCAGCATGGTGTTGGACAAACAGGTCAGAATCGGGCGGCCGCGCAATATTGAAAATATTCCGCAGGTGTTGCACAGCCCGACATTCTCTACCGCGCTGGGGCTGCTGTTGTTTGCCGTTAACAACTCGGAACGCAAAATTGTCAAAAAAGTGAACGTCAGCCCTAATGCCGGCGGGCTTTTTGCCAAGATTCTGGAATTGTTTAGAAAAACCTGCTGAATGAAGGCAAGATAAAAAAAATCGGCACGATTGAAAAAAATCCGCACTTGGTAACCAAAACTTAATTTATTTCAAGCTAAACTCCCTGTAAACGGAATTTAGCTTTTTTTTATAATACGGAGAAAAAAACATGGCAATAAAACTGGCTGTCGGAGATACGAGCTTTACGCATTTGAAACCAAGAATTACCGTGATAGGCGTTGGCGGCGGCGGCGGCAATGCCATCAGCAACATGATGGCGAAAAATCTGGAAGGCGTTGATTTTGTCGTCGCCAATACGGATGCGCAGGCTTTGGCGCTTTCTCCGGCAGGGCGGAAAATCCAGCTCGGGCTTGAAATTACCCAGGGGCTCGGCGCCGGCGCCAGACCGGAAATCGGCAAAATGGCGGCGGAGGAAGCCCGTGAAGAGATTGAAAAAGAACTGGCTGATTCCAATATGGTCTTTATTACGGCCGGCATGGGCGGCGGAACCGGGTCGGGCGCGGCGCCGGTGGTTGCCAAAATTGCCAAGGAAAAAGGCATTTTGACGGTCGGCGTGGTGACTAAACCGTTTGCGTTTGAAGGCAAAAAAAGAATGGAAAACGCAGAGGCGGCTCTGGAAACGTTTATTAAAGAAGTGGACAGCATTATCGTTATCCCGAACCAGAATCTGTTTCGGATTGCCGATAAAAACACGACGCTTAAAGATGCCTTTTTGAAAGCTGATGAAGTTTTGTATGACGGCGTGCGCTCCATTACCGATTTGATGATTATGCCGGGGCTTATCAATCTTGATTTTGCCGATGTGAAACGCATTATGGAAGACAAAGGCAAGGCGATTATGGGGACAGGCGAGGCCGAAGGCGAAGACCGGGCACGGGTGGCGGCAGAACAGGCGCTTTCCAATCCGATTTTGGACGACTGCTCCATGAAAGGAGCCAAAGGCGTTTTAATCAATATTACCGGCGGCTCGGACATCACGTTGATGGAAATTGACGAGGCGGTCAACATTATCCGCGAAGAAGTTGACGAAGATGCGGAGATTATTTTCGGTTCCAGTTATGATGATACGCTGTCAGGGCGTATCCGCGTTTCCATTGTGGTAACGGGCATTGATGAAGATGCAACGATGCAGGTGATGAAAACCAAAGATATGGGGGCGTATGTTGATTTGGATGCCGGCAAGGCCGAGGAAACGGCAGAAGAGGATGAAACGCCGGTGTTAGAGGAAGTTGCTGCCAGCGAAGAAATCGTCAGCGAGGCACCGATTGAGTTGAGCAATGTGGTTGAGCTTTCTGCCGCTAAAAAGACAGCGGCACCGCAACAGGGCGAATTTGCGGCGATGAAGGCCGAGAGCGAAAATGAAGAGCCTCATTCTTCCTCGGCGTTGTTTAACGCGATTATCAACAAGCCGGTGGTGGCTAATGCGGAAGAAGCGGCGCAGGCCAAATCCGAATTGGCGGAAGTCAAGGTAGAAAAGGCTTTTGCTCCGACTGCCAAAGTGAAAATCATAGAAGAAGAGCCGCAGCTGTTTCCGGATCAGGGCGAAGTGGAACTGCCACGCGAACGCAAAGCGCGCGAAGAGGCACAGGCGATGATCCAGGAGGCGGAAGAAGAGGAAGAGCCGACCCGCCAGCGCTTTATTGACAAGATTTTGGGCATTTCCCGCGCTAAGGCCAAAAAGCCTGCTAAACCGGCGGTGATGCCGAAGTTTGACGAGATAGAGGATTTTGCCGAAAAGGAAAACGAGAGCGAGGACGATTTGGAAATCCCGTCGTTTTTGCGGCGTCGGTAATGAGGCGATAAACAAAGGGAAACCCCGCCGTTTGCACGACGGGGTTTTGCTTATGGCGCTATCTTTTGCAAGATACGGGTGCTTACATCTTGCCGAGATTGCGGACGGTTACCGCGTAGTCGGCCGGCCATTGTTTGCCCGGGACAAGCACACGGATGAGCGACTGTTTGGGCAGGACATTGACGTAGAAGTGTTCCGTGTCGGCGGAATACTCACTTATGCGATCGCCGCAGGATTGGAAATATGCGTCCGGATTAAGGCGGACAATTTCTTCAAGCTCCGCAAGGCGCGGGCATTTCAGCAAATAGTCGCCGGAAACGCCATCCTCAATCTTTTCATAACCGGACAAGTCCAGATTATAGACTTTTTTCGGTTCAATGTTGCGGACGGCTACCGCGTAAAAATCTTCCGCTTTTGTACCAGGAACCAATACGCGGATCTGCGACCATTTCGGGCAGACGTTGACGTAAAAATGCGCTGTGTCTTTTTTGTATGCTTCAATGTCTCCGCAACTCTGGAAAGCTGCGTTCGGTTCCATTTGCGCGATTTCTTCAAGTTCCGCGAGGCGCGGGCATTTCAATACATAGTCGCCGCCTTTGCCTTCGGCAATTTTTTCGTAACCCGAGAGGGCAATACGCCAGACCCTTTCACGCTTCATCTTATACGGCGATGTATCCAGTATGTCTTTTCCCGCCGCCAGTTTTTCCGCCGGGGATTTAAGCAAATCATCCCAGGAGGCGAAACCGGCGATTTTGGCGAGTATATGCTGTGCCCGCATCAGGGTAAAATCTGCGTAATCGCTTATGCCGAAATCGGTAACGACGGCGTTCACGTCATAAAAACGCGGTGCGCAAACATATGCCGAATCATCCTGCATAAAGTCCAGCTTAAAGTCGTGGAATAAATTTTTGGCCTGGAGTTTAAAGTAACCAACATCTAAATCTTTATCGTTTTTCATAATATAATCCTTTTTCTTCCAGAAGCCTTTTATCTTGATTGATTTTTGCGCCCGTACCCTATTGGCAGATAAAAAACTTCCGAGGGTTATACTATGAAATGCCGGGTGATGAAATCTTTACACGGGCGAGCGTGCAC
>CALXTP010000075.1 GCA_944391435.1 uncultured Alphaproteobacteria bacterium | reverse complement strand
ATTTGTCAGCCGCCACCCCAAAAAGGGTCCCCTCTCGCCGCTTCCGAAAACAACCGTTGCCGCCCACGACCGCCTTCAGGTCAGCTTTTCCGGCGAAGAGCTGCCGCCTGATATGAACGGCATCATTCTATGCCCCGGGCACGTTTATTATCTGGAACCCGTCTTTTCCCGCGACACGTTCATCCAAAACAATTCTGCAAAAAATGCCACAACGGCAGAAAAAAATCCCTCCGCTGTCCGAACCGCCCGGTCAAACGGCACTTCCGGCTCTTTATTGTATTATATGTTGACGGCTTTCGTTGCCGGCCTGATATTAAACCTGATGCCCTGCGTCCTGCCCATACTAAGCCTGAAAGCTTTATATCTCGTTCAAAACAACCGCCGTTCTTCACCGCTGTCCGCTTTGTCATACACCGCCGGTATCATTTGCTCTTTTTGGATTTTGGCCGGAATACTGTTTGCCCTGCGTGAAATCGGTGCCGGTGCCGGCTGGGGCTTCCAGCTGCAATCGCCGGTTTTCAATATCTTCTTGTTGCTGCTCTTTTTCCTGATTTTCCTAAACCTGACCGACAAGCTGCCCCTGCCCGGCGCCTTCGCCGACAAATTGAGCCGGGCCGCCGGTGGAAAAAGTTTTTTGACCGGCTTCTTCGCCGTCGTCATTGCCTGTCCCTGCACCGGGCCGTTCATGGGTGCCGCTCTGGGATATGCCCTTTCCGAACCGGCTGAAATCTATTTTGGCATATTTCTGTCGCTCGGCCTCGGATATGCGTTGCCGTATGCCCTCGTGGAGATATTCCCGGCCGTTTTGCTCAGACACATTCCCAAACCCGGGCATTGGATGATAACCTTAAAACGGATTCTGGCACTGCCGATTCTTCTAACATGTTTCTGGCTGGGCTGGGTAATTTTCAACCAGCTCCGCCCGCAGCCGGCATCTTCCGCACTCAGCTGGGAACCATACACCCCGGCAAAAGTAGATGCGGCACTGGCAGAAAACCGGCCGGTATTCGTCAACTTCACCGCCAAATGGTGCCTGGTATGCCTTCTCAACGACAAAACATCTTTATCATCTGCCGCTTTCTATGATACTGTCCGCAGCCAAAACATCCGTTTATTCAAAGCCGACTGGACCAGCCGCAGCGAAGATATCCGCCTCGCGCTGCAAAACTACAGACGCAACAGCATACCGCTTTATGTTTACTATCCCGCCGGCAAAAAACAGCCCGTTTTGTTGCCGCAAATCCTAACGCCGGAAATCCTGCAGAAAAGCCTCCGCTAAGGCTACCGCAAAAAACGCCGCCCGCCTGCCTCACGACAGTTTGCCGGCCTCCGCCTTAAGCTGGTATAATTTATCCAAAGCTTCCCGCGGCGACAGGCTGTCCACATCCAGCCCTTTAAGCTCCTCCACGACGGGATTAGGCAAAGCTGCCTGTTCTTTTTCTTTAAGTGCATCAAACAAGGGCAAATCATCTTCTACCGCCGTCAAAGCTTTGCTTTGCTTATCGCTTTCCAACAATTCCAAAACCTGCTCTGCCCTCTTGAGCGTCAAAGCGGGCAGCCCCGCAAGCTTTGCCACATGAATGCCGTACGAACGGTCGGCCGCACCGGGAATCACTTCATGCATAAAAACGACATCGCCGTTAAACTCTTTGATTTTCATACAATGCAGGCTCAACCCTTTCAGACGGTTATGCAGCGCCGTCAGTTCATGATAATGGGTCGCAAAAATCGTCCGGCAGCGGTTGACCTCGGCAAGCTGTTCAACCACTGCCCACGCAATGGACAATCCGTCAAACGTTGCCGTGCCCCGCCCTATTTCATCTAAAATCACAAACGAGCGCTTGTCTGCCCGGTTCAGGATAGCCGCCGTTTCCACCATTTCCACCATAAATGTAGAACGTCCGCGCGCCAAATCATCGCTGGCGCCGACCCTGGAAAAGACACGGTCAATAATGCCGATAACCGCCTTTTTGGCCGGAACGAACGAGCCTGCCTGCGCCATAATGGCAATCAGGGCATTTTGCCGCAAAAAGGTTGATTTGCCGGCCATATTAGGCCCTGTGAGCAGCCAAATTCTGTCACCGTCATGCTGCAACAGGCAGTCATTGCCGACAAAGCTGTTGCCGTCATTGTGTTTCAACGCCGCCTCAACCACCGGGTGCCGCCCTTCCAAAACGGCAAAATCCAAACTGTCATTCAGCACCGGACGCACATAATTGCATTCCGCCGCCAGCTCCGCAAGCCCCGCCGAAACATCAAGCCGCGCCATAATTTCCGCCGACTTTGCAATGGCGTCAGCCTGCACCAGCGCATGCTGCGTCAACTCTTCAAAAATTTTCAATTCTACTTCCAGCGCCTGTTCATCGGCAGAAACCACTTCGCTTTCCAAACGGCAAAGTTCGTCCGTCGTAAAACGGACGGCATTCAACACCGACTGCCGGTGGATAAATTTTTTATTTTCCAACAGCTTATCTGCAAATTTAGATGGCACCTCAACATAATAGCCTATAACCGAATTATTTTTGATTTTCAAAACGGAAACGCCTGTTTCTTCGGAATATTGCGCCCGCAAGTCCTCACAACGCGCCGCGCTTTCGGTACGGATATTGCGCAGATAGTCCAGCGGAGGATACGCCCCTTCTTTAATAAAGCCGCCATTCCGTGCCAACACAGGCAAATCTTCGCGGTTTTCGGGCAGCATGCATTCAATTTCCGCCAGCAGTTCCGAATGGTCAAAAAAGCCTTTGACAAGCTCAAACAAGGCTCGCGGCGGCTGCGTATAAAAGCTGTCGGCCTGATATGTTTGAAAACCAAAAACAATATTTTTTATTTCCGGAATTTTTTTCAACGTCGCCGCCAGGTCATACAGGTCTTTCGGCCCGCCGCGCCCGAGGCTGAGGCGTTGCACCGCACGTTTCATATCCAGGCAATGCCTGAGCACTTCGCGCAGCCGGTGCCGGACTTCGGGATTTTCCGTAAAAAACGACACGGCATCCAGGCGGTCGTTTATTTCTTTAATGTCCACCACCGGAGCCGCCAGCCGCTCGGCCAAAAGCCGCCCGCCGTTGCCCGTAACCGTCCTGTCCATAACTTTAAGCAGACTGAGCCCGCCCGGCACTGCCGGCGACAACAGTTCCAAACTGCGCCGCGTCGCTGCATCAATCTCCATAATCTCTGTTTCGTGCACCCGCCTCGGCGCCTCAATACGTGGCAATTTTCCTTTTTGCGTATTTTCAATATAAGCAAACAGCGTCCCCGCCGCCACCGTTTCTATTTTGGAAAATTCGCCGAAAGCCTCAAGTGATTGCACATGATACGCTTTAAGCAGCGTTGCCCGTGCACTGTCCAGATTAAAGCGCGCTTTCGGCCACACCGACAGCCTCTCCCGATATTCTGCAAACAAAGAAAAGAAATCCGGCATTTCTAACAGCTGGTCGGAAATCAGCAATTCAGACGGGGCAAGCCTTGCCAATGCCGATGACAACAGGGCATACGCCGGAATCTGTCCGGCCTTAAGCGTCTGCAAAAAGAAAGCGCCGGTAGAAATATCCAGCCACGCCAAGCCGATATCATTACCTCTTAGGTAAGTGCATACGATGAAATTGTCTTTTTTAGCCTCCAACAGGGAATCTTCCGTCAGCGTCCCCGGCGTAACCAGCCGCACCACCTCACGTTTGACAATAGATTTATAGCCGCGTTTTTTCGCCTCTTTCGGATCTTCCACCTGCTCGCAGATAGCCACTTTGTAGCCAAGTTTTATCAGCCGCGCCAAATAGATTTCATAAGCATGGAAAGGAACGCCGCACATCGGGATTTCCTTGCCGCTGGCAGACTTGCTCCGGCTGGTCAGGGTAAGCCCCAGGGCTCCGGATACGGTTACCGCGTCTTCAAAAAACAATTCATAAAAATCGCCCATTCTGTAAAACAGCAGATACTCGGGATGTTCGCGCTTGATTTCCAGGTACTGCCCCATCGCCGGCGTCATCGTCTGTTTATCCATTTCCTCAAGCGCCGCCATGCCGTTTTTTTGCATTTTCGCCCGGCTTTCTTCTTTGCAGGCACATCCGGCAAACGCCTTTTCCGCCGCGCCGTCCGCCCGCATATCATCTCCCGCCGCCGCGCCGGTTTCTATGTTTGCGCCTGCCCGTCCGCCTGTTTCTTTTTTTATTTCGCCGGCTGCAGCCGTCTGTATCGTCTCCGTCGCTTTATTTTCCTCCGCCGCCCGTTTTGTTTTCGCCTGCTCTGTTTTAATGTCTTCCATTACTTTTTGTCTTTCCCGCATTAACCAAATCTAAACTCAAAAAAGAGTATAGTAAATTCTGAAATTTTAGTCCACGATAATTTTAGAGATATACTAATGATAAATCAGGAAGACGAGTTCTTAGGCATAGATAAAAATTCCGGTTTTGCATTGCGCGTGCTTATTCTTTCAATTCCCGCCGGCCTCATTTTTCTGATATTGGGCATTTTTGACATCCTCTCAACCCCTATGGCCTCGCTGTCATATATATGCATTTTGTTTTTCAATACTGTCTTTTTAATGCCCATTTCAACCGAGTTGCAGCAAATCAAAAAATACATTTTGAGCCTGTCCTCCGATGCCAGCGAAGAAAAGACCCTTGACAACCTGACCGAAAAAGAAACCCGCGACATCACCGCCGCCATCAACTCCATGCATAAATTCTGGGTAGACAAGACAGGCATGTTGGAAAACCGGACCTTATCCGACGCAGCAGTTTTAGACACATTGCCCGATCCCCTTCTGATGATAAACCAAGATGGCAGCGTCATCGGTTCCAACCTGGCCGCCCGAACCCTGTTTGAAGTAGATTTAAACGGCCGCAGCATCAAAGAGTTTATTCCCGATGAAAATTTCCTCAACACGTTAAACCGCGTCCTTTCGTCGCAAAGCCGCCATGAAGAAATGACCCTCTGCCTGCTCAGCCACCCGGAAAAGCCCAAATTCTATCTGCGTGTCAGTACCATTCCCTGGTTTGCCAAAGGCAACGTCATCGCCGTCGTTTCGTTGTATGACCTGCAAAAAGCCCTTCAGCTGGAACAAATGCAGCAGGATTTCGTTGCCAACGCCAGCCACGAACTGCGCACGCCGCTTTCCATCATTTCCGGTTTCATAGAAACATTGCAGACCACCGCCCGCAACGACGAAAAAGCACGCGACAAGTTTCTTCACATCATGCAGGAACAAACCTCCTACATGTCGGCTTTGATTGAAAACCTGCTCTCGCTGTCCAAAATTGAACTATCCATGAACACGCCGCCGAATGGCAAAGTCAACGTTAATGCCATTATCCGCGAGATTAAGAGCGCCTTGGAAATCAAGCTTAAAGAAAACCGGCTGGAGCTCGCCACCCGTTTTGCCCGCCTGCCTCAGATTACCGCCGACGAACACCAGATAACCCAGGTTTTGCAAAACCTTATGGATAACGCGGTCAAATATGCCTCGCCCGACACGGCTATAACCATAACCACCGCCAAAGCGCAAAATATCCCGCCGCATAAATACTACGAAGTGGCCGCCGGCACAGCCGTAGAAATCAGCATTGCCAATTACGGCGTAACCATTCCGCCGGAAGATATAGACCGCATAACCGAACGTTTTTACCGCCTGCAGGAGCATAAAAATAAAAACATCAAGGGCACCGGCCTCGGCTTGTCGCTGGCCGCGCAGATTATAAAACGCCACCGCGGCAATCTCGCCATTACTTCCAAAGACGGCCTGACCACCTTTACGGTTTATCTTCCGATTGGCAGCTAAAGTTAATCCGCATAAAAAAAGCGCCCCAGCGGACGCTTTTTTTCAATTCTGTTGTTTTTTTTTGCATTTACCGCTTGCTGTTTCTGCCTTTGCTATTTGCGGCTATGGCGCCGAATACCGCTGACCAGCCGATAAGCAAAGCCAAATAAATGCCGGCGGATTTAAGCACGATTTCCGGATAAACTTGAGATTTTTCCAAAACATACGGCGACACATCCCGCTTGCTCGCGAAAATCTCTTTTGACGCACTATCGTCAAAAAGTATGCCATATTCATAAATATAAGCCTTTTGCCCGGGTTTAAGCGGCTCATCATCTAAAAAATCCGTCAACAAAGACGCATAATAAACCGTCTTCCCGTCAAGAACAATCCGCGTACCGTCTTCAATTTGCGTAATTTCTCCGCAATCAATTTTCCCCAATTTGTAGGCAGTACTCTGTGAAAAAACGGCATACATCGTTGTAAAAGCAACAATACACAGACAGGCAAAAACGGCCATTCCCAAGTCTTTAAAATAAAAAAGGCATAAAAAAATGCCGATACTTGCAACCATCGCCATCAAAATCCACACGCCAAGCTCTCCAAAGGTCAGCAGCCTTTCCCAATGCAGGGAACACAGAGCTTCGTTAACAAGTTTTGCTTCGGCCACGGACACTTTGGAAATCAGCGGCTTATTTCCGTCATCATAAACATAACATTTATCTCCGGCAACAAGGCTGTCCGTATAACAAACGCCTCGCAGGCTCAAACCATCCCAAACCGTTTCAGGAAACCACTCTCGGCAAATACTATCCTTCCGACTGGTAACGCTCACCATTCCCTTTTCTTTATCAATGGCCGTTATCACACCTTCATCCAAAAGTTCATAATCTGCCGTTACAATCCGGCTGCACGACACAAACAGCAGTATCGTCAGCAATAACATAATCTTGTGCATACTAATTAAATTTAAAGTAAAACATAATAATCTTCTCATCGCCGCCCAATATAGCAGGTAAAAAAGTAAATGCAAGCTTTTGTCACCCAATCAGCCTGTTATAAATCCAAAGCCACATATTGCTTAAAGATAGCGCCGCGGATTTGCCTTGTATGTTCCGAGAAAATGGATTTTTTCCGAATAGAATTTCAATTCCTCAAACGCCAATTTAAACGCACGCGATTCAGGGTGGGATTCTATCTCAGCGTAAAACTGCGCTGAAACGAAATTGCCGCCCACCACATAGCTTTCCAGCTTAATCAGGTTAACCCCGTTGGTCGCAAACCCGCCCAGCGCCTTATACAGCGCCGCCGGAATGTTTTTAACCTGAAAGACAAGCGAAGTAATAAACTTGGCCCCGTCGTCCGCCGGCATGGATTTGCGCTTGCTCATAATCAAAAAGCGCGTTGTGTTGTTGGAATCATTTTCAATATTCGCCGCCAGAATATTCAGGCCGTAAATTTCCGCCGCCAGCTTAGACGCAATCGCCGCCCGCGTTTTATCCTGCGTTTCCACAATCCTTTCGCACGACTT
>CALXTP010000074.1 GCA_944391435.1 uncultured Alphaproteobacteria bacterium | reverse complement strand
CCGATGGTTAAATCGTCATTGCCGGGAAACAAATTCATACACTTTAAGCCGCAACCATTATCCTGCACCGCCAGCGCATGCTGCAGCAGGTTCTGATACTGGAGCAGGCTCATTTTGCCGTCATATTTCGGCAAACCAAGCTCCTCCGCCAGCTTTTCACTCCCCATTATCCTGCGTTTGCCCGCATCGGGAATTTCCACGTCCTTGTCCATATATTGGGTAAAATCCACGCCGCCGATGGTATAGGCGATTTTCCGCGCCCGCTCGTAATTCTGGTCATAATAGGCAGCGTGCTTGCCGTCCTTCTCGCCGTAAAATTTAGCAGAATCGACTCCCGCATCAAGATAAGTTTCAGTAGTAGCATAATCCCTCACCCACATATCCCGCGTCCCGTTAGCAATCAGCGCCATTTCTTTGTCAAAATCTTCTTTTTTATTACTGAACGGGTTTATCTCCCCTTTTTTGAGGGCATCGGTATAAAAACGGAAACGCGAACCCTCTTCTTCAAAAACAGAAATATCTCCTGTTTTCAAATATTTGTCGCGTAAATAAACCAGCGATGCCATATTGGCGGAAATTTCGTCGTTCATCTCGGTTTTGTATGCCTGCTCCGGCGAAAGCGCATACGCAAACATTCCTAGCGCCTGATTGTCCCGATGTTTCTGCTCGTGCATCAGAAGCGACATACTACCGCTCCACGAATTAAAGCTGTCTTCGCCCTCAACATAATTAACCGTCAGTGTATTGGCATCTGGCGAGAAATAACCTCCGATACCCGTCCTGTTGCTCAGCGTATCCACCTGAAAATCCACCGTGCGCATTCTGTTTTCGGCATCTTGCCGCGCCGCTGCCAAATCTTTTTTGATATCTTTCGCCATAATAGTTCCCTCCGGCATTTTCCCCCGTTTACAAACGAGTATACTAAAAAAACGCTGCCCTGTCAACAGATTTTACCCGCCGTTTTCCCGTCTAACGCTCTGCCTTCTTTCCGGCACTCGCGCCCTGTACCATCTGCGATTAACCGCCCCAATTCCCCCTCCTTTAAAAAACTATCCCCGCGCCGTTTTTACGCTTGACAAATAGCCAAAATATTCGTTACCATACACGCGTCAGCATAAAAATATGTAAATTATCATCCCCTATTTTTATAAACCAACAAAGCCCGCAGAGTAAAGTATGCGGCACAAACGTTATGAAACTAAAAAATTTAAAGCAGGAGCTGGAATTTATCCGTTCCGCCGAACCGCAGGAGCTGATGTCTCAAGTTGTCAAGACGCGCTTTAGCACCAAGGCCGAAAAACCGCTTATCCGGCGGGGAATATCGGACATCAGCCTGTTTTACATCAAAGCCTATGGCTTGAAAGAAGCGGCGCAGATAGAAGTATTCCGCACCAACCATCCCAAGCTTGTGGAAGCCGTCTTGGAAACAAGCGCCGACCCCGGCCGCACGATGGTTTTGTTCTTGGCTCATGGCGAATACAACACCGTCATGAAATATCTGAAACGTCACGATGTGCCGCAATATACCGAACAGGAGCTTGTCTGGTACGGCAAACCCGAAGAGATATTGCATCACGTCCGCCGCCACCGGATATCGCCGTTTGCGCGTTATGATTTAATCCGCCGCGGCAACCCGGCAATCATCCGCGCCATTATCGCCAAAGGCCGTTTAAACGAACGCGAAAAGCTGGAAATAATGACGCGCGGCGCTTATGACGAGGTTGAATTCCTGGTACAATCCGAAGCCAACCCGGCAGAAGAACAAAAGCTCCGGCAAATGCAGATGATACGTTTCAGCAGCCGTAAAAAGCTGGAAAAGTATATCCGCACCCGGCGTTTTTATCACGAAGTGGAAGATTTCTTCTTCAAGTTGGCGCCCTTTGCCGTTCTGATAAGCTACATCAAGCATTATCAGATAGAAAACGGGCAGGAATTGCTGTTAAAACGCAATGACCGCCCCGAACTCCTGGGCTACCTGTCAAAAAACTGGCTCTGCGAAGAAGGCGCAAAACTGCTGCTAAAGCTTGGCATCCACGCTGAAATAAAAGCTTATATCAAAAAGCACTATTTCAACGACGAGCAGGAAGTCCACTTTATCAAACGCGGCAAACACCGCGAGATAATGCTGTACCTGGCCAACCACAGCTTGTGCGACAAGGCGCAGATTGAGCTGATATACCGGCGCAACCAGGCGGAAATAACCTACTTCATCAGCCACTATCCGCTGGCCGATGCGGCAGTAGACGTGTTGTACAAATGCGGCAGCGACGAAGCCATAAATTTATGGCAAAACACGCCTTATCCGCTGTTACGTCCCCTGCCGGCAACTTAGGCGCATTTCAAGACAGTTTCCCAGCAGGCACATTGCCCAAACGCCGGTACCTGTTTCGGAAAGGCAACACGCCCCGGACGTAGGAACATTATCCGGACTTTATCAGCTCCCCTCATCATAGAGGGGAGCTTTTTCTGTATAACAAAAAAGGAACCGCCCCTCAGGGCGGCCCTTCATAATCGTTGCCGTCAAAGCAATCCGAAATCAATTTGTAAACAAATCAATCCGGAAATTACTTCAATTCAACTTTAGCACCGGCAGCTTCCAGCTTAGCTTTGATTTCTTCAGCTTCAGCCTTCGGAGCAGCTTCCTTAACAGTCTTCGGCGCACCGTCAACCAAATCTTTGGCTTCTTTCAGACCCAAAGCGGTAATTGTGCGGATTTCTTTAATAACATTGATTTTGTTCGGACCGGCTTCAACAAGAACAACATCAAATTCGGTCTTTTCTTCAGCCGCCGCAGCAGCACCGCCGGCAGCAGGAGCAGCAACGGCAGCCGCCGCGGAAACGCCCCATTTTTCTTCCAACATCTTAGACAGGTCGGCAGCTTCCATAACTGTCAACGCAGATAATTCTTCAACTAATTTGGCTAAATCGGCCATTTTTTTTCTCCAATTAAAATTAAACTTTTTATCAAAATCTTTTTATCATTACCTTCCGGCCTCACGCCGCCGTTCTAAACTGCCTGCACTCCCGCCCGCCCGGGCAGAAAAGCCGCAATCCAGAAAAAACGCCGTACCGGCCGAACGCACTCATCGGGCTTAAGCAGCTTCTTTTTCGCTGTAAGCTTTGGTAACGCGGGCCAACGCGGAACCCGGCGCCTGCAGCAGGCCGATAATTTTGGCACGCAGTTCATCCATAGACGGAATAGTTGCCAGCCGTTCAATTTCAGCCATAGACAGGACTCCGGAACTCAAAGCGCCGCCGACAACCAGGAATTTCTCATTCTCTTTCGCGAACTGGATGCAGAGTTTGCATGCCGAAATCGGGTCAGAGGAATAAGCCATAATGGTCGGCCCGGCGAACAAATCGTTCAGCCCCTCAAAGTTCGTCCCTTTAAGAGCAAGTTTGGTAATGCGGTTTTTGGTAACTCTCAGCTCAGCGCCGAGTTCACGGGCTTTTTTCCGCAAAGCTTCCATTTCGGCCACGGTCAACCCTCTGTAATGGGAAATAACCACGGCTTCGGCGCCGGAAATCAGTCCATTCATCTCGCTGAGGAGTTCAGCTTTTTCTTCGCGATTCACTTGCTTATCTCCAAAAATCTGATTTTGCGGCAGCAGTCGCCTGCCCCGTAAAACCGTTTACAACATCTGCGTTTCCGCTCCGTTTTCATTGCCTTCCGCCAAACGCCCGGATGCAAGGCCGCCTTTTGGCCTCCGCCCTGCTCTGCCTGGCACCCTGCTCTGCCTGGTACCCTGCTCTGCCTGGTACCCTGGCTATGGTCGGCACCCCGGTTTGGGCAATAAAAAAACCGGCGCGGTGCACGCAGCACCAAATCTGTCCGGAGGAGAAAAAATTGATTTATGAAATCTGTTTTTATGCTCCGTCTGCGCAGGAAATTAAGGAAACCGTCCGCCCAACATCAAAACAAAACGCCAACCGGCTTTTTTTTACAAAGCACATGACATCTTGCTATCCGTCGGAGCGCGTCCGGCCGCCGCCTGCGGTCTTGGACAGTCTGAACAGCTGCTAAAAGCGAGTCTGTTCAAGTTGAATCGCTATTTAAATGATTTTTCTGCCGGAGTCAAGCTTTTTTTTCAGATTATCCGGCCCGCTTTTCAATCTTATTTTTATTTGCCCGCAGATAATTCCCTCATTCCCGTTCTTTACATAAAAAAAAGCTCCTCTCGCCCCGGGAAATCCTCCACATGCAACATATTTTCCATTAGCCATTGCGGCTCACAAGGCAAAAACAATCCGATGGATTGTTTTTGCCGAGAGCTATTGCCACACAATCACACTCTCGCTCATCAGCCGCACAACCGGCACCAGGTCACGCATCTTCAAACACCGCCTGGCACACGCCCTGTTCCTCAAGCGCCTGCACCAGTTCCCCCTCATCGGGAATATGCCCAATTCGCGTATAGGTATAGGCCGTATTGAAACTTTTATAAAAAATCACCAGGCAGTCATCGCCGAATAACATCACATCGCCGGCATTGACACGCCCGATTCGCTCCGATTGCGCCGGCAGCACCTCGTCCATATAGCAATATTTTTCATTGCCGTTCAAATCTTCCATTTGCAGTGTTATCGGCAGTCGCTGCCGCAAAGCCTCTGCCGCCGGGGTTGCCTCCATATTCAGCAGATGCGCCTTGCCGTTGATAGTAACTTTTATCATATCCGACTCCTTCGTTGCATACATTCATGGTTTATATAATTGTTAAACCATACTCTAAAGCAACATTTTTTTAACAGTTATCAAATTTTTCCCCCTTCCGTCGCTCCCTTTCCCGTCATTGCAAGGCTCTCCCTCCATTGCAGCCCCCTTTCTTTAGTCATTGCAAAGCTCTCCCTCTCCCACCATTGCAGCCCTCTTTCTTTAGTCATTGCAAGGCTCCCCTCTCTCTGTCTTCCCTATCTTCCGCTCCAAAGGACAAACCGTTGCCTGTGGCGCGGCCACTGCAGGTGCCGCTGGCACTGGCGCGGCCATTGCAGGTGCGCACCCTCTCTCAAGTTACAAGGATAAAAAAACGCCCCGGAGTTTCCCCGGAGCGTTCCCCTCAAAAACAATCTCATTCCGCCGCCGCGCCTGTTGCCCTCAAATCACTGCCGGCACACAGCCGCACGGCTCTGAAACAGTTTCTTTTATTACAATGCCGAAGCATCAACGCGAACGCCAACACCCATTGTTGAGCTGATGGAAATCTTTTTCAGATACGTTCCTTTCAGCGTCTGCGGTTTGGCCTTCAAAATCGTTTCAATAAACGTTTTGGCATTGTCATAAATTTTATCTTCATCAAACGAAGCCTTAGCAATACCGGCATGAACGATACCGTTCTTTTCCACACGGAATTGCACTTCGCCGGCCTTTGCCTTTTTAACGGCATTGGCAACATCGGTCGTAACCGTGCCGAGTTTCGGGTTCGGCATCAGGCCTTTCGGACCCAAAACGCGGGCAACGCGCCCGGCCAGCCCCATCATATCCGGAGTGGCGATGCAGCGGTCAAAGTCAATCTTGCCGGCGAGAATGGAATCAACCAGATTTTCTGCTCCGACAATATCGGCACCGGCAGCTTTCGCCTCATCGGCTTTTTCACCCTGCGCCATAACCGCAACGCGGACGGTTTTACCGTTTCCGTGCGGCAGGCCGCATACGCCGCGAACCATCTGGTCGGCATATTTCGGATCAACGCCGAGATTGATTGCCAAATCAATCGTTTCGTCAAACTTTGCTACCGCATTGGCCTTAACCAGGGCGATGGCTTCTTTTAAGGAGTAGCTTTTATTTTTATCTACATTCTTATAAGCATTTACTAATCTTTTTCCGCTCATGGCCTTACTCCGTTACCTGAATACCCATGGAAACGGCCTGTCCTTTGACCATATTCATCGCCGCTTCAACCGTTGAACAATTCAAATCCGGCATTTTGGCTTCGGCAATTTCTTTAACCTGTGCCATCGTGATTTTGCCGGCTACTTCTTTGCCCGGAGTTTTGGAAGCAGATTTAACGCCTGCCGCCTTTTTGATATAGTAGGAAACCGGAGGCAGCTTTGTGATAAACGTAAAGCTCTTGTCCTCGTAGGCGGTAATGATAACCGGCGTCGGGATGCCCGGTTCCAAAGACTGCGTTGCTGCGTTAAACGCCTTGCAGAATTCCATAATATTCAAGCCTTTTTGACCCAGCGCAGGACCCACCGGAGGAGACGGGTTTGCCTTGCCGGCCGGAATCTGAAGCTTGATTAAACCTAAAATTTTCTTTTTAGACTTAGCCATTTTAAAACCTCAATTCTCAAAATTGTTTTTATCCTAAGGTCCGTGGTCCGAACATGGCTGTTCCCCCACGGGATTAAATTTGCGCCGTTTCAAGAGTTTATCCCGCAAAAGAGATTCTCTTTCTTAACAGTGCCTGCCCTTATTACCATAAAAAAATAAAAAGTAAAGCATTTTTTTACATTTGCCGCCCGTTTTCACGCATGCCGCACCCCCGCCGCGCAAGCCTGGATATTTTCACTTGCCATCCCGGCTAAAATGTGTTATCTTGTATATAGACAAATATTTTTATCTCTATAAAAAACAGGAATGCCCGCGCTAAGCCGGCCGTTTCGCGAAGGATTAGGCCACAGGACCGAACCTCGTTAAAAAAAGCAAACATTATGAAACGAATTTTGAAAAAAATCGCAGGTGCCGCACTCGTCAGCATTTTGATGTTATCCATGAATTCATGCCTGGGCAGCTTTCCGCTTTTAGGCGACTATCCGCCGCCTCCGCCGCATGAAAGGTATGACCGCCGCCCGCCGCGCCCGCTACCTCCTCCGCCGCCCGAACCGCATCATCCCGGTCCGCGCCGGTAACGGAAAAAAGCACAAAAAAAGAGCCGCCCCAAGCGGTTCTTTTTTTTTATAGCATACGACCCCAGCCATGTACGGGCATCGGCACCGCATTTCATCGCACCCTGCGGCTATCGGCACCGTTTTTCATCACACACGGCACCGCATCGCGCCCTACAGCAGCGGCGACCAAGCCGGATCGCTGCCTTCTGCCGGCGTCAACACCATCCGCTCGTTCGTCCCGGTAATATCCACCGAATACAAGTGCGTTTCGCCATTGCGTGTCGCCGTCCCCCGGCTCTGGCGATAAAACATCAGCACGCGCCCGTTCGGCGACCATGTCGGTCCCTCCAGATAAAATCCCGAAGCCAGCGTCCGCTCGCCGGTACCGCCCGGATACATCACGCCGAGATAAAACTGGTTGCCCTCCATACGGGTAAACGCGATATAATCCCCGCGCGGCGACCAAACCGGCGTTGCATAGCGGCTTCCCTGGCGGAAGCTGATACGCTGCACGTCGCTGCCGTCGCGGTTCATGACATAAATCTGCTGATTGCCACCGCGGTCAGAGTTAAACACAATTTTCGTGCCGTCCGGCGAATAGTTAGGGCTGGTATCAATCGCTGGCCCCGAAGTCAGCTTCTTGCTTTCGCGCGTTTCCAAATTCATCTCATAAATATCGGTAACGCCGTTTTTCGCATAGCTCATCAGCATATATTTGCTGTCCGGAGAGAATGCCGGCGCAAACGTCATCCCCGGGAAATTGCCGAGCAATTCGGTTCTCTGCGTCTGCATATTATAGAGATAGACCCGCGGCTTGTTGTTGATATAAGAAAGATAGGCGATATACTTCATATCCGGCGAAAAGCGCGGGGTCAGCACCAGATTGGCACCGCTCGTCAAAAAGGCATGCCCTTCGCCGTCCTGATCCATCAGCGCCAGGCGTTTGACGCGCCGGCTGGACGGGCCGCTTTCGGAAATATAGGCAATGACGGTATTAAAATACCCTTTATCGCCGGTCAGCCGCTCATAAATAGCGTCCGCCATGGAGTGCGCCAGCCGCCGCCAGCCAGATTTGTTTGCCGTATAAACTTCATACAGCAGCTCTTTTTCGCTGACGATATCCCACAGCTTAAACCGCAGCTTGAGCTCCTCGCCCTGTTCTTCCAAAATGGCCGACTGCACCAGAACTTGCGCGTTCAAGACCCTCCAGTCGCCAAACACCGGCTGCTGTTCTATGCTGTTAAAATCCTGGATATAGCTGCGCTCGTTGATAATGCGGAACAATCCGCTGCGCTCCAAATCGGCAAGCACCACGTTGCGCACTTCATTGGCGTATGAAAACCCCAGAAACGCCCCCAGCCCGTTGTTGTCGGAAATAATTTTCGGAAACGCCACCGGAATCGGCGCCTGTTGCGCACCGCTGATGGTCACGTTAAGCTGGGCCCGCGCCGGCACCGCCCAAAACATCGCCGGCAGAGCCAAAAACGCCGCCGCCGCCAACACGGCAGCCCGCCGCCGCAGCCGCCCCGCCGCCGGCAAGGCGCTCCCGTTATTGTTTCCCCCGGCTGCAACGCCGCTACCTGCCCCAAAAGCAGCCCGGCAGGCATATTTCACTCTGGCAATCGTCACATTAAAAACGGTTGTAAACATCAGCTTTTCCTTATTGCAATAAATCAAGATACCGCCATAATAGTGTCAGCGCCGCGAATGTAAAGCACAAAATGCAGAATATAAACTAAAATCTACCTCCGCCGACCCGCCGCATGAAAGGTATGGCCGCCGACCCGCCGCATGAAAGGTATGGCCGCCTCCCGCCGCATCCGGCACTGCTGCCCCGCCCGCGCCTTTTGGCTACCCGGCTGTTACCGCCTCTATGCCGGCCTTCCCCGCCCGGGACAATAATAGCCGGAATAAAAAACAGCGGGGCAATCCGCACCTCCCCGCCTAAAAAACGCCTTTTCGCCGTTTTAGCGTTTAATCTTCCCTTTCAACGGCTTCAGCTCATCGGCCTCGCCGAAAGAATACATATAGTTATACCCGCTGTCGGCAATCAGCGCGTCAATCTGCCGTCCGAGCTTTTTGCTGCGTTTGAGCATGGTCACATACATGCCCATGACCTGAAATTCTTTTGCCTTGTCAGCCACTTCCACAAAATCGTCATGGGAGTCGTAAACCAGCACCACCTTGTCTTTTTCCGGCAGGCGATAGCCCGTTTCCAGCAGGATGGCGCAGATTCGCTCAAAACCGATGGAAAAACCCACCGCCGGGATTTTCTCGCCCAAAAACTTGCCGATCATATTGTCATAGCGCCCGCCGCCGGCAATGGAACCGCCGAAATGCGGGCTGACGATTTCAAACACCGGCCCGGTATAATACCCCATGCCGCGCACCAGCGACGGGTCATAAACCACGTCATAGTTGTAGGAAGAAATCGCCCGTGCAAACCGCATAATCAGCCTGAGCCTTTCCGCCACCATCGGATCGTCGGTCAAATCGCGGGCCAAATCCAGCGCCTCGTCCTCGTCGCCGGAAAGCTTTTCTACCAATTGCAAAAACGCCTCAATTTTTTCATAGGCAAACCCGTGGTCGGCCAGTTCGTCTTTAACGCCGTCCGCCCCGATTTTATCCAGTTTGTCATAAATCACGCAAACAGACGCCACTTCATCATCGTTAAAGCCGGCTTTTTTAATCATTCCCGTCAGCAGGCGCCGGTCATTCAGGCGCAGGGTAAAATCGCGGATGCCGATATCCGTCAGCGCCGACGTTGTCGCCGCAATCAGCTCCATCTCCGCATTAATGCTGTCATCGCCGATGATGTCAATATCGCATTGGAAAAATTCGCGATACCGGCCGCGCTGCGGGCGCTCCGCCCGGAACACGCGGTCAATCTGGATGGATTTAAACGGCATTCTGAGATATTGCCGGTTATTGGCAAAATAGCGGGAAAGCGGCATAGTCAGGTCATAGCGCAAACCGCTGTCCACCAAATCGTCCTCGCTCAGGTTTTCTTTATCAAGGTCAAGCTTTTGCCCGCGCTTGAGGATTTTGAAAATCATCGCCAGATTTTCGCCGCCGTCGCTGGAATTCAGCCTTTCAATATCCTCCATGGCCGGCGTGCCGATTTTTTGAAAACCGTATTGCCGGTAAGTTTCGGCAATTTTATTTTGCAGATAGTCGCGAAGTTCCGCCTCGTCGGGTAGATAGTCCTTTGTACCTCTGACCGGCTGTGCTGAAATTTTCATAGCGTGTCCAATCCTTTTGCTGAAAGTTAAAAACAAAGTTATCTTCACACATAACTTAAAACAAAAAAAAAATCAAACAAAAACTTTCCTCTGTTCTCCGTCCTTTTTCTCCCGCCCTTTTCCTTGCCCCATCTGCCTTCTGCCCTTTATCGTCCCCGCTCCTTTCCCGCCCGTTTTCCCCTCCACACACCTGCACCCGCCGCCCTCTCCCCTTCCTCCCTCTACCTCATTCCCAGCTCCTCGGCTCGGATAAAAAATCCCCTCAACATAAAAAAATTTTCGCCCCGATATCCCCGGATAACCACAATATTCGCCCGGATAAAAAAATTCTTTTTTTAGACTTTAAATTTACTTTTTTTTATGTTATACTATATCAAAAGGAGAAACGGAAAGCCTTTACAGAGGAGAACGGAAAATGAGACACAAACTGTCAGACATTGATGCCTTGTTAAACCAAAAATACGTTGACTGCCGGATAGACGACGTCCCCGCCACCATTCGTTGCACATATTCTGCCATAGATAACAAGAAAGAAGACGTTTTGCTGAGCCGCGAGCTGCGCGTTTACGACAAAGTCGTTTTCGGCATTGAATACACGCCCGAGGGGGAAATCGCCAGCCTGTACAAAGAAGATGAAAAAGGGCAGCGCGTCTCCCACCGCCTCAACGGCACCGATAAAGACCGCACACCGGCAGAATTTATAGAAAAGCAGATGGAATTTGCCCAGGAGCTGGTACGCCGGAACGAACAACAAAAAGCCAATACGGCCCAAAGCGATGCCCATGGCGAACAGATTCTCCGCACAGCGGACAACAGCGCCGAAAAAGCTGCCGCTCCAAACCAAAAAACCGTTTCCCGCCGTATAAGCGGCAACGACGCGCTCCGTCAGAAAATTGACGATTACCGCAAAAACAACCGCGCCTGACGCGCCCGGTTAAAAAACGCCAAAAAAGCGCTCTCCCGAAGGAAAGCGCTTTTTTTTCATACGTTATCGGCCGCTATGCCGAGAGCATCCCGCACCAGCAGCTCAAACGTCCGCGGATACGGGCGGAACCGTTCCAGATACGCGCCGAACAAAACCGCATCGCGTTTAAATAGCGCCCATTCGGCCTCTGCGCACAAATGCCCGAGCCCGATAAGCGCTTCCACCGCATCACGCGGAGAGTGGCGGACAATTTTCAACTGCATATCCTTTTCCGGAACCTTTCCGATTCGCAGAACTTCTTCCACAGAAAAAAAAGCGTTCCCCGTCAGATACGCGTCCTCGCCTTCCGGCGGATTAAACAGATTGCCGAACGCTGCCGTCAATTCGCCATCGCCAAATGCGGCAATTTCATCCATAACGTTTTGTTGATTTTTTTCATCGGCAAAAAAATCCTCTGCCGACAAACCGCTTGCCTTGAGCAAATTTTCATCAAAATTTCTCATACTTGCAAAAATTTTAAAGATAAAAAATAAAACATAAGCTTAGCTAAACTAAGCCGGGAGTTTACCATGCCCGTCCGAAAATGCAAGGATTATTTCGCCGCCTGCCCGTCTGCGCCGCCCGCCATACCGTCCCGCCGCTTATTTTGAAAAAACGCCGTCATCAGCCCGCCGCATTCGTCCGCCAACACGCCGGACACGACTTCCGGCCGGTGGTTGCATGCCGGAGATTGGAAAAAGCGCACCCCGTTTTCCACCGCCCCGCCTTTGGGATTGGCGGCGCCGTAAACCAGCCGCCTGATGCGCATCATGGAAACCGCCGCCGCACACATCGTACACGGCTCCAGCGTCACATACAGGGTACAGTCCCACAGCCTTTTCTGCTCCAGCGAAACCGCCCCGATGCTCATCGCCACCGCCTCGGCGTGCGCCAGCGCATGCAGCCCGTGCTCGGAAGTATTGTACGTCGCGGCCAAAACGCTCCCGTCCGCCGCCACCAGCACCGCCCCGACCGGCACTTCGTCTTCGGCAAACGCCCTTTGCGCTTCTTTCAGCGCCAGCCGCATATAATATTCATCGCTCTCTGCCATATTACATCTCTTTCCAACTGCCGAATCATCATTCATCCCTAATTTCAGCCAACTATAACGCGCCGAAGGAGCAAATGCAAGTTTTTTATCTGTCCCCCGTCTCGGCATAAAAAACAAAGTCCTCAAAAACGCACATAAAAAAGCGCGGACGCCTGAAATATAAATTTCAAGCCAATCCCGCGCCAAAAGTTCTTTTATTCCGTCTTCAGCCGCTCAACCGCCGTCCTAACGTAATAACTCATCATGATAACAAAGCAAGTTGCCATCAAAATGGTAAACCACATCATGCCAACCAGCTGCCAATAATGACCCGATGCCAGCGCCGCCCAGAAAATGGCAATTCCGAAGAACGCCATGGCGAGCAGTCCCAACCCGCTGCACCAGCGCAAAACGCTGAGTTTGCGGCGCGTATCAGCCACAACGAAAGCCGCGCCGACCAGAGCATAAATGCCGGCCACCCAGTTCATTCCCCAGGCTTGCAAAACGGCATCATACGCTTCCGCCGCAGGCATAGACATGGCAGCAAACACGCTGATAAGATTCATCACTACTCGGCAAACAGCTGCC